>DUVF01000041.1 GCA_012841165.1 Clostridiales bacterium
AGACCAGCGCCGGTCGCTGATAGCGATCTTTGATCTTACCCGCCACGATGCCGGCAATACCTTCATGAATCACCCCTTCCGGCGCTGTCAGAATCAAAATCGGGCGATCCTGCGCGATCTGACCGACTGCCAGATCGATTGCCACGGTCAGAGCTTTCTCCTGTATCTGACGGCGAGTCCGGTTGTTATGACACAACTCCTCCACCGCTGACGCAATGTGTTTTTCATCATTGCTGCGCAGCAAATCGAGCCCAGTCTCCGCTGTAGCGATCCGGCCGCCGGCATTTAAATGCGGTGCTATTACATATGCTATCTGATCAGATTGGATGCGGTCGCTTTTCAGGCCGACGGCCTCTATCAATTTCTTCAAGCCCGGCCGGTTTTGGCGGCTGATTTCGCGTATCCCATATTTTACCAGCGTACGGTTTTCTCCGATTAGCGGAACGATGTCAGCTATGGTCGCAATCGCTACTAAATCTAGCACCCGGTTCAGTTCCCTGCGATCCAAATGTCCGCTCAGGCGCTGCAGCGCTTGAGCCAGTTTAAACGCCACTCCGCATCCCGACAGGTGTGGGCAGGGATACGCGCTGTCGCTGCGCTTGGGATTGACGACCAGGCAATCCGGCAGCGTATCGCCCGGATTATGGTGGTCGGTGACAATTATGTCCAGACCGATCGACCGGGCATGGCGCACCTCCGCCAAAGAAACGCTGCCGCAATCAACTGTCACGACAAGATTTCCACCTTGGGCGGCGATCCAGTCGAGCGCGTCATAATTCAAACCATAACCTTCATCAAAGCGGGAGGGAATGTAGCAACTAGACTGGCCGCCGAGCGCCTCAACAATCTGGCTCAGCAATGCGGCCGCGCATATCCCGTCGGCGTCATAATCGCCGTAGATATAGATCACTTCCTGCCGGTCGATTGCCAGCAGGATGCGTTTGGCAGCTTCTTTCATGTCGTTGAGTAAAAAAGGATCCCAGGTTTCCTGCGGTCGATCAGAGAGATACTCAGCCTGTATGGCAACATCTGTTATGCCGCGTTCAGCCAGGAGCTGCGCAAACCAGTCGCCAGCCGATCCGGCTGCTCTGTCCGGCCAGAGCCATTTGGCCGCTTTCAATACACTCACAGATACTTCAACGGATTGACATAATCGCCGTTGATCCGAACTTCAAAATGCAGATGTGGTCCGGTGGACATCCCTGTGCTGCCGGCAGCGGCTATCGTCTGGCCTTTCTTGACGGTATCTCCGGCTTTGACTTTGAGCGAACTGTTGTGCGCATAGAGGGTCACCCGCCCGCCGCCGTGGTCTATCATGACCATATAGCCGTAACTGTTGTTCCAGGCCGCCTTGATGACGGTTCCATCGTTCGCGGCAACGATCGGTTTGCCTGAGGGCAGCGGAATATCTATGCCGGTATGCATCTTGCGCACCTTCAGAATCGGGTGGGTGCGATAGCCAAAAGGCGAAGAAATGGAAGTGTATCCCGGCGCCGGCCACATCAGTTCGCCACCGACATACTTGCCGCCGCCTTGTAAACGGCGGATCTCTTTTATGAGAGCGTTGGCTTCATTGTTAAGCGCATCGACCTGCGCCGCCAACGCCTTATTATCCTTAGCTACATCGGCCTTAATCTCCGCAACATTGCTCCGGCTGGCCGCCAGTTCGTTCTGTTTGCGTTTCTGCTCCTGTTGCTGGGCAGCCAGTTTATTTTTCAGATCGACCAGACCCTGCTTATGATTTTCGATGATCTGATGCTGTTCTTCCAGTTTTTCTAACACACCGACATCATTGTCGAATATCTTCTGAGCCATATCTAAGTTGGTCATAAAGTCGGTGAAATCAGTGGAGCCGAGCAAAATTTCCAAAATACCGGCCTCGCCGTTTTTATACATGGAACGCAGCCGACTTCCCATGGCATCATTTTGCAGATTTATCTCAGCCTGTTTCCTGTCTAAATCAACCTGAGCCTTTTGAATCTGAGTCTGGGTATTGGAGATATCGCCGGCCAATTCATTAATCTCAGCTTCGACCTGTACGATCAGCTTATCAAGTTCGCTGATCTTATCCTGCAGGTTCTTTTCTTCGGCCTTGCCATCAGCCAGTTTTTTCTTCAGCTGGCTGATCTGTGAGTTCAGCGATTTCAGTTTATCCTGCGAAGAAGCGGCATAGCCCGGCGCCCAGACGATTCCGGCTAAAACGATCAGAACCAGACCCAGGCTGAGGATGCGTTTAATTAAATTAAATGATGACGTATGTTGCATGTCCGCTCCTTTCTTTAAGTGTCGAGGAAGCGGCGCATCGAAATGATACTACCGATCGCGCCGATGCTGACGCCAAGGGCGAGGAAAATAAAAATCAGATTTATTGCCAAAAATCCCTCCGGCACCATCGCGGTGGAAAATATGAGGAAGCTGTCCGAACCGAACAATTTCAGAATGCGATGATAGAGCAACGCCACCAAGCCTGCTGAAAACAAAGCCGAGATGATGCCGATGAGGATGCCTTCCACTAAAAAGGGGCCGCGAATGAACCAGTTGGTCGCGCCGACATATTTCATGATGGAGATCTCACGTTCCCGGGCCAGCACCGTCAGCTTGATCGTATTAGAGACCACCACTACCGATATGATAATCAAAAAAACAATGAGGATGCTGGCGCCTACCTTTATAAAATTCGTGATATTTAGCAGCTTATCAACTGTTGTCTGGTAATATTTGACATCTTCGATGCCGGTAAAGGTCTTGATCTTGCCGACAACCTGATCTGCCTGTTCTATATGCTCCAGCTTGACCCGGATCGAATTGGGCAGAGGATTTTCAATTCCATCCAGCAAATAGGCCTTGTCTCCCCATCTGACTTTAAATTCTTTGAGCGCGTCTTCTTTGGACAGGTAAAGCGTTTCTTTCACATTCGGCATATTTTTGATCTGCCGTATCATGCTGTCGGCAGCCGTTTTATCTGTGCTGTCCAACAGATAGACCTGCACGGTGTCGAAAGAGCGCTTGGCGTTTTCCGCTACCAGGTTAACGTTCACAACCAGAATAAAGAATAGACCCAGTATGAGCAGCATTGCGGTGATGGAAAACAGCGAAGCCAGTGTCATAGCCCGGTTACGCAGAATTTGCTTGAAGGCTTGCTTAAGAGCCTGGCCGATGCTTCTAAAAATCATCTGTGCCGAACACTCCTCCCCCGCGCGGATAACTGGCGTGCGCGCTTTCATCCTCATAATAGCCATATTCCCCGGCAACATCGTCGCGAATGATCTTGCCGTTCTCAATCGCGATGACCCGCTTACCCATTTTATCGACTATGTCTTTGGCATGCGTGACCATCAGGATGGTGGTGCCGCGGCGGTTGATCTGTTCAAGCAGCTGCATTATCTCCCAGGCTGTGTCCGGATCGAGATTGCCGGTCGGTTCGTCGGCGATCAGAACAGTCGGATTGTTGATGACAGCACGGGCAATCGCCACCCGCTGCTGTTCACCCGCTGACAGTTCGTGCGGATATTTGGACAGCTGCGAGCTGATGCCCATCATATTCAATACCTGATTGACATTGCGGTGAATGGTGCGACT
>DUVF01000042.1 GCA_012841165.1 Clostridiales bacterium
ATACGATAGTCGCGCATGAAGATATGGCTTTGATCGCGACCGTCGGCCGGGGCATGAGCAACCGAACCGGCGTTTCCGCAACGCTGTTCACCGCCTTGTATGAGGCGGGGGTCAATATCCGGATGATAGATCAGGGTTCAAGTGAATTGAATATTATTGTGGGCGTTCAGAATAAGGATTTTGAAACAGCTATTCGGGCCATATACCATGCTTTTGTCGATAATTTGGGGAATCAGCGGACGATTGCCGGGAACGCTTAAAGGGCGAAAATCAGCTAATTGCAAGGCATAGCGGTTTTAATTAAACCGGCGTCGCTGCGGCGCCGGTTTTTGCTTTTTCACTTTCAGCGTGATATAATAAACCGCTTACGGCGCAAAGGACATGAGGCCGGGAGAAAGGATAACGTTGAGGATGGGATTTTTAGAAAAGATATTTGGCGATCTCAATGAGAAAGAGATCAAGAAAATAGAGAAAACCGCCGATCAGATAATGGCTCTCGAGCCAGAGATGCAAAAACGGAGCGATGAAGAGCTGGCGGCCTTGACGGTGCAATTCAGAGAAAGGCTGGCTGCCGGCGAAACGCTGGACGACATTCTGGTTGAAGCGTATGCGGCTGTGCGCGAAGCAGCCTGGCGGACTCTGGAGATGAAGCACTTTAGGGTTCAGCTGATCGGCGGCGTCGTTTTGCATCAGGGGCGCATCGCCGAAATGAAGACCGGCGAAGGAAAAACTTTAGTGGCGACCCTGCCGGTCTATCTGAACGCCTTAGAAGGCAAGGGCGTGCATGTTGTCACCGTTAACGACTATCTGGCCCAGCGCGACATGGAGTGGATGGGCGCGATATATACTTTTCTGGGATTGACGGTCGGCTGCGTGACACACGGCGTCACCGGCTCTGAGCGGCGGGAAGCCTATCAGGCCGACATCACCTACGGTACGAACAACGAATTCGGCTTTGACTATCTGCGCGACAATATGGTCACCTATCAAGAAGACCAGGTGCAGCGTGAGCTTAACTATGCTATCGTCGACGAAGTCGACAGTATTCTGATCGACGAAGCCAGAACGCCGCTGATCATCTCCGGCCAGGGCGATAAATCTACCGATCTTTATCAGATAGCCGACCGCTTTGTTGCCGGCTTTACGCCGGGCTTTGACTTTACGGTTGAAGAGAAAGATAAAACGGTCTCGCTGACCGAACAGGGTGTCACCAAGAGCGAAAAACATTTCAAAGTCGATAATCTGTCCGATCCGGAAAACATGGAGCTCAATCATCATATTATCCAGGCGCTGAAAGCGCGCAGTCTGATGCGGCGGGATATCGACTACATCGTCAAGGACGGCGAGATCGTCATAGTCGATGAGTTTACCGGCCGGCTGATGTTCGGCAGACGCTACAGCGACGGTCTGCACCAGGCAATCGAAGCGAAAGAAGGCATGAAAGTCCGAGAAGAATCAAAAACGCTGGCCACCATCACTTTGCAAAATTACTTTCGGATGTTCAAAAAGCTGGCCGGCATGACCGGTACCGCCAAAACGGAAGAAGATGAATTCCGGGACATCTATAATATGGATGTAGTGGTTATTCCTACCAATAAACCGGTCGTCCGGAACGATCTTGACGATGCGATTTACAGCACAGAGCGGGGTAAATTCACCGCTATCGCCAACTCGATCGCCGCCTGCCATGAAAGAGGCCAGCCGGTGCTGGTTGGAACGATATCGATAGAACGGTCGGAATTGATCAGCAGCATGCTCAAACGACGGGGCATCAAGCACAATGTGCTGAACGCTAAACAGCATGATCGCGAAGCGGAGATAGTTGCCGAAGCCGGACGCTACGGGGCGGTCACCATCGCCACCAACATGGCCGGCCGTGGTACCGACATCATCTTAGGCGGCCGGGGCAGCACGCCGGAAGAGCGTCAGCGGGTGGTTGATCTGGGGGGCCTGTATATAGTGGGCACGGAACGCCATGAATCCCGCAGGATAGATAACCAGCTGCGTGGCCGGTCAGGCCGGCAGGGCGATCCGGGGACAACCCAGTTCTTTATTTCTCTGGAAGACGATCTCATGCGCCTGTTCGGCGGCGATCGGATTCAGGGGTTGGTCGGCAAACTGGGGATGGACGACAGTTCGCCTTTAGAAGCCGGTATGCTCACAAAATCGATCGAAAACGCTCAAAAGAAGGTGGAGGGCCGTAACTTTTCCATACGGAAATATGTGCTGCAGTATGACGACGTCATGAACAAGCAGCGTGAAATCATTTATAGTGAGCGGCGGCGCGTCCTGCTTGGAGAAGATCTGCGCGAGCATATCATGTCAATGGCCGGAGAACTGGCGCAGGAGCAGGTCGATTACATCACAAATACTTCCAAGTACTCGGAAGAGTGGGATTTAGAAGAATTGACCCGTGAGATGCGGAAGGTCTGCGAGAGCTTCCCGGCTTACAGATATTCGGAAGAAGAACGGGAACAGCTTGACCGGCGCGACCTCTATGATGATACCATGGCCACGCTGGAAAATATCTATGCCGAAAAAGAAGCTGAAATCGGCGTAGAGCGGATGCGGGAGCTGGAGCGCATGGTATTGCTGCGAGTGGTCGATAATAAATGGATGGATCACATCGACGCGATGGATCAGCTGCGCTACGGGATTGGCTTGCGCGCCCTCGGCCAGCAGGATCCGGCCCGGGCCTATGCCGATGAAGGTTTCGACATGTTTGAGCTGATGATCAAGTCGATCAAGGATGATACGGTGCGCCTGTGCTTCAATGTAACAGTGCAGACCAACGCGGAGCGACGTCAGGTGGCTTCGGCCGGAGAAGGCCGCAAGGAAGAGATTGACGGCCGGATCAGCAGTGTTCTTAATTCCGGCGCAGGCGGCCCGCAAGCTATGCCGGCGGCAGCTCCGGTACCGCAGCGCGAGCATAAGCAGGAAACGGTGCGTAAACAGCCGACGGCCGGCCGAAACGATCCCTGCCCCTGTGGCAGCGGGAAAAAATATAAAAAGTGCTGCGGCGCCAATAAGATAGAAGACTGAACCTCTGTTGACGGAGCTTCTGTCCGACGGAGCGTCGCTACCCCCCCAATCTTTATGAAGTTATGAAGGATGTGAGAACGTGATCGAGCTGGATCCTATCAAGTACGAATTAGAAGGCGAAGAGCAAAATCTCAAAGAATTGGGTGAGTCCCTTTGACCTGGCTCGCCTGAAAAGTGAAGCTGATATTATAAGTAAAAAAATGGAAGCCGAAGGGTTTTGGGACGACCACGAAGCTGCCCAGAAGCTGATGCAGGAAAAGAAACGGATCGATGGTAAGATCTCAGATTTTTCATCGCTGGAAACAGAATTTGAAGACATACAGGTGCTGGTGACCCTGGCGGAAGAAGAAAATGATCCCAGTCTGGTGCCGGAGATTAACGAAGCATATCGGAACTTCCGCGCCAGGAGCGAGGATTTGCGCGTAAAGACCCTGCTGAACGGCGAATATGATCAGGGCAATGCAATCGTATCAATCCATGCCGGCAGCGGCGGTCTCGATGCACAGGATTGGGCGGAGATGCTGCTTAGAATGTACACCCGCTGGGCAGAATCGAAGAACTACCGGATCACGATGTGGGATCTGCAAGATGCTGACGAAGGTGGTATCAAGAGCGCTACCATGCTGGTGGAAGGCGAATATGCCTATGGCTACCTGAAGAATGAAAAGGGCGTCCACCGCATTGTCCGGATATCTCCTTTCGACTCATCCGGCAGAAGACATACTTCCTTCTCTTCTCTTGACGTCATGCCCGAATTGAACGACGATATCGCGATTGAGATCAATCCTGACGACCTGCGCATCGATACCTTCCGGTCGAGCGGAGCCGGTGGTCAGCATGTCAATAAAACGGATTCGGCGATCCGGATTACCCATCTGCCGACCAACATTGTCGCATCCTGTCAGAATGAACGCTCGCAGCATCAAAACAAAGAAGTCGCCCTGCGGATATTAAAGGCCAAGCTGCTGGAACTGGCCGAGGCGGAGCATAAATCAAAGATCGATGAATTGAAGGGCGATTTCAGCCAGATCACCTGGGGCAGTCAGATTCGCTCCTATGTTTTCCATCCTTATTCGATGGTCAAGGATCATCGCACCAACGCCGAAGTCGGCAATGTGTATGCTGTGATGGACGGAGATCTGGATTATTTTATGAACGAGAAGCTGAAGCAAAAGGATGTCTGACACGGCATCATACTTTGAGGACAAAAAATTGAAACAAGTAGATACCATCCTGTTCGATTTCGACGGGACGATTATGAACACCAACGATTTGATCATCGCTACCTGGCAGCATACCTTTGTGACGGTGGAAGGAAAAGAGCGGCCGGAAGCCGACATCATCCGCACTTTTGGCGAACCGCTTTTTACCACGATGGCTAAAGTACTGCCGCAGATCTCGCCTGACGCCGGGGTTGATATCTACCGGCGCTTCATGCTCGACCACTATCACGAGATGATCCATCCCTTTCCGGGGATGGTGGAGCTGATGAGTGATTTGAAGGCTGAGGGTTATAGGACTGCCGTCGTCACATCAAGGTTGCCCGGCACGACTTATAAGTGGCTGGATCAGTTCGACCTGCGCCGTCTGCTGGATAGCGTAGTCACCTGTGATGATACCGACAAACACAAGCCTGACCCCGAACCGGTTCTGATCGCGCTCGATCGTCTTAGCGCCGAGCCGGAGCAGGCTCTGATGATAGGTGACAGCATGTTTGACATCCTGTGCGCCCGCAACGCCGGCGTCCGGTCAGTTCTTGTCGGCTGGCATCTGGCAGTACCGGAAGAAGAGATTACCGGGCCCAACGCTCCCGATTTTCTGGTGGAAGAACCGGGAGAAATAAAGGCCATTCTGGCCGGCTTGAACAATGATTAAAATCTATCTGGGACGTGAAAACCAGGATAAAGAACACTTTCTCTTTGCCGAGATCGCAAAGACTTTGGCGGCGATTCGAACATTGGACGAGGATCGCAAGGTTTTTTTGCTGGTGCCGGATCAGTACACCCTGCAGGCGGAGCGCAACGCGCTTAAATATTTGAATGAACCCGGCTTGATCGATCTTGAAGTGCTGTCGGAAAACCGATTGGCAGACCGCATCCTGAGCCAGCAGGGGGGGCGTACCCGCGTTCATATCGACCGACTGGGGCGGCACATGCTGCTGTCGCGCATCATCAGTCAGTCGGCTCCTGAACTCAGGGCCTATGGCGGTCTGGCCAGGGAACAGTCCTTCATCGACCGGGTAAACGATCTGCTGTCGGAGTTCAAACAATACGGAGCAACGCCCGACACGGTGGCTGAAGCAGCCGCCGTCTTGCCGAAAGATTCTATTCTCAGGCAGAAACTGACAGACCTGCAGCTGCTGTTCAGCCGCTATCAACAGGCGATCCGGGATAAATATACGGACACGGAAGATTTCGTCGACCTATTCCTGAGCCGGCTGGGGCAGTCGGATTGGGTGCGCCGGAGCGACTTCTGGATCAGCGGCTTTGATTATCTGTCTCCTAAAACCCGCCGTCTGATCGCGCAGTTAGATCGCTGCGCCCGCAGCGTCCAATTGATTTTAACCGGCGACCCCAGCCAACTGGATTCCGAGCTTTTTCAACTGAGCTGGCAGACCATACGAAAGGTCCGGGCGGACGCCGGCGAGGAGGTGCCGGTCATCCCCATCGCCGGCTTTGAAAGAGCCGTGGCGGAAGAGATCCGGCACATTGAGCGGGAACTCTACGAAATCCCCGGTAAACCCTTTTCCGACAGCGCGGCCTCCTTGCCCGACAGCGCGGCGCCTTCTTCCGACAATCTGACATTTTGCCGGGCGGCCAACTTCTATAATGAAGCCGAGACGGCGGCCGCCTATATCGTCGAGCTGGTGCGTGACCGGGGCTATCGCTACCGCGATGTGGCGGTGATCTGCAACGATCTTGACCAGCGCGGCCGTGTGCTGCGGCGGGTGTTCGCGGAATATGAAATACCATTTTTCATGGATCAGAAGCGTCAGCCGCGGCACAATCCGGCGGTCGTTTATCTGTTTGCGCTGCTCGATATTTTGAACAAAAAATGGCGCGGCGGCGATATCTTTCAGCTTCTGAAAACCGCCCTGACGCCCTTTGAGCGCTCTAAAATCGATCGCCTGGAGAACTATGCTCTGCGTTATCGGATTCACGGCAACGCCTGGCGGCAGCCGTTCTGCTATGGCAGCAGTTTTTTCCCGGAGGAAGAGCTGCAGGAAATCGAGCAGACGCGCCAAGAGTTAGCTGATTATCTTGAACCGATCGCTTCATCCTATAAGACGGCGGAGACGGTAGCGGATAAAATAGCGGCCCTGCGTGTATTTTTGGAAGAGCAGAGCAGGCTGCCGGAACAGTTAGAACAAGCCGCGGCGAGGCTGGAAATTGAGGGTGAACAGGAGGCCGCTCAAGAGCTGCTGCAAATCTGGAGCCTGCTGTCAGGGATTTTTGAACAAACAGCCGAATTAGCGGGCGATCAGGTAATGAGCGGCAGCGATTTCAGCGCCATGCTGCAGGCCGGCATCGATGCGCTTGAGATCGGTCTGATACCGGGCACTTCTGATCAAATCGTCATTGGAACGATGCAGCGCAGCCGCCTCGGTCCGGTCAAGGCCGTGATCGTTACCGGCGCGAATGACGGCGTGCTGCCGGCCGAAACAGTCGCCGACGAGCTGCTCAGCCGGGATGAACGTGCCCTGCTCTATGACAGGCAGATCGAGATCTGCAAGGACGACAAGACGGCCGGCCTGGAAGAACAACTGGCGATCTACCGGAATCTTTCGAGTCCGGAGAAGCGGCTGTTCATCAGTTATACGGCGGCCGACGCGGAGGGACGCGAGCTGCGGCCCTCGCACATCTTCCATAAATTGACAGCCCTGTTCCCGCGGCAGACAATCGAAGGGGACTTATTCAATCGGAACGATCCCTTCGGCAGGATACAGCGTCCGGCGGCGTCATTGCGCTATCTGGCGGAAAAGCTGCGCGATCAGCCGCCGGGGGAGGATCAGCCACCGGGAGCGAATCAGCCGCCGGGAGAGGATCAGCTTCTGCGGTCGCTGCTCAGTTGGCATCAGGAAAAAAACCTGTCCGGTATTGAGCTGGTAAACAGAGGCATTAGCTTTACCAATCAGCCGGTTCGCTTGGATAAACGCCTGGCAAAGCGCTTATTCAGTTACAGCGATGACCTTGGCCTGGTAGTCAGCCCTTCTAGACTGGAACTGTTCAGCCGCTGTCCCTTTGCCCACTGGCTGCGCTATGGTTTGGCGCCCGTAGAGCGCCGGGTGTTCGAATTATCCAGCCGGGAAAGCGGAGACATTTATCATGAGTGTCTGCGCCGGTTGGCGGAGACATTGACGGATCCCGCCCTGACGATCACCGATCAGGCTTCGCCCTGGATGACCATCAGCCGC
>DUVF01000043.1 GCA_012841165.1 Clostridiales bacterium
CTGGCGACGCCGGGCGTGCAGAATGCCGCTATGGCTTTCGATGTGGAAACGCTGTCGCCGACCTATCGGCTGACCCTGGGAACGCCCGGGAAGTCCAACGCTTTTGCCATAGCGGAGAAGCTGGGGCTGCCGGTTGAGTTAGTGGAGAAGGCGGGCAGTCTGCTGGAGCAGGACGATATTCAGTTTGAGGATGTTCTGGCGGCGGTGCATGAAGATCGCCGGCGGGCAGAGGAAGAATTAGACGAGGCGATGGCCATACGCCTGGAAATGAAGAAGCAGGAAGAAGCGCTGGCCAAAGAACGGCGGCGGTTCGCGGAGAAAAAAGACAAGCTGCTGGAAGAGGCCCGTGCGGAGGCGCGCGAGACCCTGCGCGAAGCCAGAGAATTTGCCGATGAAATGCGGCAGGAGTTGAAAGCGCTGGAGCATGAGACCGACGCCGGCGAGCGTGAACGTCGTCAGGAAACGGTCCGGCGGAAGATCCGCGACCGGCAGTCACGCTACCGTGAGAAGACCGAGCCGAAGATCAATCCCAAGCCGCTCCGGCCCGCGGAATTAAAGCCCGGCGACTGGGTGCGGGTGCTGACATTAGATCAGACCGGCCAGGTTTTGAACCCGCCGGACGATAAGAACGAGGTGCAGGTACAGGTAGGATCGCTTCGCATCAGCGTGGCGGTGAACCGATTAGCCCGGGCCGATCAGCCCGGTGACGGCGGGGTGGACGCCGGCTTGAAAAAGGGATGGCGGGGAAGGGTGGCCGCCGGGCAGGCGGCCGACCGGCGGGAAAAACCCTCGGGCGCGGCGGGCGATGGTTTTTATGCCAAAGCCGCCAGCGTTACATCATCCATCAATGTGATAGGGAAGAACTTAGACGACGCCCGGATGGATGTCGATAAATACTTAGATGACGCCTTTCTGGCCGGCCTGGCCGAAGTCTCGGTCATCCATGGTCGGGGCGCCGGCATCCTTCGCGAGGGGCTGACCGCGATGTTCAAGCAGCACAAGCATGTCGCCGATTTCCGGCGCGGTTCCTATAACGAAGGCGGCGACGGGGTGACCATAGTGCAGCTGAAGAAGAAGTAGGAATGCGAAACAATAGATGAACTGCTTGTGTGAGGCAATCGGTGAACGGATTATGTGAAATAATCGATATGTGATTAATGACTTGAAAAAACCCTCTGGCAGCATTATACTACTCGTAAGTATACTACTCGTGAGTAGTATAATTTAAGGAGGACGAAATGATAGCCAGAGCCGATGAGTTAAAACAGCTGGAGGATTTATACTCGAGCTCCGCCTTTGAGTTTCTGGTCATGTACGGGCGGCGGCGCGTTGGTAAAACCACGATTCTTCAGGAATTTGCGCGGAAGCACAAGGTTATCTTTTTCCCGGCGCAAGAGAAAAACGACGCATTAAACCTGCAGGATTTCTCTATGACGGTGCAGCGATATTTTGATGGTGAATCGATTTCACCTTTTCCTACATGGAAGGACGCATTTTCATATATAGGTCGGAAAAGCGCACAGGATAAAACGGTTGTTATAATCGACGAATTTCCTTTTTTAGCCGTGACGAACCCTTCCATCAAGAGTTTATTGCAGCATGAAATAGATTATGACTGGGCGAACAAGAAAATATTTCTGATTTTGTGCGGTTCAAGTGTCAGCTTTATGGTAAACGAGGTCATGGGGGCCAAAAGTCCATTGTATGGCCGAAACACAGCGACTCGGGAAGTTCTTCCTTTTGACTATCTGGACAGCGCGGATTTTTTTCCGGAATACAGCAATGAAGAAAAACTGACGGCCTATGGGATTTTAGGGGGGATACCTCGATATTTGAACGCGTTCGATGATGCAAAAAGTATAGAACAGAATATTTCCGGTGAAATCCTCAAAAATGGTGCTTTTTTGAATGGCGAGCCGGAGCTGTTGCTTAAAATGGAACTGAGAGAGCCTGTAATCTATAACAGCATACTGGAAGCCGTAGCCGGCGGCTGCAATACCTTAACCCGGATTGCCGACCGCATTCACGAAGAAAAGTCCAAGATCAGCAAATATTTGTTGACTCTGCAATCCATGCGGCTGATCGATCGGCGGGTTCCCTGTGGAGAATCTGTTCGAAGCAGAAAATCAATATATGCGGTGACAGATAATTTTTATAAATTCTGGTATCGCTATGTGTTCGCGAATAAAAGCTATTACGAAATGCTCGGCACCGAAGCCGCAACCAAAGATGTCATGAACGACATTCCGGTTTTTTTGGGGCCGGTATTTGAAGATGTTTGCAAACAGTATCTGATTCGGCAGGCCAAAATGCAAAGGCTGCCGTTTGTCCCCTTTGTGATCGGCAGATGGTGGGGAAACAATCCGCGTATCAAACAGCAAGACGACATCGACATTCTGGCGCTTGATAAGAAGGGGGACAAAGGATTGTTCTGTGAATGTAAATTCCAAAAAAACCCGATGCGGATGGAAGAATACGAAGACCTGGTAACAGCCACAGCGGCCTTTCCCGAAGTTAAAGAAAAGCATATGGTTTTTTTTAGCCGGGGAGGCTATGCTGCGTCCGTAAAAAAGCGGGCAGAGAAAGAGGCTGCTGTGTTGCTCGGCATCGATGATTTATATAAATGAGATAGAACATGACAGGGAAGTGAAAAGTGGTTATAATAAGTGCGTGTCTTTTAGGCGAAAACTGCCGGTATAACGGCGGCCACAATTATTCGGAAAAGGTGGCCCGCTTCACCGAAGGGCAGAACTACATTGCGGTCTGCCCAGAGGTGGCAGGGGGCCTGCCGACGCCGCGGCCTCCGGCCGAGCGGCGTGGCGCCCTCGTTCAGACGGCCGCCGGGGCCGATGTGACGGCGGCCTTTCGTGAGGGCGCCGGAGCGGCGCTGGCGGCGGCGCTCCGGCAGGCCGAACTCTATGGCGAGACCGTTGATCTCGCCATTCTCAAGGCGCGCAGGCCTTCCTGCGGAGTCGGCTGCATCTACGACGGCAGCTTTACCCGCACGCCCGCCCCCGGCGACGGCGTGTTCGCTGAATTATTAAAAAAACAGGGGATATCCCTGATGACTGAGGAGGATATCATCGAATGATCGACATCAAACAGGCGATCGCCGATCTGATCGCAGCCGAAATATCTCAGATGACAGCGGAGGAACTCCGTGGTCTTTTGGAGATCCCGACCGACGAAACATTAGGCGACTATGCCTTGCCCTGTTTTCGCTTAGCCAAAACGCTGCGCAAGGCGCCGCCGCTGATCGCTTCCGATCTGGCAGACCGCTTAGCCGGTCAAAAACTGTTTGAAAAAGTTGAAGCGGTCAACGGCTATCTCAATATGTTCATTGACCGGCGCGGCTTTTTACGCGAGACCTTGGGCGAAGTTTTGAAAACGGGCGAGCGCTTCGGTGCAAGCACGGTCGGTGAGGGCAAGACGGTCATAGTTGAGTTTTCCTCGCCTAACATCGCCCGTTCCTTCCATATAGGCCATATCCGGAGCACGGTGATCGGCCATTCGCTGAGCAAAATTTTTCGTTTTCTCGGCCACCCGGTAGAGCGAATCAACCA
>DUVF01000044.1 GCA_012841165.1 Clostridiales bacterium
ATTACGTCGCCGTCCTTGACGACATAGTCTTTGCCTTCGGAGCGAACCAGACCTTTTTCTTTAGCAGTAGTTACATTCCCGCCGCAGGTGTTCAATAGGTCGAAGGCGATGGTTTCGGCGCGGATGAAGCCCTTCTCAAAGTCGGTATGGATCTTTCCGGCAGCCTGAGCTGCCTTTGTGCCGCGCTTGATCGTCCAGGCCCTGACTTCCGGCGCGCCGGCGGTGAGGAAGGAGATCAGGTCTAGCAGTTGGTAAGAAGCGCGGATCAGTTTATCGAGGCCGGCTTCGGCGATGCCCAGATCGTCTAAGAAGGCCTTTTTTTCTTCGCCGTCAAGCTCCGCCAGCTCAGCTTCCAGTTTGGCGCTGATGACGACTACTTCGGCGCCTTCCTGCGCAGCGTGCTCCCTCAACCGGATGACATCCGGCTTGTCATGATCTCCGGCAGCATCGTCTTCGGACACATTGGCGGCGTAGATGACAGGCTTGAAGGTTAGCAGATCAAGCGACCTGATCTGCCTGGCTTCTTCGGCGGTCAGCTCCATCGAGCGGGCGGTTTTACCGGTTTCTAAATGCTGCTTGATCCGTTCAAGCAGATCAAGCTCTTGTTGCAGGGTTTTATCGGCCTTGAGGTTTTTTTGAGTTTTTTGGATGCGGTGGTCGAGATATTCCAGATCGGAGAAGATCAGTTCCAGATCGATGGTTTCAATATCGGCCAGAGGATCTATACGGCCGTCGACATGCACGACATTGGGATCGCTGAAACAGCGCACGACATGGACAATGGCGGCGACTTCCCGGATATGTCCTAAGAATTTGTTGCCCAGGCCTTCGCCCCTGGAAGCGCCTTTGACGAGGCCGGCGATATCGACGAATTCGACGGTGGCCGGGGTGACTTTCTTTGAGTTGTACATCCGGTGGAGCACAGCCAGCCGCTCATCCGGCACGCTTACGACGCCGACATTGGGCTCGATGGTGCAGAAGGGGTAGTTGGCGGCTTCCGCTCCGGCCTGGGTGATGGCGTTAAAGAGGGTGCTCTTGCCGACGTTGGGCAAGCCGACTATACCGAGTTTCATTTATTTTTATAACTCCTTTAATTTCTGTATATATTTCTGCGCTGTGAGCGCAAATATGTCGCCTTCTTTAAATACAGGATTTTCTCCCAAAGGCATTAAATATTGATGGCATCTTCATCGAGCAAGAATTGCTCAACACCCAAATATAATATTCCGTTCTCATCTTTCCAAGGTTTGATATAATCTCGAACAACAACTATCTTGCTGAACGAGTCCGGAATTCTAACCAGCGATGCAATCTCTCGCTTTCTTTTTTCCGGGTTGGCAATTGATAAAGCAGATTGAATGTAATAGCGCCGTTCACCACGATTGACTACAAAATCAACTTCCAACTGTTTTCTTGTTTTCTTACCGGCCTCCGTTTTGATGTTTTGCTCAACAACACCGACATCCACATCATAACCCCTGCGGATTAAATCACAATAGAGCACATGTTCCATGATATGTGTCTCTTCCTGCTGCCTGAATCCGATTTTTGCGTTTCTCAATCCTATATCTGTGTAATAGTATTTCAAAGGTGTCTGAATATATTTTTTTCCTTTTACATCATAGCGCTTTGCCCTACTAATTAAGAATGCTTCTTCAAAATATTCCAGATATTTGGATATAGTCGCTGAACTTATACGAATCTTCTTCTCACTTAAAAACGTGTTTGACAGCTTTGTCGGATTCGTCAGAGAACCTATAGAAGAGGCTACAATATCTAAAAGATTATCTAAAATTTCCGTATCATTTTGAATATTATAGCGTTCCAAAACATCTTTCAAGTATGTGCGATGAAACAAATCGCGCAAATACTGACTTTTCTCCTCATGAGTTTCAAGAGTCAACACAAAAGGCATTCCGCCATAGGTATAGTAATCAACCCATACATCTCTTTCTTTCCCTTTGTAGGTTTCAAAAAACTCCGCAAAGGAAAGCGGGTAAAGACGAATTTCATCCCCTCGATCACGAAATTGAGTGAGAACATCACTTGAAAGCATTTTAGAATTGCTACCTGTAACATATACATCAACATTTTTAATTTTCATTAGGCCGAGTACTACATCAATAAAACCGAGCTTTGCATTTTTATCATCCACATAAGGATTTTTAATATCTGTTACAAACTGTATTTCATCGATCATCACATAATATTTCTTCGATTTGTCAATAATTTGCTCTCTAATATATTTATCCAATTCAATAGGATTTCGATATTTGGCATTTGGGAATTCATCAAGAGCCAAGTGAATAATCTGATTCTCTGCAATTCCGATTTCATGGAGATATTTAGTAAATAGTTCAAATAACAGATATGATTTACCGCAACGGCGAATGCCGGTAATGATTTTCACTCTTCTGTTATCTTTTTTGCTTATAAGTTGTTGCATATATTGTTTTCTGCTAAATTCCATTTAACTTCACCCTGAGCATGCGTCATTTTTTTGCGGAATCCGCATTTTTATTTCAAGTTTATTTAAGCAAATAAAAAACCACAAGTCAATATCGCACAAAAAATTTTTGCGGAATCCGCATTTTTATTTCCAGATAATCATAGGCGACGTAAATTTGAATTGTTGTATCGGGCTCACCGGTAGTTTCACTTTACATGCAATTGCATTAATCTTTTAAGCAGCCAATAGGAATAACCAATGAGTCTTGTAATCTTTATAAAGTATTCCGGAGACACACCAAAGGCGGCAGCCGCGATAGAAGGGTCGATAAAATTTCTTTTCTTTGAAGAACGAATTGAAGTTTTGACCTGATCGCCGGATTCCAAGCATCGATATTGGAGATATCTACATTGCAGGTCTGATTAAACAGGTCTTTTGCGATAGCCAACTGAGCTTCGGAACTTTTCCTGTTCAAGCTTCCCAGCCAACCCCCTCTGCAAATTGCAAACTTAATTCCATCTATATTACTTTCACGCGTATAGGATAGTACGCGATTGACACATTTGCAATGATTTGCTTTACACTTTTGCAATAGTTGTACTTGGCACTGCAACTTATTTTGTGCTAAAATAAAGAAAATAAAGATTTTTTTGTTTTCTTGAATTAAGAAGGGGGAATAGCTGTGAATTTAGCAAAGGTTTCGTCCAGTGGCCAAATTACCGTCCCGCTCGAAGTACGCCGTGCACTCAATTTAAAACCCGGCGATAAAGTTCTCTTTATACAAAACGAGAGAGGACAGTTTACTATCGGAAATGCTTCAGCACAAGCCATCTACAAAGCGCAAACTGCATTTGAGGGAGTAGCTGAAAAAATGGGTATTAAGAGCGAAGAGGATGTGCAAGCCTTGGTAAACGAAGTACGGTACGAGAAATGAGGATACTTGTCGATACCAATATACTCATTTCCGCGATACTTTTCCCAGATGGCAAGCCGGCTAAAACTCTTTTCAAAGTGTCTGAGAAACACGAGATGGTTCTTTGTGAGCAAAATCTTACAGAACTTCGGGAAGTAGTTAAACGCAAAGTACCGGAGTTTCTTCCAGATGCTGAAACATTATTATTGGAACTTTCTTACGAATTGATTCCCGCCTCTAAGCATACGGAAAAGCTTATTCGAGATCCAAAGGACCAGCCGGTTCTTAATGCTGCCATCCTAGCCAATGTCGATCTGCTTATTACAGGTGACAAAGATTTTCTTGTCTTGAAACTTGAACAGCCTCGATGCATAACGGCGGCTCAATTCTTGGAGGAATACTAATTCAAAAGAACGACCCTCCTTTGTTTTTAATTTTGACACAATATAGCTTAAAAGGTAACACTTTTGTGCAAAAATTAAAAATAGTCGACTGAGTTTTTAATTTATACGATAATACCTCACTCCACCATTCAAAAATGAATTAATCGTAATCAATACACTGTAACATAAAATTTGAGCTTTTCAGCAATTTCGCATTTGAGAATTAGTTTGAGACGGTCTTAAAATGACTCAAGCGCCATGAAAAGACTTGAAATAATCTTTATAACATTATAATATTTTTGCAAGATAGATTTCTTTAGATTAAAACTTCAAGCGGAGATTACAATGAAAAAAAAGATTGAAGAGATTTAAAAGAATTGCTGCTTTTCTCCTCGCACTGTTTTTCCTGTTCCCACAGACAGGTTTATCCGCTGAATACATATCCCCATGGGCGGAAGAATATATAAAGGAAGGTATTGCCATCGGTATAATCTCCGATGACGGGCAGTCAGACTTCACTGCCCCCATGAGCCGCATGGAATTCTGCGAAGTCGCAACCGGTCTCTATTCCCACATACTGAAAACGAATGTAATTCAAGTGGCAAAGGATTTGAATTTAAATACAGATGTTTCCCTCTTTAGCGATGTGGATTCTGAAAGTGTAAATCTTCTTGCAGGCTGGGGAGTTATTAACGGCAGAGGGAACGGGAAATTTGCACCTTACGACGGAATTACGAGGGAAGAGGCTGCAAAAATTCTCCACGGTATGGCAAAAAGTCTGGGCATAGGTGAGGCTGACAGCCTGGGTATCGATAGAATTGACGGATATGCAAACTTCTCGGACAAGAAGAAAATTTCAAATTGGGCAAACATACCCGTAGACTTTGTTTACGCCGCGGGAATTATGAAAGGCGTATCAGACACGCAATTTAACCCAAAGGGTACATACACAAGGGAGCAATCTATAGCTACATTCCTAAGACTTTCGTACTTTTCGGAGGAAATATCCGGATATGGCAAGCATCTTGCTCTCATACCTCTTTTAACTTTAGTACCAACTATTCCCGAAAGTCCGGAAACCTCCGAAGTTCCGGAACCTGTATCCCCAAATGAAACAAACGCAAATCTTGGAACCGAGTCCGAATCGGAATCAGGGTCAGGAGTCGATTCCGGACAGGGCGAGACATATTCTTCCAGTGGAGGATATGCGGTAAACAGCAAGAACGGAAAGATTCATATAGTTGGTAAATGCCCTGCCGCAGGAACCGGGAAAAACGCCATGACAAGCCCGGTATATTTTAACACTTACGAAGAAGCGTTGTATTATTCGCAAAGAATTAAGCCGAGCCAAACCAAGCCAAAATGTGGGAATTGCTGGAAATAAGGAAACTCTTAAATAACTCTTAGACGACTCATAAATCACTCAAGACTATCCGATTTAATATAATATGTGCTTCGGCCCGCTCCCTGTCTGATGACCATTCCCTCATCCGTGAGCTTTTTCAGTGCGGCCAGCGCAGATGATCTTCCTATACTCGGACAATTGGCGATCGCTTCCGCGCCGGTGAATTTGCCGACCTTCTCTTCTACATACCTTTTCACGATATCATAGGCGGAACTTTTAACATCAGCTTTGTTCATCAAGCCGACGCGATCTTCAAACTTTGTATAGCAAGCAAGAATGACAGTCAGCATATAGCGGATGAATGGCTCGGGATCGTTCTTTTCTTCGTGCCATCCGGCATCTGCCATTTCCAGAACATCATAATAGCGATCTTTGGTCTTTTCGATTTGTTTTTCAATGCTGATATATTTTCCAACACTGTAACTGTTTTTGTATAAAAGCAATAGTGTCAACAGACGGCTCATTCTGCCGTTGCCGTCATTAAATGGGTGAATGCAAAGGAAATCTATGATAAAGCAGGGGATCAGAATCAACGCGTCGATGCTTTCTTTGGCAAGAGCCTGCTCATACGCATCACACAATGCAGCCATTGCCGCAGGGGTCTCGTGCGGCGCGACCGGCGTGAAGCGAATGATGCTCGTTCCGTCCGGTCTCGTTTCGTTGATATAGTTCTGAACATTTTTGAAGCTGCCGCCATGGGATGCTCCGGCACGTCGCAAGAGATCACGGTGAAGCTGTAAAATATACGAAGGGCGGATAGGAATATACTCATTGCTCTCATGTATAGTATTCAAAACATCACGATAGCCCATAATCTCATTTTCATCGCGGCTTCTAGGGGTTGTTTTTTCCTCAAAAAGCTGCTTCATGCGGACGCTGATGGTGACGATGCCCTCAATCTTGTTGGACGCCTCCGTACTCTGTATTTTGGCAATCTCTACCAAACGATCCAATTCTACCAGCTTCTGCCTGACAAACATATCTTGTCTGCCTTTACATTCATGAATTTTGGCAACAAGATTTAAAATATCTGTTGGCCATTTGTGGTCTACCAACTTACTATAATCAAAACTTCTCATAAAAGCTCCTTTTGTCCAACACTCTCTCGTTTCGTCCAATTGTAATTTGTTTTGGACGATAAATCAATGTATTGGATGAAAAATAAAATTTCAACTTTTGCTCAAGTCCATTATTCGGCCTGTGCGTTTTCCAAGGTTTTCATACCAGCTAATTGGCACTTTTCCAAGGGAATTTAGGTAAGTTTTGATACTTTTACGAAAAACCTTGTAACTCATATAACGCTTAACGCTGGGTTTTACCCGAAGATGCGGCGCTTCGAGCGCCTTGCCCGGCGTCTCATGACGATGTAGGCGATCAGGCAAAAGAGGAAGACGAGAGCGCTCACCACCTGGGCAGCGCGGAAGGGTCCCAGCATCAGGCTGTCGGTGCGCAGACTTTCGACAAAAAAACGTTCGATCGAATAGAGGATGCCGTAGAGCAGGAAGATCTGGCCTTCGAAGCGGCGGCGCCGGCCGATGATCAGAAGTATGATGAAGATTAGAAAGCACCAGACCGATTCGTAGAGAAAAGTGGGATGGACCATTTGACCGCCGACTTCAATGGCCCAGGGCAGATTGGTCGGTCCGCCGTGCGCCTCCTGGTTGAAATAGTTTCCCCAGCGGCCTACGGCCTGAGCCAGCGCGATGCCGGGAACCACCAGATCGAACAGGTTGAGCGGCCGTGTTTTCCAGTGGGCGCAACAAATAAGGGCGGTCAGCAGACCGAAGATTAGCCCGCCGTGGATGGCCAGGCCGCCTTCGCGGAAATTAAGGATGCGGAGGAGGTCTCCGGCATAGTAGTCCCAGTTGAAGAGGACGTAGTACAGGCGTGCGCCAATCACTCCTACCGGTACAGAAATGAGGACCATACTGATCAGGTGGTCGGGGTTTATGCGGTGCTTTTCCGCCCGAACATAGGAGACCAGTAAAGCGAGCAAGATGCCGGCAGTGACCATTATGCCGTACCAGCGGATATCAAAGCCGAAGATACTGAAGGCGATGGGGTCGGGCTGCGGCAGTAGCTTGGATAGATGCATGCGAGCCTCCGGGGAAATGACGTAAGGTCGTGATCAGCAGAGTGAGCAGGGGTGATATAAATATTATAAGTGAAAGCAGCGGGGAATACCAGCTTGAGTTTTATCTTCGGGGCATTCCGATAAAAATCTGTCCAACGGGGTCTGGTTATGTTAGAATCCATAGTATATTAAGTAGTTATACAGGGGATGATCAACCTACGCGGCATGGGAGGTGGCCAGAGGAACCTTGTAGATGCAAAAAACAGAAAAACTGAACGACAGCGATGTTGCGATCCGTGATCTGCCCACTATAGAAAGGCCACGCGAGAAATTGTTTCGCTATGGCGCTGCGGCCCTGTCAAACAGCGAGCTGCTGGCCATTCTTATCGGCAGCGGCACACGCCGGCAATCAGCATTGACACTCGCGAACCGGGTGCTGACACTGGGTAGCGGCGGCCTGGGAGACCTGGCCGACTTAAGCCCCGAAGAACTGATCAAACTGCCCGGTCTGGGGCCGGCGAAAGCCTGTCAGGTGCTGGCGGCGGTCGAGCTGGGCCGCCGGATGGCGGTGACGCCAAGGCAGGACAGACCGGAGATCGCTGATCCGAACGATGTCGCCGGGCTGTTCATGGAGAAGATGCGCTACCTCAAAAAAGAGCACTTCACCGTTTTGTTTTTGAGCACCAAGAATGAGATCATCTGCGCGGAAGAAATCTCGGTGGGGAACCTGAACAGCTCCATCGTCCACCCCCGGGAGGTTTTTCGGGGCGCTGTCAAAAGAGGGGCGGCTGCCGTCATACTGGTGCACAATCATCCCAGCGGGCATCCTCAGCCCAGCCAGAATGACATAGACGTCACCCGGCGGCTGGTTGAAGCGGGTGATCTGATGGGCATTCCGGTGCTCGATCACCTGATCATCGGCGACGGCGTCTTTATCAGCTTGAAAGAACAAAACCTGATGTGATAAAATTATAGACCAAGTCCTGCTGAAAGGAGCAGTTTATGTGCATTCCTTTATTCACCGTCGATATCGGCATCGACCTTGGAACAGCCAATACCCTGATTTTTAATAAAAACAAAGGCATCATCCTTAACGAACCATCCGTCATCGCCGTCGATGACAGTACGAAAAAAGTACTGGCGGTCGGCCAGCCGGCCAAAGAGATGTTGGGCCGGGCTCCGGACCGCATTCGCGTTGTCCGGCCGCTTCAGGATGGCGTCATATCCGATTTCATGATGACACAGGCCATGCTGCGTGAGTTCATTCGAAAGGTCATGCCCGAACGATCCTTTGTCAGCAAGACCCGCATCGTCGTGGGTGTTCCCTCCGGCGTGACCGGAGTCGAGAAGAGGGCAGTCGAAGAAGTTGTCCGGAATATGGGCGCCAAGGATGTCTATATCCTTGATGAACCGATGGCCGCAGCAATTGGTGTCGGCATCGATGTCGACGCGCCGGTCGGGCATATGATCGCCGACATCGGCGGCGGTACGTCGGATATCGCCATCATAGCGCTGGGCGGCATCGTGACCAACGCTTCGCTCAGAGTAGCGGGCGATGAAATGGACGAAGCCATCATCAACTATATGCGACGCAGTTACAATATCCTGATAGGCGACAAAACAGCAGAAGATATTAAAATGCAGGTCGGCTGTATCTATCCCGGCGCTTCGCCGGAAGAAAGGGTATCAATGGAAGCCAAGGGGCGAGATGTCCTCACCGGACTGCCTAAAGCGGTGATGGTTGATTCGACCGATACGCTTAACGCGCTTGAAGAGCCGATCTCCATCATCATCGAGGGAATCAAAAACACCTTGGAGAACGCGCCGCCGGAATTATCCGCCGACATCACCAATACTGGTGTCGTCCTGACCGGCGGAGGAGCCAGGATCAAGGGCTTCGACCGGTTGATCCAACAGCAGACCGGCCTGAATGTTATTATTGCCGACAACGCGCTGGAAGCGGTAGCTGAAGGCACCGGCAAAAGTCTGGCCGACATCGAGAGTCTGAAACGTTACGCAGTGCGCGAAAAGAAATATTAGGAGATTCCCATGAGATGGTTTCGCGAACACGTCAGGCTGGTGATTCCCCTGACGCTGATTCTCGTCCTTATCATATTGAGCGGCATATCCTATGCCTGGAAGGGTGATGCCTCTCCACCGGGAAGGCTGATTCACAGCCTGGGAACTTTTGTGACCGAGCCGGTCTCAAAGAGCACCAGCGCCGTGTCAGCTATGCTTAAAGGTATTTTTCAGTTCAAAAAAGTTGCCGCTGAAAATGAACGGCTGCGGCAGGAAAATGCTGACCTGCAGGCGCAACTGACTAAAAATCAGCTCGATCAGGCCGATCTGGATGAACTTAAACGATTGACCAAGGCGCTCAGCTTTCATAGCGCCAACAGCGTGTATAAGCCGGTGACGGGTGAAGTCGTCGCCATGGACAGTTCGCTGTGGTTCAGGATATTTACTATCAATATCGGCTCTAAACAGGGCTCGGCGGAAAACAGCGTCGTCGTAAACGCCGACGGCCTGGTCGGCCGGGTGGTCAAAGCCGGATCGAACTGGTCAAAGGTAGTGTCTATCATCGATGAGAATACGGAAGTGAGCTTCCGCGTTTATCGGGATCCTGAGTTGGTCGGCGTGCTCAAGGGTGACGGCAAGGGGAGACTGACGGGCTATATGCTCGACGCCGACGCCGAGATTACCAAAGGCGATCTGCTGATAGCGTCCGGTCTGGAACTGTACCCCAGGGGCCTGCCGATAGGAAAAATCAGCTGCGTGATCAGAGATGATGACGCGCTATTGCAAAAGATAGAAGTGAAACCGGCCGTCAACTTCAAGAAGTTGCGCATCATAGCGGTTTTAGACAGCGCTGACGGACAAGATCCGGCTGTGGAAGATTCGATGGCCGGCGCTGCTGAAGGAGAGTCGCCATGAAAACCCCGCTGACCGCGTTGTTGCTGGCAGCCTCTCTGCTGCTGCAGGCGACCTTGCTCAACCACTTCACCTTTTTCGGAGTTACCGCCAATCTGCTGTCCTGCATTATGATCCTGCTGGCGTTTTTTTACGGTAATATCAGTGCTTTTATCCTTTGTCTGCTGGCCGGATTGCTCTTTGATCTTGGGTTTTCGCCGGCGATCGGGCCGGCGGCGCTGGCTTGCTCGGCAGCCGGCATATCGACGCTGTTATTGAAGTACTTTCTGGACCGGGATAGCCTGTTATCATTTATGATCGCGGGAGTGGCCGGTTCGCTGACTTTTTACATTTTGGAGTGGATTTTATACAGTATTATGGGGGTGAATATTGCTTTTCTGCATGTGCTCACCCGCTTGCCGTTTTTCCTGATCGCAAACCTGCTGGCGTTGCTGTTCTTCTATTTTATCATCGGTCGCCGGGCGATCCGCTTTGCCCGTGATAAGACGCTTAGGGGCAGTCTGCCTTATTACCAGTGACAGTGTCTGTCAGCTGTTAAGAGGGATGTTGCATGAACTGGTGGACTAATCGCCACAATCAAATAATGCTCGCTTTAGCTTTGCTGTTGATTATTTTGACGGCCCGGTTGTTTACGCTCAGCGTAATTCAGGAACCGCAGTGGGTTGAGGCCGCCCGTTCGATCAGCATCCGCAGCCTGTCGGAATCTGCTCCCCGGGGCGATATCTACGACCGTTATGGACGCTTGCTGGCAGGCAGTAAACCCAGTTTCGCGGTCGAATTCTCCGGGCAGGATCTGGATAACGCGGAGATCAACCGCCAGGCAGCTGAGCTGGTCTCTATTCTTGACAGCAACGGTGACCGATTAAATGATACTCTGCCGATCACCATCTGTTCGAATGGCAGCTTTGCCTACACTTATCGTCAGAATATCGAAAGCTGGTTGCGGAGTCAGGATCTGCCGGTCACGCTGACAGCCGCTCAGGCCTTTGCCGAGATCCGGCAGCGCAATGACATCGGCGCCTCGCTCGACGTATTTCAGGCGCAGGAGGTACTGCAAGCCAATTTTGGGATATATCCGCCGATCTCGGTTCGAAAGATGAAGTATCTGGATGATATAAACTTAGAGAGTTTTTTAGACCGCTATAAGCTGTCGAATAAGACCCCGGCCGATAAAGCGTTTAAAAAGCTACGGGCGCATTTTGAGATCGATCCGGCGCTGCCCGATGCCCAGGCCAGAAAAATACTGGTGATCCGCAACGAGCTGGCAGCGCAGGGTTACATGAGCTATATTCCGGCGGTGATCGCGGAGAATCTATCGAAAAAAACCATCGTCACCCTGGCAGAACGGAGCTTCCGCCTGCCGGCGGTAAATGTCAGGGCGCGCTCGGTACGATATTATCCCAATGGGGAGAGCGCTGCTCATGTTATGGGTCATTTGGGTCGGATTTCCGAGAGTGAAAAGGCAGAATATAAGGAAAAGGGCTATAATGCCAGCGATATGATAGGCAAGGACGGCATAGAAAAAGCGTTTGAAAACCTGCTTCGCGGTCGCGACGGTGTGCGCAATGTCGAAGTCAACGCGATGGGCGAGATGACACGGGAGATCAGCTCTACCAAGGCTCAGGCCGGAAAGGACATCTATCTGACAATAGACCTGGAGCTGCAGAAAACAGCCGAAGCCGCTCTAAGACAAGCATTGGAAAAGATCCGCAGCGGCGGTACCTTCATCAGTGAGTATGGAAACTTCTCTTATGGCAGGGCTTATCCGAACGCAAATGTCGGCGCTGTGGTGGCGATTGACATCAAGACCGGCGATGTGCTGGCGATGGCATCGTATCCGGCCTTCGACCCCAATCTCTTTGTCAGCGGTATCAGCAATCAGGATTGGCAGGCTCTGCAGGCGAAGAATCCGCGCGATCCGCTGTCACCGGTGCCCCTGCTCAATGTCGCTACCCGAACGGCGGTTCAGCCCGGCTCGACCTTCAAGATGGTGACAGCGACCGCTGCTTTGGCCAGCGGTCTCGACCCCAATAAAAAACTGCGTGACGGCGGGGCGGTGAAGGTGGGCAACCGGACTTTCGGCTGCATAGTGTGGAATATGAATGGCAGCACGCATGGCTACTTAAATTTGTATGAGGCGATGGAGGTGTCGTGCAACTACTACTTTTTCGATTTGGCGGCGGGGCGCGATTTTGCAAAAAATGTTCCGCTCGACCTGGATTCGGATATGAGCATTGAAAAGATTACGCATTATGCGCAGCAGTATGGTCTGGGCAAGCCGACCGGCATTGAGATTCCTGAGACGGTAGTGCCGGCGCCGAGCGCGGAGAGAAAGCTGAACGGCTTGAAAACAATGCTTAGAAATGTTCTGATCGGCCGGGCCGAACTCTATTTCACACCGCAGCTGGTCGCCGATAAAAAAGAACTGCGCGAGCAGATCGACACCATTGTGAGCTGGATGTCGGAGAATCCCAGCCGGAAGGAGATTCAGGACCGTTTGGCTAAACTGGACGTCAAACCGGAGATGATTGTAAAAGTTGGAGATTTATGTAAGTTCGACTATTTCGGCCAGGCAGCCTGGACGCTGGGCGATGAGTTGAACATTTCGATCGGCCAGGGGGAAAATGCCTATACGACTCTGCAGATGGCGAACTATGTCGCGACCATCGGTAACCGCGGATTATTCAACGAGACAAAGCTGCTGCGAGCAGTTCAGGGCAGCGGAGCGGTGGCCCGGCCGGCAGCCAGACAGATGGACATTGAGCCGGCCCACCTTGACGATATCATGGAGGGTATGCACCGGGTGGCGACCGGCCTGGGCGGCAGCGCCCGCAAAGTATACGCCGGCTTTCCCGTGGCGGTGGGAGCCAAGACCGGAACAGCGGAACGGGCCGGCCGGGTAAATCCGCCGGATGAGATCGCTTATTTAAAACAGCACCTTAATCGGATCAACTCTAATTTGAGCTGGGATCAGGTCGAGAAAGAGATGAAGCGGCTATTGAAGGAATATCCGGAGGTTTACGCGACCTCCGATAATGCAGCTCGGCAGGCTGTGCTTAACCTCTCGCGGGGCAAAGTGACGATTGAAAGTATCGATCGCTTTAAGAGCACCTACGATAATTTTTCCTGGTTTGTCAGCCTGGCGCCGATGGACGCGCCGCAGATCGCGGTGGCGGTGATGCTGGTGCAGGGCGGCACCGGCAGCTATGCCGGCCCGGTCGCCAAAGAAGTGATCGGCAAGTATCTCGAATTGGACCAGACTTATGAACCTTACAGCCTGCAGACGGAAATGGTCCGCTGACGGCCGCCGGGCGGCTTAAAGCAAGACAGGAGGGCAGAAATTCATGGGCGAAGTCGTATTGATCGCATCGGGCAAGGGCGGTGTCGGAAAAACCGTGCTGACATCCAATTTAGGAGCGGCTCTGGCTTCGCGTGGCGCCGCGGTGGCGCTGATCGACATGAATCTGGGTCTGCGCAGCCTGGATATTTGCCTCGGTTTGGAAAACCGCATCGTCTATGATTTAAGCGATGTGCTGAATGGAGTCTGCCGCATCCGGCAGGCCCTGGTCCGCGACCGCCGTTTCGAAGCTCTTTATTTCATAGGCGCGC
>DUVF01000045.1 GCA_012841165.1 Clostridiales bacterium
CAGGAGGGAAGAATGAAAAAAGGTTACATACAACTATATACCGGAAACGGCAAAGGGAAAACAACGGCAGCGTTAGGTCTGTCTCTCAGAAATATCTGCGCCGGCGGAAAAGTCTATTTCGGCCAATTTATGAAAGGTCAGGATTGCAGTGAACTGAAAGCGCCCGAGTATTTACCGGGTCTGACTATGGAGCAGTACGGAACGTCCAAGTATGTAAAAGATAAACCATCGCCCGAAGACATCAGGGCAGCCGAAGAGGGCTTTGCCCGGGCCGAGGCGGCGCTGCTATCCGGACAATATGACCTGATCGTGCTTGATGAAATCAACACTGCTTTGTTTTACGGGCTTTTGTCTTTGCAACGGGTTTTAGAGCTGCTGGACAAAAAGCCGGAGCCGGTCGAACTTGTTCTGACAGGCAGGTATGCTCCGTCCGAGCTGATCGACCGGGCAGATCTGGTGACAGAAATGAAAGAAATCAAGCATTATTACAACACCGGCGTGCTGGCGCGGCGAGGGATCGAATATTGAGGCAGGCTCAGGCCAGACACAGGCGCGGCCAGATACAGGCTCAGGCCGATACAGGCGTTCCGGCTGGAAATAGCGATTGAATCAGCGAAGCAGCAGGCTGCGTCCAGTCATGGCTTTTGGTGGAGTCAGGCCGGCCAGATCGAGCAGGGTGGGAGCGACATCGGCCAGCACCCCGCCTTCTCTGAGCTTGAAATGTTCACGACCGATGACGATCAGCGGAACAGGACTTAGAGAATGAGCAGTGACGACTTCATGCTGCTCATTGAGCATATAATCTGCGTTTCCATGATCGGATGTGATTATGAGCTGGCCCTTGTTGGCCAGCACTGCGTCGACCACCCGCTGAACGCAGGAATCGAGAGTTTCGATCGCTGAGATGGTTGCTTCCATGACGCCGGTATGTCCAACCATATCGGGGTTAGCAAAATTTAGAATTATAAAATTATATTTTTGGCTTTGTATGTGTTCGACTACCGCTTGAGTGACTTCGAGCGCGCTCATCTCCGGTTTCAAGTCGTAAGTCGGCACCTTCGGCGAAGGGATTAAAACCCTGTCTTCTCCCGGATTCGGCGGTTCGACGCCGCCGTTGAAAAAGAAGGTCACATGAGCGTATTTTTCCGTTTCGGCTATTCGCAGCTGTGTATAACCCTGAACCGACAGGTATTCCCCCAGCGTATCCGTCAGGCGTTGCGGCGGATAGGCGACCTGAACATGAGGGATGGTTTTGTCGTATTCGGTCATGCACACATAAAAGAGTCCGGCAGGGCTTGCTTTTCGTTTAAAACCGTTGAAACCCGGATCTACCAGTGCTCGAGTCATCTCTCTGGCCCGATCCGGCCGGAAGTTGAAAAAAATCACACTGTCGTTTGCGCCTATCGTAGCAGTAGTTTGGCCGGGCGGAATGATGACGGTGGGACTGACAAACTCGTCATTTTCTCCCCTGTCGTAGGCTTCTTTAAGAGCTTCACCGGCACTCTCGGCGGTCGGACCAATTGCCAGGGTCATTGCATCATAAGCTTTTTCCACCCTGTCCCAGCGCTTGTCACGATCCATTGCATAGTAGCGGCCGGAGATCGTAGCAATATGGCCCAAACCCAGTTGGTTCAGCTTCGTCTCCACCTGATCGAGAAAGGGGCCGGCCGAACGCGGCGGAACATCCCGGCCATCCAAGAAAGCGTGTACAAAGGTGTTTTTTAAGCCTTTTTCTGCCGCCAGATCGAGCAGAGCGAGCAAGTGGTCAAGGTGGCTGTGCACACCACCGTCGGACACGAGCCCTAGCAGGTGAAGCGAACCGCCTTTTTCCTGCGCGTTGGCGATGGCTGCCAGAAACGATTCGTTACGGGCAAATTCTCCGTCGGTGATTGCTTTACCGATGCGGGTCAGTTCCTGATAGACGATGCGACCGGCTCCCAGATTAAGGTGACCGACTTCGGAATTTCCCATCTGCCCTTTGGGCAGACCGACCGCTTCTTCGGAGGCGCCGATTGTTGTGTGCGGCCATTCCGCCATCAAACGATCAAGATAGGGAGTTTTTGCCTGACAGATTGCGCTCTGCCAGCCAGTCGGGTTATCGCCGAAGCCATCTAGTATCATGAGCACTTGGTTTATCATATGTAAAAGTCACCTCGTTTCCGCTAATGAAATAAGTATAGCATAGCTGTCGCGGATCCTGTAGGACAGAACGGCATTTTTTGATATAATTATTCGTGAAATCGACATGAGATCGACGGAGGGCATCAGGATGAAGTGGACAAGCGAACAACAGGCCGTTATCGATAGCCGTGATAGCAACTTACTGGTCTCGGCTGCCGCCGGGTCAGGTAAAACGGCGGTGCTTGTAGAACGCATCGTTCAAATTATCAAAAAGGGAGAAGCCGACCTGAGTTCTCTGCTGATCGTTACCTTTACCAATGCGGCCGCCCAGGAAATGAGGGAACGCATCCTCAAAGCTAATCCCGACCAATACAGACACCTATCCAGTGCGAACATCAGCACCTTTCACGCCTTTGCGCTTGAGGTGATCAAGCGTTATTTCCATCTGATCGATCTGGCGCCGGGCTTTCAGATTTGCGACGAAGCAAGGCAGGTCATTTTGCAGGAAGAAGCGATGGATGAGCTGATTCGGGAAGGCTTTGAAGCGGACGATGCCGGGCTGCTCATGCTAATGGACTGGTACGCGACGGCTCGCAGTGATGAGGGTGTACGCAAGCTGATCCGCGACACCTGGATTTTTATCCAAAGCTTGCCCAGGCCGTTTGAATGGCTGGAGACAGCGGTTGCTGAACTGGAGACCGCTTCGTCAGACTTCAAGACCGGCCGGGTTATGACAGAGATCCGGCAATCGATCGAAGAGCGGCTGTCGCGGGCAGAAACGGCTGCCAGGCAGGTGGGCGGGCTTTTAGATCAGGCGGAACTGCCCTTCCTTTTGCAGAAAGCACAGGCCGATCTACAGAGGATACAGGCGGTTCAAGCCGCCTTCACCGAAGGCTTTGAAGAGGGGATCGATCTGCTCCAGGCAACCAAGGGCTATGCCTGGGAGAGGTTTGTTGCCAAAGCAGAGGAAAAGGCCGGCTACGCAGAGATCAGGGAAAACATCGCAAGCTTGCGCGAATACTACAAAGCGGTGCTCAAAGATATTGAAAAGAGCTTTGCCTGCCGCGATCCTGAAGATTTTGCCGCGGACGCTGCCTGCACCGGCTCGGCAGCCAGGGCTTTGCTGGAATGGGTGGGCCGCTTTGACGAACGCTACTCGGAGAAGAAACGCGGATTAAAGCTGCTCGATTTTTCCGACATAGAACACTTTGCCTTGCGTATCCTTGAACATGAAACGGCGGCTGCCGAATACCGCTCTAAATTCAAATACATTTTCATAGATGAATATCAGGACAGCAACCTGGTGCAGGAGACGCTGATCCGCAGGATCGCAAAAGATAATAATGTTTTTATGGTCGGCGATGTTAAGCAGAGCATATATAAGTTCCGCCTGGCGGAGCCGGAGATCTTTCTCTCAAAATACGCCGCCTTTGCCGCCGATTCCAGCGGCCTCAATCAGAAAATCGACTTAAACCGCAATTTCCGCAGTAAAGCAGGCGTCATTAAGGCGGTCAACCAGGTGTTTGATCAGGCGATGACTCCGGCAAATTCGGGGATCGATTACGCTGCCGACGGCCAGCTAAGCCAAGGATTGCCAGATATAGAAAATTATACCTATCCAGCCGCCCTTCACCTGCTTGATTCGGAATTGCCGGATGACATCGATCTGGAAGACGAGCTGCGATCATTGAAACAGTTAGACGCCGAAGCCGGCCTGGCCGCCGACCTGATCCGCCGGCATCACGGCAAGCTGATCTACGATCATAAGAAAAAAACTGTCCGGCCTCTGGAATATCGTGACATGGTCATCCTGTTGCGATCAGCTGTTAATACGGCAGAAGCTTATTACAACGCCCTGCGCAATCAAGGCATACCTTGTTACATGGACGCCGGCGACGGCTATTTCGACACGCTGGAGATATCTGTTTTTTTGAATCTGTTGCGTCTGATCGACAACCGGCGACAGGACATTCCCCTGATCAGCGTGCTGCGGTCGCCCATCTTCAATTTTTCAACCGCTGAACTGACAAAGATACGCATTGCAGCCAAGCGGATTCCCTACCATCAGGCGCTGGAAAGCTATGCTGCCCAAGGGGAAGATGCGCTTTTGTCTGCCCGTTGCGTTGCGGCATTAGAGCGTTTAGACCGGTGGTGTGTGCGGTCTGCCGGCCTGCCGTTGGAGGATTTTTTCTGGCAGTTGCTTCAAGAGAGCGCCTATTATCTTTATGTCGGCAGCCTGCCGGCCGGATCCCAGCGTCAGGCCAATCTGCGTGCCCTGTTGGACCGGGCGGCGACTTATGAGGCGGCTCGCTCCGGCGGTTTGTCGGGTTTTTTAAATTATATTGAAGCTGTCATGAAGGGTAAGATAGCGGTTCCGCCGGTCAAGTTGATCAGCGAAAGCGACGATGTCGTACGTATAATGACCATCCATAAAAGTAAAGGGTTGGAGTTTCCTTTTGTGCTGGTCGGCAATTTGGGCAAGGCCTTTCGCGGTAGCAACGAGGGTTCGGTGCTGCTCCATCGCGACATCGGAATCGGCCTCAAACTGGTAGACTGCGACACCGGAGTAATCCGGCGGACTCTGGCCATGAAGGCGATCGCCGATCGCAAGCTGAAAGAAGATCTGGCGGAGGAGATCCGCATTCTCTATGTCGCGATGACGCGAGCACAGGATTATTTGCTTTTATTGGGCAGCGTGAAGGATCCGCCGGAGGCTATTCGAAAAGCCGGCTTGCACAGAGATATCGACATTCAGTCTGCTCGCTGCCTGCTCAACTTCCTCTTGCCGGAAGCAGGGTCCGAAAATTTGCCGGTATCCTGCTATGATCGGCGGATGCTTTTATCGTCCGACTACAATGGTGGGGATTATGCTAATGGAAGGGACGCCACTTCGACGGACGCAGGCCCTGCCTGTCCAGATTCAGATGGTGACGCCGCAGTCCGGCAGGAAGTTTTCCGCAGATTGAACTGGCAGTATACTCATCTGAGTTCGACACTGCTCAAATCCAAGTACAGCGTGACCGGCCTGACAAAACCGGTTTATGAACGACCGGATCAGGATTATTCCGCTGATGCGCCGCAATCCCGTCAGTCTGCCGAAGAGGCGGCGGCCAGAGGCACGATTTATCACCAGGTGATGGAACTATTTCCCTTTGACAGCCCGAACATATCACTCGAACAAGTGGAAGACTTCCTTCAAAGTTTGGTGACAAAGGAAATTCTAAAGCCGGAGGAAGCCGCGCAGGTCGATCCCCGGGATATATGGCGCTTTGCCGCTTCGGAGTTAGGACGCGAGATCGGCAGAGCAGACCGCCTGTGGAGGGAGCTGCCTTTTAACATTGAATACGAGATTGATGGAGAGGCGGTGCTGGTTCAGGGCATTATTGACTGTTGCTATCGGCTTGACGGCCGTTACACTCTGATCGATTTCAAAACCAATCGCATCAATGGTTCAGATGACGCCGACAGGTTGTTTTTGTTCTACCGCGCTCAGCTGGAATCTTACAAAACCGCCATCGAAAAACTGAAGCGAATAAAAATCGAACGGGCCTGCCTGGTTTTTCTAGACAGCGGAGATGTTCGCGAGTTAAGTTCATAGAATCTCTGATTCTTTGGCTTCGACAGCCTGTGTCTGACCGCATCTACGATAGCCGCAGCCTGTTCGCATCTAACGCTTTACACTGGTGAAGGAATAGTGTAATATAACAGCTGGACACAATTTTATCAATCTATTCCTATAAAACTGAAGAGTAGAGGGCCAGGAGGAATCAAAACATGAGTAAAAAACGGAACTTATTGCTTTTCTTGGCGCTTATTTTAGCGTTGGGCATGATGTTGGCCGGCTGCGCCAAGAGTGAACCGGCTGATAATGGCGAAACACCGGTGGTCGAAGATCAGTCCTTAACCGCTATTCAGGACAAAGGTGTTCTGGTGTTGGGTTGCGACGATGCCTTCCCTCCTATGGGCTTCCGTGATCCGTCTGGCACAATTGTCGGCTTCGATATCGATCTGGCGACTAAAGTAGCCGAAAAACTAGGTGTTAAACTTGAAGTCAAAGCAATCAACTGGGACACCAAAGAGATGGAACTCAACAGCGGCAACATAGACGTTATTTGGAACGGCTTTACAATCACAGCCGAACGCAACGAGAAAGTGGAATTCACAAAACCCTATTTGAATAATGAAATAATGCTGGTAGTCAAAGCCGGTTCTCCAATTAAAACCAAGGCCGATCTGAATGGTAAATTGGTAGGCTATCAGACCGACAGTTCAGCTGAAATTGCTTTGAACGCCGACCAGAATTTCTTCACTTCCCTCAAAGAGGCCAGAGGCTATGACAATTATCAAAATGCCCTGCTTGATATGACGAGCAGTGACCGGATCGACGCCGTAGCGGTCGATAAGATCCTGATCGAATATCTGGCGGCTCAGGAACCGGATAAATTCTTCATCATGGAAGAAGCCCTCGGCAAGGAATACATGGGCATCGGATGCGCGCAAGGCGCAGTTGCCCTGCGTGAAGCGATCGACAATGCTCTGGATGAACTGTTCGCCGACGGCACTGTGGAAGAGGTTTCCAAAGAGTGGTTCGGCAACAACATCGTAATCAGAGATGTTGACAAGCTGACGACCGAACAATTAAAGGAAATGGGTCTCTAAAAATAGATCTCTGAAATAAAAATGGAAGTATTCCAAGCAACTTTGCTTTTCATACTGCAAGGCCTGGGCGTCACGCTCCAGGTCTTTGCAGTCACTATCTTGTTTTCTATCCCGATCGGCGTGCTCGGCGCTATAGGGAAACTGGCGCCGATCCCGCCGTTGCGCTGGCTGCTCGAAGGCTATACCTGGTTCTTTCGGGGTACGCCTTTGCTGTTGCAGCTATTTTTTGCCTATTACGGAATCGCGCTGATGTTTAACATCCAGTTCCAACCACTAACGGCAGCGCTGGTTACCTTTGCTTTGAATTACGGAGCCTACTTTACTGAAATCTTCCGCGGCGGCATCCAGTCGGTTGAAAGCGGACAGTACGAAGCGGCAAAAGTTCTGGGGTTGAATTATCCGCAGACGATGCGTCGGATCATCCTCCCTCAGGCGTTTAAAGCGGTTCTGCCGCCTATGGGCAACGAAGCGATCAACCTGATTAAAGATACCGCGCTGTGTGCCACTTTAGCGATTCCGGAGATTCTGAAGAACACTAAAACGATGGTTTCCGCCCAATATGCGCCGGGTCTCTATTTTGTCGCAGCCGTCATCTATCTGGCGCTGACTTTTGTAGTCATCATGATCTTCAAGCATATTGAAAAGAAATTTTCGTATTATAATAATTAAAGGAAGACACCAGTGGAAGTTTTGCATGTCAACCAGTTGCATAAACGCTTCGGCCCCCTCGAAGTACTGAAAGGCGTCGATTTGACGGCTCATCGCGGCGAAGTCATCGCACTGATCGGACCTTCCGGCTCCGGCAAGAGCACGCTGTTGCGTTGCATCATAGGGCTGGAGAAAGCGGAAAGCGGTGAAATCCGCTGTGAAGTTCCGCTGGGGATGGTATTTCAGAATTTTAATCTGTTTCCGCATAAATCGGTAATCGAAAACCTGGTCGAAGCGCCGGTTATCGTAAAGAAAATGAAGCGTGCCGAAGCCGAACCGCTGGCTGACGATCTGTTGAAGAAAGTCGGGCTGGAGGACAAGCGCGAAGCCTATCCCTGTCAATTATCCGGCGGACAGAAACAGCGGGTGGCGATTGCCCGGGCGCTGGCCATGCAGCCGGAGATCATGCTCTTCGATGAGCCAACCTCGGCGCTCGATCCAAAGCTGACCAAGGAAGTGCTGCAGGTCATTGCGAATTTAGCCAGGGAAGACATGACCATGATCATCGCGACGCACGAGATGGGCTTTGCCCGCAACATCGCCGACCGTGTCCTGTTCATGAAAAACGGCGTCATTCATGCGCAGGGCAGCGCGGAAGAAATGCTGGGCGATCCTCAGGATAGAGAATTACGCGAATTCCTGGCGATGGAACATGAAGAACATGCTGCGCAGGAGTTGTTCGACGGAGATGCTGTGTTTGAGCGATCGGCGGAATGATTTATTTCGTTTAAGTTTGTAATTAGCCGGCCGGCTGCTTGAAAAAGCGCCGCCGGTTTTTTAAAATCGGTCCAAAAAAGAGTTGACAATAGGTGATGTAGGGAAGTATACTGATAAAGCCGCTCAGCCGAGGGAAGGCCTGCAAAGGCAGCCCTGTAAAAGGCGGCGGGGGGAGCGTGAATGCGCTTCCGGAACCTTGGAAACTTC
>DUVF01000046.1 GCA_012841165.1 Clostridiales bacterium
ATGATGAGGGTGGCCGACTGGGAACCCGAGTTGCCGCCGGTTCCCATCAGCAGCGGTAAGTAGACCGCCAGTACGATGACATTTGATAGCAGAACTTCAAAATGTTCGATGATGAGGCCGGCGATCATTGCTGAAATCATCATGAAAAGCAACCAGGGGAAGCGGTTGCGGACATGCCGCCAGGTCGTTGTGTCGAGATATTCTTCGGTTGACGCCGCCACACCGGCCATCTTCTGAAAGTCTTCGGTGGTTTCTTCATCTATGATTTCGAGGATGTCATCGACGGTGATGATGCCTACCAGACGTTCTTCATTATCGACCACCGGCATGGCCATAAATCCGTAGCGCTTAAATAAGTTGGAAACATATTCCTGATCGTCGGTCACATGCACATAGACGAAATCTCGTTCCAGCAGGTCGTCTATCAGGGTGTCGCCGTCGGAAACGACAAGCGTCCGCAAAGAAACGATACCGTAGAGCTTGCGGCCGATGTCTTTGACATAGCAGGTATAGACTGTCTCACTGTCCATGCCTTCTCTTTTGATATAGGCCATCGCCTCCGCCACGGTCATATCCCGGCGCAGGCTGATGTATTCCGGCGTCATCAGGCTGCCGGCACTATTGTCCGGATATTGTAAAAAGGTGTTGATTAGATGACGATCCTCGTGGGTGGCTTTGGCGAGGATCTTATCGACTATGTTTGCCGGCAGTTCTTCTAAGACGTCGATCATGTCGTCGAAATCCAGTTCATCCATGATGTAGTGGAGTTCTTTATCGGTGATGCCGCTGATGATAGCCAGCTGTTCATCGCTGTCCAGGCAGGCGAATACTTCGACAGCAGTGTCTTTGGGGAGCATACGAAAGAGAATGATGGTTTGTTCGAGACCGACATTCGCCATCAGTTCTTCAAAGACCTCCGCTATATCGACCGGGTTGGTCTGGATCAGCTGTTCACGGGCGAGGACATACTGCTTTGCTTCGATCAGCTCCAGAACTGCCGGATAAAGTTCATCGACGATGTCGACGATTCTGTCGTTATCGTACTCCATTGGGACGGTACCTCCTTTTTAAAGATACCGTGCTCAGAATTCTTTCCCTTGGGTTGTCCGGTTGAATAAAGCGATGTCGCGATGCCGGATTTAGGATAAAGCGCTGGTGAAAGAGCGAGCACGGGTGACCCTTAAGTGGTCGCCGGACTGCTTACAACTATGATCCGGTATGGTATCCATACTCGTTTTCACCTCCTTGCCGAAAGGGTACATCTAACTTAAAAAGTATATCGCAGAACCCCGAAAGACGCAAGGTTTTAATCATCCGAAGTTTATGACAAGTTCTTTACAGTTCATCTGTAGGGTTTACGGAAGGTCGGAAAAATTATACAATATCAGGTAATCAATGAAGGACAAAAACCGTCAAAGCGAAATGAATTATGCGAGTACAAGCGGGAGGCGGAATTGAAAAAAACGATAGCGATCAACCGGGAAATGGTTCGGGGGATCATTCAAAGAAGAGCGCGTGATGCTCATAAAGGGGATTATGGCAAGATCCTGATTTTTGCCGGTTCTTCCGGAATGGCCGGGGCGGCCGCACTGGCAGCCAGGGGCGCGTTGCGCAGTGGCGCCGGTTTGGTGCGCCTGGCTGCGACTGATCAACTGACGCCTATCCTGCAGGTGCTTGTCCCCGAAGCGACTTGTCGCCCGCGGGTGTTCACCGCCGCAGTGCTGGCCGAGTATCAGGCGGTGATCGCGGGGCCCGGTCTGGGCTGTGCGGATGAAAATATAGCCGCTTTAACCAGTTTGATAAAATATACCAAGGGTTGCCTGGTGCTGGATGCTGATGCCCTCAATCTGATCGCGGCCCAACCGCAGCTGATGGGGGAATTGACGAAAAGGTCGGCCGGAACCGTACTGACGCCGCATGTCGGCGAAGCGGCCCGTCTGCTCGGACAGCGGCCTTCGACTATCAATGCCAATCGTATGGCGGCGCTGCGTAGGCTGGTGGCTAAAACCGGCGCGGTGACAGTTCTCAAAGGCGCCGGCACTCTGATCGGCTTGCCGACCGGCCAGGTGTTTGTCAATTCGACCGGCAATCCCGGCATGGCGACCGGCGGCAGCGGAGATGTTTTAGCCGGTGTAATCGGCTCGCTGGCCGGGCAGGATCAGACACCGGGGCAGGCGGCGGTAGCCGGTGCTTATCTGCACGGACTGGCTGGCGATCTGGCCAGTGAAACCTTTGGCGAATATGGCCTGATGGCCGGAGATATCGCCGACTGGATCGCCATTGCGATCCGGGAAACGCTGAGCGACGATTATGGAGAAGTGGAATATCATGAGATTCGGGGTGACTTGAATCCGGAGCCGGAAACAGAAAGGAACAGGGTATTGCAATGAAACAAAGAAGCCATAAATGGATCGCGTTGTTGATTTTGCTGTTGGTGGCTGCGACAGCCTTTGTTTTCGCGCTGGAGCCGGGAACGGCCGAAGATCCGCTGGTGACAAAGAGCTATGTCGATGCCAAGATCGCTGCTTTACAAAACAGCGGCGGAACAGCTGAGCCGGCTGCCGGCGCCGTGTTCACACCGGTTTCGGTCGCTGCCGGCAAAAGTCTTATCGGCGCCGGTGGGACAGAGTTGATTCTTCGCAGCGGCAAAGCGACGGCAATCGACAATGGAAAAGACGGAGTGTCCGATCTGACGGCAGGCGTCGACCTGCGCAGCGGCAAGGCCATAGGCGCCAACCATTTGTTGCTGGTACCCCGGGCTGACGGCCGGGGCCTGCGAGCCGGCACAGATCTCTGGGTCATGGTTAAAGGGCCGTATACGATACAATAGATACGACGCAATAGAGTAAAGGCCGGTTTCAGCTTGCTGGGGAACCGGCCGAACATTAAGGAGAATTAAGATATGCAACTATTTGCCCGTGCACGTTTTGGTCTGTCCAAACGACTATCCCTGCTGCTGGTCTTCTTGCTGCTGCTGACGCCCTTTGCCGGCGGGGCATATGGCGCGACCTTCGGCGATCTTTTATACAGTCGTTCCATTTTAATCGGCAACACGGCGGAATTAGCCAACGGCATATATTGGAGCAACGCCGTGAGCGACAAGATCACTGAAAACTATATCTCCTATCAGCCGGGATCTCAGGTCTTACCGGTGATCGCCTACGGTAACGATATTTATGGGGCGGCCAGTTTTCGCGCTGCGACTCAAATAGCAGAAAGCGAATTCGGCAACGGCCGGGTCATGGCCGGAATCAACGGCGATTTCTTTACCATGGCGACCGGCGTACCCCAGGGCGTCACCATAAAAGCACATACGCTCTACACTTCGGGATTTACGCCGGCGATTGGCTTTTTTGACAATGGCAGAGCTATCATGGGCAATCTTTCGATGAACATAAAGCTGGCCAGCCCGGCCCTACCACAACCAATAGGCTATCTTGGCCTGAATAAGGAAATGACGACGCAGTGCGGTCTGATCATCTATACGGACGAGTACAGTTCAGACGACACCAACCGGGCGACCATCCCGACTTACAATGTTCTGGTCGATGTGGCCACAAGCGACATGCGAATCAATGGCTCTCTTACCGGTACGGTTCGGAGCGGGTCGGCAGCCACCAAATCTTCAGCGGTGCCGGCCGGGACGGTACTCCTGTCGATGGCGGAGAAAACTCCTTACACAACGACCCTCGGTCAGTTGAAAGCACTTAAGGCAGGCGATTCGATCTCTATCAGCTTCACTGCCGATTCGGCGTGGAATGATGTTGCCTATGCGATCGGAACCGGCGACCGGTTGGTCAGCGCTGGCCAGAATATCGCTCCGATGAAAAATTCGCTGCAAACCGCAAGACATCCGCGCACTGCCGTTGGCATAAAGGCAGATGGCTCCATTATCTTCTATACTGTAGACGGAAGACAGCCGGGTTACAGCAGCGGTGTAAATTTAAGGGAACTGGCCGGTCGGATGCTTGAACTCGGCTGTGTCGATGCGGTTAATTTAGACGGCGGCGGTTCGACCGCCGAGCATGGTATATATCCGGGGGATAATTTCCTGTCGGTTATCAATAAACCTTCGCAGGGCAGTTTGCGCAGCTGTGCGAACTACATAATGCTGATGAATCCATTGCCGGCTACCGGCGCAGCTGCTCAGCTGCACCTCTACCCTTATAATGTTCGTCTGCTGACCGGAGCGACACAGACCTTCCAGATCAAAGCCACCGACAGCAATTATTATCCGGCGCCGGCGCCGGCGGTCGCTGATGTGACCTTCAGCGCAAACGGGAACGTTGGAACGGTCGATGCGAGCGGCCGCCTGACTGCCGGAACAGATGCCGCGGTCGGCGATGTGACCGCAGACTGCGGCGGGTTGACCGGACGGGCGGTGGTGGAAGTCGTCGCTCAGCCGGACAGCATATCCATAGTGCGCCAGGCCGATGCGAAAGCGGTCACCCAACTGACCCTAAAGCCCGGTGAAACTATCGATTTGAAAGTATTAGCCACTTATAAACGGATGCCATTGATAGCGCAGGACACCAGTTTCAGCTGGTCGGTCACCGACAACATCGGTACTGTCGACGCCGAGGGTGTCTTTAAGGCTTCAAATTCCCAGATCGGGACAGGCGCGGTGATCGTCGGCATCGGCAGTCTGACTGCCAAAATTCCGGTGACGGTCGATCCGGTCCTCAATACGACCGGCTGGCTGATTGACGATTTTGAAAAAGACCAGACTATTTTCACCGCTGGGGGCACCGGCATTGTTGCCGGCAGTTTGAAAGACCTGAGCAAGGTTCGATATGGTTGGAAGAGCGCTCAACTGAATTACAATAAGGGGGCGATCGCCGGCGATCTGCTGATTCCGGCGCCGGTCGACTTTTATTTGCCGACAACCAATCTCAATTTCTGGGTCTATGGCGACGGCTCCGGCAACACGCTGGGCGTGAATGTTGTCGGACAGGCTCCGGCAGCGCCGGTCGATGTTTCAGACCCCAATGCGCCGGCGATCTCTGAACCTTCGGTGGTGCCGATCCCGTTGGCTGGCCCGGAACCCTCTGTTAAACTTGATTTCACCGGCTGGAAGCAGGTCTCATTGGCGCTGCCCGCCGGTGCTACCGGAATGAGCGGCTTTTTCATCCGTCAAAGCGGAAGCAAGACATCGGGCATGATATATCTTGACCAGATCATCGGCAGCGTCGGCGCTTATCTTGATACAATGGCGCCAAATGTGACGCTCAGCCTGGCGGGAACAAATCTCAGCGGAACGATCAGCGACGCTGCAGATACGACACTTGGACAGACGCAGATCCAAACCACCTACGACGGTTCTGCAGTTGCCTTTAACTTTAGCCCGGCTGTTTTGACAGCTGCCCTGCCGGCGGCAGACGGTAAACCGCATCGCATCGCAGTGGAAGCAACTGACATTTCAGGAAACAAAACCCGGACAACGGTCAAAGTTCCGGCTGGTGCCGGGATGGCTCAACCCTTTGTGGACATGAAGAAACACTGGGGTGGGGAGAGTGCGGCCTATCTGTATTACCAGAAGATCTCGAACGGCGTCAAAACGGCGGATGGACTCAAGTATCTGCCGGATAAAAATCTCACCAGAGCCGAGTTCGCAGTTTTAATGACCAATTGGAACGGCCTTGATGCTTCGAAATATGCCGATGTCAAGCTGCCTTTCGCCGATACGGCTCAGATCCCCGCCTGGGCAGTTGGGGCGGTCAAGGCAATGTATAAAACAGGAACTATACAGGGTGTCGCGGCTTCCGGCAAGCTTTATTTCAAGCCGACTGCCTCGATTACCCGTGAAGAGGTCATGACCATTATAGGGCGGACATTGCCGCGCGGCTATGCGGAGAACAATCTGGCCGCCTTCGCCGATCGGGGGCAGGTATCCACCTGGGCACTGCCTTATGTTCGTCCGCTGGTACAGATGAAAGCGATCAGCGGTTACGACGGCAAGCTTTGGCCTAAGAATCCGGTCACCCGGGCTCAGGTGGCATCGATCATTTTCCAGATG
>DUVF01000047.1 GCA_012841165.1 Clostridiales bacterium
ATCGTGATGATGACGCCCGGCCCTTTAACCTCAGTGTAGCCAGAGATGATGCGGAATTTATTGACTTCCTCTGTCAGTGTTTTTACCAGCGCATCATTATTGGCTGTGCTCTGCTCGATTTCTGCCAGTTTCTGCTCTAAATCTAAATATTGCTCATTGAGAGCAGCTTTGGCTGTCTGAACGTCCTTCAGCTCACGCTGCAGGCCGGCCGCCTGCGAACTGGGAATCAAACCTCCCGTATAATCGGTCTTGGATGTGTTGAGCAGCACCATAACCAAATAGCCGATGATCAGGGCAGTTACCATTATGATGACAAACTGGGCGATCGGTTTTCTGGCAGTAGTTTTGTTGTCTTCCATTTGTCTGACCTTTCTGTTCACTCCACTGTCGGGCTGAATGCCAGGTAATTCTCCGGTCCTACTATGATAGTCCCCCGTTTGATCCCCTGTTTGTACATATCATACAGCATTATCTGCAGGTCGGACATCGCCGCCAGGATATCCTCCGGGGCTCCCTTGCAGATCAGGGTGTCGTAGATGTAGACCTTAGCCTCGTTTTTCGTCAATTCAACGGTCTTGAAGAATAATTCGTTCTCTTCCATGGCCGTCAAAAGTTCGAGTCCCACCTTCAATTCTTCCGGCTGCTCGACTTTTATCGGGGCTCCCAGCGTCATATCCGCTAATTTGAAGCCGTTCAGCTGTGTCAATTTTGGTAGGGCATCGGTTTTCTCAAGCAGAAAACCGGCATCATCGATCAGCAAAAAATCCGCTCCGTATTTAAGCGCCGCTCGAGCAACTCGCTCCTCCACCCTGATCACTAAGCGTCTCATCAGCTTGCGTTTAACCTCGGCGTTTTTGATGTAGGGCTCTGCTTCCAGCCTCTCTTCCATTTTTCTGACCTTGGCTTTGAACAGGTTTACGCCCGGCTTGGCCTTGGCGATCTCTATCACCTGCTCAGCTTGAAAGTGCTTATTTCCCTTCACTTGTATGGTGTCGATGTTGAAGACAGACGAGGTCAGGAAGTAGTACACCCCCACAACCAGACCTATTAGTATCAGGATGCGCAGAGCGCAGCCCGCCTTGCGAATGCGGTGGCGTTTTTTTCGTTTAATTTGTTTCGGCTGTTCGTTTTCCATGTCCATGATCTGGTACCTTATATTTACCCCTTGGTAGCCTGCTGAATCGTTGGTTCTCCGGACTATATGATCTCCTGATATATCGCATCGGCAGCTCCCGTCCGACCGATCGCCCGGCTGGCTTCTGCCATTTGATTTAGCGTCGGCCTATCGCGCATCAGCCGCAGAATGATTTCCGTCAAAAGTTCTTCGCTAAGCTCACTCTCCGGCAGCAGCACGGCGGCTCCCCGGTCGGCCAGCGCTTTCGCGTTGAAGTATTGATGATTGCCCGTCACATTGGGCGACGGTATGAGGACGGCGGCCTTGCCGCAGGCTGTGATCTCAGCCACCGTGATAGCACCGGCCCGGCTGATCACCAAATCTGCCGCCGGCAGATATTCGTGCATCCGCTCGCTATAGGGCAGCAGCTCGACGCGGTCGATCAAAGCGTCGGCTTCCTTCAATTCTCGGCGAACATCAGAATGATATTCGCGGCCGGTGATAAAAACCAGACGAAACTCGGGAGCCTTCAACAAACCGGCGACTGCCTTGGTCATAACTGTGTTGATTCGTAAGGCGCCCCGGCTGCCGCCAAAGCAAAGCACCATGAAGTCGTCGGTCGTCAGGCCAACTTTTGTCCGCGCTACCGACGCCGATGCGTTGACGAATTCCTGCCGCACCGGATTGCCGGTGACGATGATCCGCTCCGGCGGTATTTTACTGAAAGCCGCCACCGCGTCCTCATAAGCTAAAAACAGCTTGGTCACCTGACTGGCCAGCAAGCGATTGGTCAGACCGGGCGCAGCGTTCTGTTCATGTATGTAGGTCGGAATACCCTTTCGCTGAGCCGCCCGCACCAAGGGCGCGCTGACATATCCGCCGGTTCCGATCACCATGTCGGGCCGGAATTCATTGATTAACTGCAACGCCGCCTGGCTGCCGATGATCCAGTCGCGCAGCGTTTTTAAATTCTTTAACGGACGCCGGCGGTCAAAGCCGCGCGCCGGAATATAGCGAATGGGATAACCGTTCTTAGGAACGATCTGACTCTCCAGGCCCCGTTCGGTGCCGACAAAGAGGATATCCGCTGATGGCTGCCGCTGTTTGATCTTATCGGCAATCGCAATAGCCGGATAAATATGACCGCCCGTTCCGCCACCGGTCAGCATCACTTTCATAGTCGGCTCCTTCCCACTGTCATGCCCGATCGGCCGCCTCTGCGGATCTTCACCGGCGGCAGATCGATATGCCGGGAGATGTTCAGAAGTATCCCGTAAGAACCCATGAACAGCAACAAAGCATTCCCGCCGTAGCTGATGAAAGGCAGCGTAATTCCGGTCGGCGGCATCGAAGATGTAACAACAGCGATGTTCAGGATGACCTGCACCGACAGCATCGTAGCGATTCCGGCCGCGATCAGCATTCCGAACCGGTCAGGAGCATGTATGGAGATCCGGTAGCTGCGCCAGATCAAAATAATATAGCAAGAGAGCAGCAACAGACCACCGACAAAGCCCAGTTCTTCTCCAATGATAGAGTAAATAAAATCGTTCTGCGGTTCCGGCAGATAGAGTGTCTTCTGAATGCTGCGCCCCAGCCCGACACCGAACAAACCACCGGAACCCAAAGCTAACAGCGACTGAACCACCTGGTAGCCATCCCCCATTTTATCCTTGAACGGATCAATAAAGCTGGTCAGACGATTCAGATGTTCGCCGCCCTTGCTCAGCACCAGCATGACCAGGCCGACTCCGCCGACGCCGGCCAGCGCTCCCAAATAAAAAATATTCATGCCGGCGATAAACAGCATGCCGACTATGATGGCAACCACCGTCAAAGCGGTTGATAAATTCGGTTGTTTGTATATCAGGAAAAAATAAGCTCCTGCCAGAAGCAGCATCGGCAGGACGCCATCCTTAAGCGAGCGGATATGGTCGGGATGCTTTGACAGATACCAGGCGACAAACAGAATAGCGCATATTTTAGCGATTTCACCGGGCATGATGGTTATTGGAAAGCTCTCCATCCCAAGCCAGCGGGTGGCGTTGTTGCGGGTAATCCCCAGCGGGGTAAACAACAGCAATAACAGGATCATGCTGATCCACATCAGCGGCTTGGCAAATCTCCAGTATACATGGTAATCGATGATGGCTGTAAGCATCATTGCCGCTCCGCCGATCACCACCCACATGACGTGGCTTTTCAGATAACCGTAGGGCGAACCGTTTGTATTGATCGAACTGTAGTAGCTGGCGCTGAAAACCATGATCACGCCAAATAAAACCAGCACCACCACCAGAATGGCCAATACAAAATCCCCGGCGCCAAGCGGTTTGTGCCGTCTGAGTCCGCGATCCCCTATGTTAAAGACAGCTCTTTGACGCATTGTTTGAAATGCTCCCCTCGTTCTTCAAAGCTGTTATACATATCCCAACTGGCGCAGGCCGGCGATAACAGCACCGTATCCCCCGGCTCTGCCATAGCAGCGGCTGTAGACACCGCTTCTTTCATGCCCTTTACCATAACTATATTATCGTAGCCTTTGTCCAGCGCGGTCTGTTTCAGCTGTGGGGCTGTCTCGCCCAGCAAAACCAATCCCTTCACCTTCGTTCCAAAAGCATCGATGAAGCTGTCAAAGCGCGATCCTTTGTCATAACCGCCGGCGATTAAAATAACATTCCCGCTGATCACTTCGATAGCTTTAATGGCAGCGTATGAATTTGTCGCTTTAGAATCATTGACATAATGAATTTTATTAACAGTCCCGCTGTATTCAAGCCGATGTTCAACCCCTTCAAAGCTTTTCAATATATGCGCAATGATAGGAGCCCGAATCCCTGCGCAGTGCGCAATGGCAGTCGCTGCCAGAGCATTCTCCAGATTATGATTGCCTGGTATCCCCAGTTCGTTGACGCGGCAGACCGGAATGGTTTGACCGCGTAGCGTACGCAACACTATCGTATCATTTTGCACGAAACAACCCTGATCTAACTCTCGCAGACGACTAAAGGGAAAGACGATCGCCCGGCAGTTATCGAGCATATCGACAACCAGCGGGTCGTCCAGGTTAGCGACACAGTAATCGACAGAAGTTTGGTTATGGAAAACCAAGGCTTTGGCCTGGGCATAGTTATCCATTGTATGATGCCGATCCATATGATCCGGCGTTAGATTCAGGATGGCCGATATCTGCGGCCGAAACAGCCGGGTCGTCTCCAGCTGAAAACTGCTGATCTCGGTCACCAGCCAGGTATCCGAACCGGATTGCAGCGCGTGATCGACAACGGCGACGCCGATATTACCCACCACTTCGGTGGGCAGGTCAGCCGCTTTGAAAATCTCTCCAGTCAGGCTGGTGGTCGTGGTCTTGCCATTAGTACCGGTGATCGCGACATAGCGACCCCGGCCATAACGCCAGGCCAGCTCGACCTCGCCGATGATCTCCACCCCGGCTTCCCTGGCCCGTGAAACCAGGCTGTGATCAAGCGGCACCCCCGGACTGACCACCAGACAATCGTAAGTGCTTAAATCATCAGGTTCCGCGCCGCCGAACCAGGTCTTCACCGAATCAGCGGTCAGTTTTTGCAAAGTTGCCGGTTCAAAATCCTCCGGCTTCTTTTGATCATAGATATCTGCCTGACCAAACAGTTCGACCAGGGCGCGCACGGCGGCCTGTCCGGACAGGCCGGCACCGACAACCAATCCTTTCTGTTTCGCGCCTGCCGGCGCGTCTTCCATCTGTTTCATATCGAACGCCTTCTCCTCTTTAAAATGATTAAATCTTCAATGCCACCCAGGCGATCAGGCAGAATAACAGGGTAAAGCTGCTAAAAGTCCGTACTACTTTAGTCTCCGACCAGCCTGACATCTCAAAATGATGATGCAGCGGCGACATCCGAAACAGCCGCTTCCCACCGCTCAGCCGAAACCAGGTCACCTGAAGGATCACAGACAGCGCCTCCGCGACATAGATCGCTCCGGCTATCGGAATGATCAATTCCAGACGCATCATGACGGCTGCTGCCGCTATCCCGCCGCCCAGCGCCATGGAGCCGGTATCACCCATGAAGACACGCGCCGGGTAGCGGTTGAACATAAGAAAGCCGAGACAGGCCCCAGTCAATGCGGCGCAGAAGATCGGTGCTGAGCGGAAGTACAGAAGCGTTCCGAACAAGGTTAGAAAAGCCGCTACAATCAGCGTTACTCCAGCCGCCAAGCCGTCCAGTCCGTCCGTCAGATTAACACTGTTGGCCATCGCTACGATTACAAAGGTCACAAAAGGTATGTACCATACTCCCAGATCCAGATAATTCTCTGTGAAGGGCACTCTGATCGCAGTACTTGACGAAACCCGCAGGTGATAAAGGGTTATCCCGACTGCGATGAGTATCTGTAATACCAGTTTTTGCCAGGCCCGCAGGCCCAGGTTGCGCTTCATGCTCACCTTTACAAAATCATCTAAAAAACCAAGAAAACCATAAGCCCCGAAAGCAAATAAAATAATCAGCCGGTCGATCAACATGCCCGGAATAATCAGGCAAGAGACCGTCACCGCAGCGATTATGACCAGGCCGCCCATGGTCGGCGTACCCTCCTTGGCCAAGTGCGAACGAGGGCCTTCGGCACGTATGCTCTGGCCGGCTTTGATCTTCTTCAAAATCGGAATGAAAAACGGCATCACCAGCACGGTGAACAACCAGGCGATGGCGGCGGCTGCCGCCACCATGACGAAGGCTTTCATTTAGCAAATTCCTCCTGTTGCCCAGCCACTAAAACGATTTGTTCGATGATTTCTTCCATAGCCATGCCGCGAGACCCCTTCACCAGCACAACGTCGCCCGGCCTGATCCACTGCTTGAGTACACCGTAGAGCAGTTCCTTGCTGCTGTAATGCAGCGCCCGGATCCCACCCCGGCGGGCTCCTTCTGTGATCTGTTCGGCGGCCTGCCCTACACTTATGACAATATCGACAGCCGACCGGGCGGCATATTCGCCCATCTCAAAATGACAGGCAGCCGAAGTCTCACCTAATTCGAACATATCGCCTAAGATGGCGATCTTCCGGTTGCCTTCCACCCTTTTCAGCACATCAAGCGCCGCCCGCATTGAGTCCGGGCTGGCGTTATAGCTGTCATCGATGATCTTAAGCTGCGCCAGTGTCTGTATATTCAAACGTTTATCCATACAGGTAAGTTTGGCCAGACCCGGCCGGATCTCCTCCATTGTCATGCCCAATGTGCAGGCCGCCGCAATCGCCAGGGCAGCATTTGACACATTATGCAAGCCCGGCGCTCCGATCTCAAATTGGCCTTCGCCATCCGGCCCGATCAGCCGAAAGCTCACTCCGGCCTCTCCCAGATCTGTTTTGTCGACTATCCGATAATCAGCAGTTTCGGCATGGCCGGCGGTTACCAGCTTATAGTTTCCGCTGCATTTTGTACATTGCGGCGGCTGTAGCATATCATCGTCGCAGTTTACGACCAGGGTATGGCTGCTGCCGAAGAAATCCACCAGTTCCATCTTCGCCCGACGGATGTTCTCCCGGCTGCCCAGCCTTTCGGCATGCGATAAGCCGATATTGGTTATGATACCTATGGTCGGTCGTATGATATCGGCCAATTCATGGATCTCGCCCAGACGATCCATCCCCATTTCAAACACAGCAGCTTCGGTTTCTTCTTCGATCTGAAACACCGACAGTGGAAGGCCGATCAGATTGTTATAATTGCCCCGGTTGCTGACGGTACGAAAACGTTCCGCCAATATCCAGTACAGCATTTCTTTAGTTGTGGTTTTGCCGGTGCTGCCGGTCACGCCGACGCGGTGGAGTTTGAAACCGGCGATATAATAAGCGGCCAGATCACATAGCGCCCGAGAGGTGTCGGCAACCTGTATAACCGCGATCTCTCTCCGCTCGACCAGGGTGGTCAGGCCTTCCGGCAGATGGGTAACCAGCAGTGCCGCAGCGCCGGCGTCAATGGCCGGGCTGATGTAATCATGACCGTCGGTGCGGCCGCCGGTAAGCGCCACATACAGACCGCCCCGCTCAATTTTGCGTGAATCGATCGCCACGCTGCTGATATTCTGTCCTGACTGACCGGCCAGGATATGTCCATTGACAGCCTTTGCCATTTCTTCCAGGGTCATTGGTTTCACGCTGAGTTGTCCTCCTGCTACTGCCAGTAGAGTACCACCTGCATCCCCACCGGTACTTTCTCACCAGGTTTGGGGAACTGGTCGATCACCTTGAAGTTGCTTTTATCAGTTCGGGTCGGCGAGACCTGGGCTTTCAAACCCGGTGCCGCCAAAATTTTTACCGCTTCTTTATAGTCCCGGCCGACCACATCCGGTACCTTGACTATATCCTTGGCCGCCTTCTGATTGGCCACCGAAGGATCGGGCTTGATGTGCAGGTAGCGCAGAGTCTCGTCTAAGATACGGCCTACGCCCGGAGCGGCTGTCTGCGAGCCTGATTTTTCACCCTGCGGCGAGTCGACCACCAACAGGATGGCGATTTGGGGGTCATCCATCGGCACCATCCCTATAAAGGACGAGTCGGTTTGATTAGTATAACGACCGCCGATCAACTTCTCCGCCGTACCGGTCTTTCCGCCCACGCGATAGCCCGGTACCTGCGCCTTGCTGCCGCCACCTTCGGTGACGACCGATTCCATGATCAGACACATCTCCGCCGCCGTCTGCTCTGAGATCACCTGGCGCACCGGCCGCGGTTCAAATTCCAGCACTGTCTTTCCACTCGCATCTAACAAGCCCTTCACCAAACGCGGCTCCATCAGCATGCCCTTGTTGCCTATGGCCGAGATCGCCGTCAGCAAACTGACCGGCGTGACCGAAATGCCCTGACCGTAGGACATGGTCGCCAGGCCGATCGGCCCGGCAGTCGCCTGTTTCTGCAGCAGGTTTTTCCCCTCGCCCGGATAGTCGATTCCAGTTTTTTCCATTAGGCCGAACTTCTCCAGATAACTGTAATAGGTTTCTATACCCAGCCGTTGCGCCAGTTGGACAAAAACCGGGTTGCAGGAATTTTCCACCGCTTTGGTCAGGGTTTCGGAACCGTGCGGCCGCTCGGCTCGCCAGCACGATAATTTAACTCCCGATACCATTATGTAACCTTTATCATAGAAGACCTCTGTGGGGGTGGTCTTTCGCTCTTCCAGCGCCATAGCCGTTGTTATCAGCTTAAAGGTCGATCCCGGTTCGTAGGTGTCGCTGACAACGGGGTTGCGCCAAAGTTTGTTCCAGAAATCCATCTTCTGTTCGTCGGGCAGTTTTTTTAATTCTTCCGCCAACGCCGGATCGAGCGGTGTTCTGGGATCATTCGGATCGAAACCCGGTGTCACCGCCAAAGCCAGTATCTCCCCGGTTTTAGGATCCATCATCAGACAGAATACGCGTTTGGCCTTTGTGCGTTCCCGAACCGCTGCGATTTCTTTTTCTACATAGTGCTGAATTACTTCATCTATAGTCAGCTGTACAGTCAGGCCGTCTTCAGCCTGGAAATATTTCTGAATGCCGTAGGATAAACTGTTCTGGTTGACATCTTTGTTCTTGATCCAGCGGCCGGGCACACCGGACAGATATTTATCGTAGCGCAGTTCCAGACCTGTCAGTCCGCGGTTATCGTCCGTCGTACCGCCCAGCACATAACCGGCCAGCGCGCCCTGCGGATAAAAGCGCCGGGTCGTCTCGGTTATTGTGACGCCTGGCAACTTGGCTTTCCGAATTCGATCCGCCTTGCTCTTATCGACAAATTTGGCCACACGAAGCAAATTCTTTTCGGAAGTGACGACCTGGCGGATCTCCTCCGGGCTCTGTTCCAAAATTTTTGCCAGTGTATTAACCGTGCGCTTCAGGTTTTTCTTTTTTTGACCGTCGGTCTTGCCCGAAGCCACATCAGCCGGTCGCACCCAAATGGTGAAAGCGGCTGCACTGACCGCCAGCTGTTCACCGTTGCGATCGACGATCTGTCCCCGGCTGGCCGGAATTAGCGTGTCAGTCGTCTGCTGTTGAATCGCCAGCGCCGCGTAGCGCTCCCTGTCCACCACCTGGATCCAGCCGACCCGAAACGCCAATGCCGCCACCAACAGGCACACGACGGCGCAAAGAAAAACGATTCTTTGTTTGCTCCGAATCGAACTGTTCCCCATGCTAAAACCTCGACCCCTTTAAAAAATCCGGATCGAATTGAACTCGAACCATTCAGCTATCCGGATTGTCAATATGCTATTCAATTATACCTTCTATAGCGCCCTAAGTCGAGAACGCCCCAATATATTGTTTTTTATTACTGATTAAAGGCCACCCGCTGCAGTTCCCGGGCAAAACCCTGCAACTCCCGGTTTTCCGGCTGAACATAGACGATCTGCCGGTCTGTCGGATAGACCATGCCCAGCCGAGTCTTGGCTTTCTGTTCCACAGCGACGATGCCCGACGATTGTTCAATGGCGACATTCAGGTTGCTGATCTCGCCCTTCAGGGAGTCGCATTCCGCCAGAGTACCGTTCAGTTCATACTTTACCTGCGCGGTATAAGCCGCCATGATGATGAGGCCGATGCAGACAATGCCACACAGCAACAAGAAACCAAGCAGACGGGATTTATCCTTAGCGGAGAGAGCTGTCTGCTGTTTGGTCAGAGTTGGTAAGGAGGCAGGCGCCGCCGGGCGTCTGTAAAAGGAGCGCTGCTCGCGCTTGTCCCAGCGCGGGGCAGGTCGGGCGGCAATGTAACGTTCAGCTGTCATCATGATGTTTACCTCTTTTCAACATAGCGGAGCTTGGCGCTACGGGCTCTCGGGTTAGAGCCGATTTCTTCTGATTTTGGTTGAATGGCTTTTAATGTATCGCCTCGAATATCTGCCGTTTTGCCGCAGACACATCTGGGGAGATGCCTGGGGCAGATGCAGGGGTTGGCCCGGTTCCGGAAACAGTCTTTAGCGATGCGGTCCTCCAACGAATGAAAGGTGATGACCGCCAGACGGCCTCCCGGTCTCAGCCTGTCTATATATCGGTCAAGCGCCTGGCTCAATTCCGTCAGTTCCTGATTGACTTCAATGCGCAGCGCCTGAAAGGTGCGCTTGGCCGGATGCGGCCCCTCCCGGCGGGCTTTAGCCGGTATAGCCTGCTTGACCACTTCCACCAGTTCAAAGGTCCGTTCCAGCGGTTTCTGCTGTCTCGCCTTGACAATGAATGCCGCAATGCGGACGGCCCAGCGTTCTTCACCATAGCGGCGGATGATATCGGCTAACTCGGCCTCACTGTAATTATTCACCACTTCCAGAGCGGTCAGTCTGTCGTCACGGTTCATCCGCATGTCCAGCGGACCATCCTGCATATAGGAGAAACCACGGTCCGGCTGATCCAGCTGGGGCGACGAAACACCCAAGTCCAGCAGGGCTCCGTCAATATTATCGATTTCCAAATCATCTAAGATGTTCTCGATGCGGGAAAACTCACTGTGGATTAAGCTCACCCGGCAGACGGCGTCTTTAAGGCGCTCTTTCGCGCTGGTCAGCGCCGCTTTATCCCGATCTATTCCGATCAGCCAGCCGGTCTCGCCCAGTTGACGGGCTATCCCGCCGGCATGTCCGGCGCCGCCCAGAGTCCCATCGACATAGATTCCATCCGGACGGATCTGAAGCGCCGCCATCACTTCGTCATATAACACCGGCTGATGTTCGAAACCGGTTCCCTTTCCCTTTTCTGCATCCACGGTCGCCACCGGGATCAGATGCCCAGCTCCGCCATCTTTTCGGCGATCGCATCAAGGCTCAGATTGTTGCTCTCGGAAGCCAGATATTGGTCGCGGCTCCAGATCTCGATCTTGGTCAGCATACCGTTGACTATCAGTTCGCGTTCCAAGCCGGCGTATTCGCGCAGATGCTGCGGCACCGTCACCCGCCCCTGGCTGTCCAGTTCGCATTCAGTCGCGCCGGCCGCAAAATAACGGCTGTATATCCTGGCCTCGTTAGAGGCTGACGGTAATTCCGCCAGTTTCTGGGAGAAGGCCTCCCAGGATTCCTGTGTGTAGATCGTCAGACAGGGGTCGAGACCTTTGGTCATAATAAAGCGCGAACCGAGTTCATCCCGCAGCTTGGCAGGAATTATGACCCGGCTTTTTCCGTCTAATGACGCTTTATACTCACCTATAAACATCTTTTGATCCCTCGTCAGGCGACCTTGCTTTTATCCTATTGCCACCACTATACACCACTCTCCACCACTTTGCAACACAAAGTCGAAAAAAAAATGAGTCTGAAAGCTCATTTTTTCAACGTTTTCTCGGTTTTTCTGCCTTTGCGGTGATTCTCCACTATATCTGGCGGAGAACGCCTGTTCTTCAACTAAATGTGGGATTTGCCCTTTTCGCGGACATACACCAGCACATTGTTGCCGTGCCGGCTGGTTTTGATCTCCATGCCCGGAAGTGACCGAACAAAGGTAGTCAGCTTCTTAAAGCCATAGTTCCGCACATCAAAATCAGGGTAGCGCTTGAGCAGCATGTTGCCGATGTCGCCAATGAAGGTCCACTCCTCTTCGTCCGGACTTTCGCGAATGATGTTGAGCACCGCTTCGCGGATGGTTTCGAGCGGCGTCATTTCGGTCGATAAGCCGGCTTCTTCATCTTTGGTCTGGTTGTTTTCCGCTTCGTCCAAGCCCTCCGGCAGAGGTATGGCGATCTTGCTCTTTTTGATTTGATCGAGCCTGGACTTGATCAGTTTTTCCTTGAACTGGTCATTTTTCTGCCGGACATCGGCTTCCTGCTCCGCTAAAATATCGAGATATTTAAATTTATTGCAGGAGGCGACAAAGGCCTTCGGTGTTTTGCGCTCGCCCATCCCCACCACATCCATGCCTGACTCACGCAGGCGGGCTGCCAGACGGGTGAAGTCACTATCGCTGGTGACCAGGCAAAAACCATCGACATTGCCCGAATAGAGTATGTCCATGGCGTCGATGATCATAGCCGCATCGGTCGAGTTTTTGCCCGTTGTGTAACCATACTGCTGGATCGGCGTGATCGAGTAATCCAACAGCACTTTTTTCCAGGGACCGAGCGCCGGCTTCGTCCAATCGCCGTATATACGCTTGTAGGTAGCCACACCGTCATTTGATATCTCATCCAAGATCAGGCGAACATATTTATCAGAAATGTTATCGGCGTCGATCAGAACGGCAAATCGATTGTCTTTTTTCATGTCTTTCTCCTTAAGCTTTCGCAAAGAGCCGGTCTGGCTCTGTTCCTATAGTACACCAAAGCGTAAGGAATTGACAAGTTTGTTGATGTATTGCCTAAATAAACGCCGGAGCGAAATACAGCGCTCCGGCGTTTGCGGTCAGATGTTGCTGCCGGCCCGGTTTCGGGCTCCTTTTCCGTCCGTATTTGCATTTTCGCTAAAATGAACATTGAGCAACAAGCCCAAAGCAATACCGCAAAACCCGCCGACCACCAGGCCGGAGATCGGGATGTCCGGCTTCACACCATAGAAAACAAACGGTACCACGATCATCATCAACAAAGGAATAAGTATTTTCTTCATGCCCAAGCATCTCCTTTCGCCTTAAATCAGTTTCTGTTATCGACTAGTTTTTCGTTTCCGTCTCAGCTTTGGACGCCTGATTTTCGACTTCGCCCGACTTATTTTTAAAAATGGCAGCATTGATCGCAGCGCCGATGCCGAGACCGATCGCAGCCGTCAGCGCAATACCAGCGCCCTGAATGTTCGGGTTGATTTTCATGAAAATAAGCGGAAATACAATTCCTAATAAGATGGGGAGAATGATCTTCTTCATGATGCGTCTACCTCCTTTTTATTTATGTAAAATACGGGCACAAAAATAGACAGCCATAATTAAATGGCTATCCACCCTGATAGTCGTATCTCACATAAGACATCGTATCCCTGATGTAAAGGACTTAGACGACTTACTCCGCTAACGCGGCTTTCGCACACGCCGCTTTGACCGATTATGTATTCAGTTAAGCAGATTATAAGCCAAATCTGTTCAAAAATCAAGTTATGTTCAGCGATTCACCGAGCGGAGGTTCAGAACTACTTTGCATGCCATTCGCGCTTATTTATTTGTTTCTTTTTCTGCCTTGTCGTGATACACTGTGCCTGACTAATTTTGTCACTAAACTTGCTTTGCTCAGGAGAATATGGAATGAAAGTTGCAATCGTAGGCGCCGGAAAGCTTGGCCTGACCGTCACAGAGGCGCTCTTAAGCGGCGACAATGAAGTGACCCTGATCGACCTTGATTCCGACCTGCTGCAGCGTATCAGCGCGCAGATGGATCTGCTGACGGTGGCCAGCAATGGTAAAAATACTTCCTTGTCAAAAGAGCTGAAGATCCAGTCTTATAATTTTTTACTGGCCGTAACAGACAATGATGAATTGAACATGGTGATCTGCACCTTGGCTAGAAAGCTGGGCTGTCCGCATGTGATCGCCCGGGTGCGCGACCCCGAGCATGTCGGTCAGCTGGACTTCATTAAAAAAACCTTCGGCATTGATTTTATAGTCAATCCGGATCTGACGATTGCGCGCGAAATCTATAAGTACCTTGTGGAAAAGTACGCTCTCTCGGGCGGCATCTTTCATTCCGGTAAAGTTTCCATTGTCGAATTTCCAGCCGAGCGGCTGCCCGTCCTTTTCAATCAAAAAATCGATGAAGTTTCAAAGATGCTTGAAGGAATGCTGGTGGTCGCCGTCTCCCGAAACGGCAAGATCATCATCCCGGTTGGCAGCACTGTCATTCAGGAAGAGGATATCCTGTATGTGCTTGGCGAACAAGAAGCGGCCGACCGGCTCAACGAACTGGTGCAGGACAAACAGACCTACACCGATCTGCAGCGCGTGATGATAGCCGGCGGCGGCAAGTCAGGCTTTTATCTGGCTAAACTGCTCAGCGATTTCGATATCTCTGTTAAGATCATCGAAATCGACAAGGCCCGCTGCCAATATCTCTCAGAGCATCTGGACGATGTGATGGTTCTGCACGGCGACGCCACCGACCAATCTCTGTTAGAAGAAGAAAACATTGACGAGATGGACGCCTTCGTCTCCTTAACCGGCTTTGATGAGGAAAATCTGCTGCTGGCACTGCTCGCCACGCAAAAAAATATAGAAGATGTTGTGGCCAAGGTCAGCCGCAAGAGCTACGCCGAGCTGATCGAAAAGTTGGGCGTCGATATGGCTCTGAATCCGCTGGAAATGACTGCTGCCGAGATTCTTCGCTTCATTCAGGGTTCGAAGCACATCATCTTCTCCAAGGTCATACAGGGGCAGGCGGAATTCATCGAGATCATCGCCCGCCGCCCGATGCCGCTGTTCGATGCCCCTATCTCCGCCCTTAAACTGCCGGAGGATGTTTTGATCGCCGCCATCCACCGCCAGGGCGAACCCATCATCCCGCAGGGTGACACCGTCATCCAGGAGGGCGATCAGGTCATCATCCTTTCCCTGCTATCTCAGTTACCGGCATTGGAGAAACTGCTCCAACGCAAAAAATGGAAGGTCGTCTGAACCGTGTGGAAGGCACAGCGGATGGGTTTGAACATCAAGGCAGTCATCCGGGTAGCCGGAATCGTCAGCATGATCGTTGGTCTGGCTATGTCGCCGGCCCTGTTCGTCGCAGTCTCTTATCATGAATCCAGAGCCGTCTTCGCCTTTGTGGTGACGATAACCGGCGCTCTGATCAGCGGCGGCCTGCTGATGTTTTTCGTCCGGCCCGAATCTTCCAAAATCGGACATCGCGAGGGCATGCTGATCGTTTCACTGTGCTGGCTCATCGCTTCTCTGATCAGCGCGTTGCTTTTCACCTTATCCGGAACGACCGATTTTTGTGATGGCTTCTTTGAAAGCGCCTCCGGTTTCAGCACCACCGGCGCAACCATTCTGACCGACATCGAAGCTGTTTCCAAAGGTGTCCTGTTCTGGCGCTCGTTCACTCACTGGCTGGGCGGAATGGGTATCTTGGTGTTCGCGGTCGCCCTTTTGCCGGCCCTCGGCATCAAGGCCTTCTGGATCGCCGAATCGGAATCACCCGGCCCTACCTTCGATAAGCTGACCCCAAAAATCTCCGACACCGCCAAAATTCTCTATCTGATATACATCGGCTTAAGCACGATCCAGACCATAATGCTCCTGGCCGGCGGGATGTCGCTGTTCAATGCGCTGACCCATATGTTCAGTTCGATGGGCACCGGCGGTTTTTCTACCTATAACGACAGCATTGCCCATTTCAACAGTTTTTATCTGGAAATGGTGCTGGCCTTCTTCATGATGGCCTCTGCCTGCAACTACAATTTATACTACCTCCTGTTAAAAGGCCGCTGGAAGGATCTACTGGCCGATGAAGAGCTACGCATGTTTATCGGCATTATAACTACTTTTACGCTCCTGATCGCCGTCATCCTCTACTTAAGCGACACTGTCCACGGAGCCGGAGAATCACTCCGCCAGAGTCTCTTTCAAACCATCTCCATCATAACGACGACCGGTTTTGCGACGACCGATTTCAACCTTTGGCCCAACACTGTCCGCCTGCTGCTGCTCCTGCTGATGTTCATCGGCGGCTGCGCAAGCTCGACCGGCGGAGCTATCAAAGTCGTGCGCATAGTCGTGCTGTTCAAACTGATCCGGCGCGGCATCTACAAGCGGCTGCATCCTCTGGCGGTGATACCGATCAAGCTGAACGGAAAGAATCTGTCCTCGGATACCGTCTCCGCCATAGCCAGTTTTCTCACCCTCTACATGTGGGTCATGCTGGCCGGAATAGTGCTGATCTCCTTCGACCAGATTGAGCTGATGACCACCATCTCTTCCGTCATCACCTGCCTGGGCAACGTCGGGCCTGGTTTTGGCCTGATCGGACCGATGTCAAACTTCAGTCTGTTTTCAGCTCCCGCCACCCTGCTGCTCAGTTTCCTCATGATCTGCGGGCGTCTGGAATTGTTCACGCTGCTGCTGATCTTCACCCCGTCGTTTTGGAAGCCTGATCGTTAGGGCCCCTAAGGTGCGTCATGATTAACCCGAACACCATCATAAAATCGATCGGCCTCTGCCTGATGGTCTTTGCCGGAAGCCTGCTGCCCGCCACCGCAGTCAGTTTTCTCTATGGAGAAACAACGCTGGCTCTCCGCTTCAGCCAGCTGGCAGTGGTCAGCCTGGCTCTGGGCGCATTCATCCGCCACCAGACAGCGCGGTACAACGATCCGATCCGCCTCAGGGAAGCATTCATGATTGTGACCCTTTTCTGGATCCTCACCGGTCTTTTAGGTGCTCTGCCCTATCTGCTGAGCGGCACGGTGACATCGGCTGCCGATGCTGTTTTTGAATCGTTCTCCGGTTTTACCACCACCGGGGCGACGATCTTTCCCCACCCTGAATCGCTGCCCAAGGGCCTGCTCTTCTGGCGTTCCTTTACGGAGTGGTTCGGCGGCCTGCTTATTCTGCTGTTCGCCATCGTACTGTTTCCAGCGCTCAATATCAATGGCTCCCGCCTCAGCGCCACGGCTTCGGGCGACCCGCGGCTTCTCAAGCTGTCGCTTAAGCCGGACCAGTCTTTCCGCGGCTTGATCATGCTCTATCTGATCTTCAGCCTGATCTGCTATGTTGCGCTGCTTCTCTGCCGGCTGAACCCTTTCGACGCCTGGCTGGCAACTATGAGCTCGATCTCAACCGGCGGCTTCTCCAACTACACTGAAGGCATCCGATATTTTGATAGCGTGGCTGTTGAATGCATCGTCGTACTGTTCACCATCGTCGGCTGCATAAATTTCAGCCTGTATTTTCTCCTGCCCAAACGACAGTTTAAGCAATTCTTCAGCGACCGCGAGCTGCGTTTTTTCCTGCTGCTCCTACTGGCGGCGGTGCTCCTGGTATCGGCCAACCTTTGGCTGAATCAGCTGTATGTCAGCTGGCCGCAGGCGCTGCGCTACAGCTTTTTTGAAATCATCGGCTTTCTCACCACCGGCGGCAGCGGTACCGATGTCAGCCACCATATCATCTGGCCTACTTTCAGCTATGTATTGCTGATCATCCTCCTGCTGGTCGGTTCCTGCTCCAATTCCGCCGGCAGCGGGATCAAGGTGATCCGCCTCATCATCCTGGCTAAACTGGTTGCCCGGGGCATACGAAAAAGGCTGCACCCACGCGTGGTACAACCGATCAAGCTGGCCGGAAAACCGGTACCCCAAGATAACATCACCAACATCATGACCTTCGCCTATGTGTTCGTGCTGGTGTTCATGGCCAGTGCTTTTATATTATCCTTTGAGCCGATCAATTTAGCGACGGTCTTTGCGATTTCTGCGGCGACGATCAATAACGCCGGAACGGTCGCTTCGATTATCACGCCGGAGAGCAGCTTCGCCGGCTTCTCTGCCTTTTCCAAGTGCTACCTCTGCCTGGTCATGTTGCTCGGCCGTCTGGAAATTTTTCCCATTCTGCTTATCTTTACGCCTACCTTTTGGCGGCCGGATCGCTGATTAGGCGGAAGTCGATCTCGCGCGTCATGGGATCGGCATTGCTGACTTCTACGGTCACCGCTGAACCCGGCCGGAAAACACGATGCCGGCGCACACCTATCAGACGATGCTGCTCCGCTTCAAACACATAGTGATCGTCTTCCAGGCTATCGACCCGTACCAGACCTTCGATGGTGTTCGGCAGTTGCACAAAGAAGCCGAATTTAGTCACGCTGCTGATTATGCCGCTGAAGGTCTCACCTATCCTGTCTTGCATATAGCGGGCAAACATCGATTTTTCAACCTCGCGCTCCAGCTCTTCGGCCTGTCTTTCCATAAGGGATGACCGGTCTGCCGCCTCGGCAGCTTTTCCGCGGTCAGCTTCGCTTCCCCGGCCTGATCGCCCGGCTTCGGCCGGAAAGAGATAGCGCCGTATCATGCGGTGAATAAAGAGATCGGGATAGCGCCGGATAGGGGCGGTAAAATGGCAGTACCATTCGGCTGCCAGGCCAAAATGACCCAGACAGTTGGGGCTGTAGCGCGCCTTTTTCATCGCCCGCAGAACGACGGTGTGCACGATGGTCTCCTCGGATGAACCGGCTGCCTGTTCGAGAATGTCGTTCAGCGCTTTCGCCCGCAGCCCTTCGGCTGAGCCTCTGATGGAGAAGTTCAATGTCCTGAGGAAGGCTGCCAGTTCGCTCAATTTATCCGCCGCCGGTTTTTCATGCACCCGGTAGATAAAGGGCAGCTCGATCCGGAAGCAATGTTCAGCGACTACTTCATTGGCCGCCAGCATAAATTCTTCAATCAGGCGGTTGGCTGTCCGGCGCTCGGCGATCTCCACTGCTACCGGCAGACCCTCATCGTTCAAACTTATGCAAGCTTCGTCAAAATCAAAATCCAGACTGCCGCGCTGCCTGCGCCGACCGCGGAGCCTGTCTGCCAGATTAGCCATCCGCAAAAGTTCGGGCACGATCGCAGCATAGCGCTGCATCAATGGCGCAGACTGCTGTTCCAGTATATCGGAAATGTCGCTGTAGACCAATCGATAGGCTGAACGGATCACGCTGGGATATATCTCATAGTCGGTCACCCTGCCGCTGGCATCAAAATCGATGCGGACAGTCAGGGTCAGCCGGTCGGCCCCCGGTTTCAAACTGCACAATTCGTTTGACAGTTTCTCCGGCAGCATAGGGATAACCCGATCCG
>DUVF01000048.1 GCA_012841165.1 Clostridiales bacterium
ATCGAATTTTTTATTCGTATAATCCAACTCCAGACGCAAACTGTACCAATTGCTCAAACTATATGGAGCATCGGATTTCACAGAAAGAAACCCGGGCTTGTCGTACTCTCCCTTTTCCGAATAGAATTTCCCTCCTGAAAGTCCTGCTCTGACAACGCAATTAACCCACTGACCGCCTTGTCCCATTTGGATGCTGCCCGGCACCTCGCTAACAGGCTTTATGTCCGCCTCGTACACTACCGTTCCGGTTATCCCTAAAGGCAGGTTCACTCGCGAATCTGACGACCAGCTGCTCGCACCCTTCAGCCTGAACACCTTTCCGCTGTCTCCGTCCATCTGTGTGCTGGCGATAATCTTTTGTTCTCCGTCGCCAGCCCCATTGTATTTTCTGTAAAAGTTAGCAGGGTATCCGCCTTCGGCATAGGTCTCAAAGTTTTCGGAATAATAAAGATCGTAGGGCATGGATATTGTCAGCACATCGCTTTCATTGCCTGTTCCGTCCTTAGCCAATATGTGGAGATATTGCGGTCCGGAAGCCATGCCGGTAAACGTCACGATATTTATCGCATTTGCCGTAAGCTCACCGGATGTCCAGTCGCTCAAGTTGCTCGGATCCGGCAATGTCTCATTGTCCATAAGTTTATAGTAATATGTTCCTGCCTCGTCGGAGAAAAAGCGCACCGTGGCATTTGCAGCGGATTCACGATACACCGCGCCTTCCGTGAGAACCGGGGGCGTGGTATCTACTTCAACAAACTTAACATCTGTAGATGAGAAGATTGCGTCGAGCGAATCAAGAATACCGGGGAAATCTGCATTTTCACCTACTAAAGAGACAACTTTCTTCGAACCGTCCGCTAAGGCCGCAGTGTAATCGTTTCCGCTTTTCACCGTTGCGGCAAAATTCTTATAGATGGCCGGCAATGTCATATTAAAACTTTCCACGCTGCCGTCACCTTGTTTTATTGTCATGTCGGCATCCGAAGTTACCCGTGCATCGAGCATAAAATTCAGCAAATATGCGCTGTGACCGCCTCCGACGGCTGTGGCATAGATTGCCGGGAAATTGCCGCTTGAATACGCCTGAACATCGGCATTATCGGATATTGCTACAGAAGAACAAAAGCCGATACCAGTTCCAAGGGCGCTATCTCCGGTCTTCCCTTTACCTGAATAAGCCCTTACCGTCCCTCCGTTTATTGTAATCTTCCCGGCATATTTTTCCGAATCGGAGCTGCCGCCGCCAATACCCGCGCCCATCGGATCGCCAGACCCGCCGTATGCCGTCACATTTCCGCCGTTTATCGTAATATCGCCGCAAGACCTACCCATGGCGCCGCCAATACCCGCGCCTCCTTGCCCTCTCCATGTGCCCGGCCCTCGTCCGCTTCCGCCTACTGCAAGTATGTTTCCACCGTCAATCACGATAGTTCCACTTGCTTCCAGCTCGCTTCCGCCGATTCCGGCGGAAGCCCAATGAGAAGTACATTCTCCGGCACCATATGCTTCTAAAGACCCGTTGCCCAAGCTTTGACCGGCTGTTGTAATGGTGAGCTTCGCCGTTGAGAATACGCGTATGGCTGCATGGCCGGCAGAGCTGCGTAAAATATTGGTGCTGCCGTCTTTAAGTATCATTGTAACATCCGAATTTTTGCCAACTTCAAACGGCAGGTTAATATTAATATTTACATTGTCGAGGGTCACGGATGCGGTAACACTGGAATTGACACAAATCCTGTTACTTGCCGCTTGTCCTCCCCCACTGATTAAATATGCGCCGTTTTCTTTTATCCTTATGTAGTCTCCCTCAAGCGCCCATCCGTTGCCGGTTCCGGTACCGTCGACAACATTTATAACCCCGTCATAATTTTCTCCCGCCCCAGCCTGCAAGGGCATGAGCGATAAAACCAATACAAGGGTGCAGGCAAGGGACAACAGTCTTTTATATCTTTTCATGACAAAATTCTCCTCCATCACTACCTGTTTAATTACTACGCATTTAACGCACACAAAAATACGGCGCTGTTCGCCTAAAGATATTATGAAAGAAAATTACAAAAAAGTAATCATACTAAAGTATCAGTTTTGCAAAAAGACTTCATACAAGATCATAAAACAGGTAGGCTAAGCTCTTACAGAATCAACTCGCTGTCCACAAAGATGCTGAGCAGCTCCGCCCTGCCGGTGACCTCACATTTTGAATATATGTTGCCGGCATGTGTCTTGACAGTGCTCTCGCTGAGAAATAATGTGTCCGCAATTTCTTTGTTGGATTTTCCGCCTAAAATTAAATGCAAGACCTCGACTTCACGCTTGGTCAGAGTAGCGGAAATATTTTCGAGACGAGAATCCGTTCGATGTGAAATTGCCGTGCGGTCGGAGTCGGTCGGGCCTTTACTAGTTTTCGCCAGTAAATCCAGTTGCCGGGCTAAGAAAGGATAAATAATCAATGCGGCACACATAACCAGTAGCGCGATTACCGTCAGCTCCGCACCCGACAGAGAAATCCGGTTTGTGATGGCAGCCACCAGCTCGCCCAACAAAACGCCGCTGACATTAGCTGTAAGGCCAACACTGTAAACTTTTGCAGGGTTATCCGAAAATTCCAACATTTCCACGATAATAATCCACCAGAACATATCGAAAATTCCACAAGCGCCAAGCATTAAAGTGTCGACTATAATATAATTAAACACATCACGACCCGGAAACATGAAAAATACAAATGCGGCGATTTTCATACCCGCTCCGATGTATAAAGAAGGTGCAGATATAAATCTGTATGGAAAATTGCGTATAAACAATAGCATGAGAATATATGGAACAGCCCAGTACCAACTGACCAAAATTGTCAAATGAGAAAACGCGGGATTGATAATCTGGTACATGAGGCCGGAATTGATTGTTATAACTGCAATAAAAAGGAAAAGGAGCAAAAGAGTCATGCGAAGTTCCGCATATCCCGTCTTCGTCGTGACCGTACGAACAACATCTTCCTCCGAAGGATTTAAATTACTCGGCATTTTAATTGCGAAGAAAAGTGCCAGAAACAAATAAGTCAAAGAAATTGGCAGGCCTGTCGAAAGCGGGAAAAATAACGGCGACACATTCACTATAATCATAAGAAGGTTGGAAAAAATCAGAAGGTCCACACAGGTTTTCGTCCTCTCCCTTTTTGAAACAAAAGATCTGAATGTCCAAATCCAGGCGGGCAATGCGCAGCCGGAAGCAAAACCCGCAACAACGATTCCCGCAAACCACAAAACCGTCGGTTCAAAGAAAAACGGCAAGGTCGAAACGATGGATAGCGATATGCAACCACTCAAAATACGCCTGGCGACAAAATAATTCTTTGCCAAAAAGGCACAAACCCAAAACCCTGCAAGAAGAGAAAACATTGCCACCAAAACATAGGGCTGCGGATTTATTCCGAACAAATCCAAACAGCTGTACAACACCTTGCCTTCAAATACAAAAGTAAGTATATAAGCAAAAAGGAATGAAAATGCAACAACGGAAAATCTGCGATTTTTTATGTCGGTTCGAATCACCGCTGTGCATCTCCTTTCTTTTATAAATTCCGGCTGGACAAGCACAACTAATGTTTACATATATACCAAGAATATAAATTGCTTATATGAAAAAATCAAGTATTCTCACGGCAACGACGATAAGTAGAAGACGGCGACGAAGTTCCCGAAAAGAAGCCTATATAGAACAACAAGCCCGCCAGACCCCAAAAATAGGCCATCATATAGGGCTCTTCAAAGATATTCTCAAAATAGCAATGTGTCAGAACACCGATCTGCCCGGCCAGGATGCCGACAGCCGGTATTTTTTTGTTGCCGATGTTGCGCAGGAGCGCGTCACTTCCCAGAAGACCGGCTCTGGCTGTTACCAGAAAATCGGCCCTCGCTGCCAGATGCTCCGGTTGGCCGGACGGCGAACCATTCACGATCGAACCGGCTTTTCCCGCTGCCGTCAGCCGCGCTTCCAAACCGCTGCGGTAAACCGCCCGCAGACCCCAAATCACAAATGCCGCAAGCAGAACAAGGAAAAAGATCAAGCCGATATAACCCATCTCGACCATGGTCTTGAGATAGTAATTATCCATATAGAAATATTCGAAGGTTTCGGTCTCATCGAGGATCTGATTGTTCATCGCCACCGCTCCGCCGAAACGGCCGAGGCCGAAGCCCAACCATGGGTTGTTGTCGGTCAGCAAAAGACGGCCGACTTCCCAGCGCAGGACTCGCCCACCGATAGCCGACGCTTCCGCGTAATCCGTTGTAAAAAGATAGGTCAGACGCGAAGTAATGGACGGAACCAGCGCCAAAGCTGCCGCTCCTGCCGCACCCATGATTGCGATCAGCCGCCGGTCGACGAACAGCGCGAACAAGAGTACCGCCACCACCATGCCCACCCAGGCGCCGCGCGAAAAAGTGAACAGCAGGCAGAGACACATCATTCCGGTAAGATAGGCAAACAAGAATTTGATCCAGAGACGTTTCAGATAATAGACCATCGCCGCCATCATCGGAGCCGCTAAAACAATCAGACTGCCGAAGATATTCGGGCTGCCAGTCAGCGAAAAGACGCGCGTGCGGACGCCTAACTCAGTCTGGCTGACCCATGATTCAGGAATCGGTACCGCGACCACATACTGGTAAACGCCGTGCAGGCAGAGCAGGCCGGCCATACACAAAAAAGCACCATAGAGCACTTTGGCGTCACGATCATCTGCCACCAGCCGGATGATCAGGAAAAACCAGACCATGTAGGTGACGACAGCCCGGTATCCCGGAAAAGCTACCGCCGGGAAGGGCCGCACCAGCATCATCAGCAGCAGGCCGACAGCCATGAAGAGCAGAATGTAAACATCGAGCGATGTTTCCCGCTGCAGCCCGGCAGTCGAACCCTTTGTCCGCTGCCAGACGATCAAAGCGATCGCCGCCAGTATGAACAACTCCTCCCACACCGAAGCCAGAATGACAATGCCTATCTTGTCCCGAATAATATATTCCAAAGGAAGATAGAAAGCGAAAAACACCAACAGCCACTGGCGCAGATTCAGCCGATTGATCAGACCGAACACAACGCTGCACTCGCCCAATCTTGCCCAGGCCCGGCTGACGCTGCCTAAAGCACGGGCCAACAAACTGACGTTGAGCAGCTTGCCAAGACCATCCAGCCAAAGACCCAGCTTAACAGCTGTCCGGCCGTACCAGGATAAGCCGACCGGATCCGGCCGACCCATAAAGCCTTCCCAGCCCTGCCGGCTCGCCGAAACCGCGTAAGACCGCTGCCAGGCTTGACCGATGCTACAAAACCAGCCCTTCTGCCAGATCGCCTTGACTGTGATGATCAGGCGCAGCAACAGGCTGTCGCTTGCCGAAATCAGACTGCCGCTGGCCAGAGCAAATTCGCCGGTCGTGGCCGGAATGTCGCCGGCCTTTATCTGGTTGCCGCCGGTCAGGCGCTTGTCATTCGTCGATTTGGACATAGCGAATGGTCCCGATACTTTCAAAAGTTTGTGTTTTAAGAATGAAGGTCTTGCCGGCGCGCAGCTCCTGGCTGCCGATCTTGGGACTGGGCGTTCCCTTCGCCACCTTGGTCTCTATAGTGAAAACGACATCATGCTTGCTGGGATCAACCGCATCAACTATGCGGCCATCGTCGGTGAAAGCCTGAACAATATAGGGCTCTGTCTTGATGCCGGTTATGGTAGCCGGCATGTACTCATTTCCCGCAACTATGCGCTGGCCGATCAGATCCTGCCGCGCGATTTCATCCTGAATCCGAGGAGGCGTTCCAATGATGACGACCTCGGCTGTCAGAGTGACCTGCGGTGCCACCTTATCGGCTACCTGACTACCCAGCAGGCGGACGCCGATCGCAGCTACAACCACTATTACCACCAGAAGAATAATCAGATCGACCGGGTTGATCAAGCCGAACAACTTCCCTTTTTCATTCACCAGCTTCATGAGTCCCTCCCAAATTATTTATTGTATTTATTTGGCTCGCTTGCAATTCTTTTCTTGTTTGTAATTTCTTATCTTCCGCGTTTTCTGGTCTTTTCCTGATCTTTATGGTTTTTTAATAGAGCCCTCTTTCTTTGAGTATACCGACCATCTGCGCTACCCGGCTGTCCCAGGAACAATCCCGGGCATAGGCGATGCGCCGGTCGGCGATTGCCGTATCCGTTTCCGCCAGAGCCTGCCGACATTTTACCACAAAATCATCCGTGTGAGACGCAATGTATACAACGTCGCTGAAATCGGCCACCTGAAGCGGCTCCGGAGTGGAAACCACAGGTTTGCCGGTCGCCAGATACTCATAGAATTTCAACGGGCTGACGTCGCGGGAAAGATCACCGGCTCTGAAAACATTCAGACAAACATCGAATTCCCTCATCAGCGCCGGCAACTCGGCCTGCGGCTTCAAACCTAACAGTTTAATATTGGGGTACTGCTGCAAAGGAGACAGATCGACGCCCGGCAGCGGTTTCCCGATCAGGCGCACTTCACCCTCCGGCCAGGCTTGAGCCACCGCCATGATAGCGTTGTAATCCAGGCAATCCTGCAGCATGCCAACAAAACCAAAGACCGGCCGGTCAAAGCGCTCCGGCCGGAGCGTCCGGCCGGCGGCCTGAACGAATAGATCGAAATTTGCCCCGTTGGGGATCAACACGGTGTTTGAATTATAGTCCGCCAGCCTATCGTAAAGTCCGGCAGCAGTGCAGAATACCTGATCCGCCCGACTGGCCAGATCCTGTTCCATGCGGTCGACCACTGCCGGATCGATCATGCCGGGATAGGCAGAGTGCCGGTCGACACAATCATAAACCAGTCCACGGCGCGGAATCAGGTCAACCAGGTCGCAGGATGTCGGCGAATAGCACCATAGCAGAGGTTTCTCGAAACCGTGTTCTTTCATGCGGCGGCGGACATAGGCCGCCAGACGGCGCTGATTGCTGCGGTTGATTACGCGATGACGATTAAAAAAAGGCAGGTAAGGCGGTATCGCAAATACCCGGATATTATCGGTCACCTGTCGACCTGGCTGCTTCCAGGCAGCCAGACGAGCCTTCGCAGTTGGATCTTTGAGCGGCGCTATCCAGGTGACGCCGGGGTCGAAATACAGGATGTCCGCATCGACTAAACGATTCATCACATTTTGTTTGCGCGTCGGAACAGCGTCATAGTTGGAAGTGGACAGACAGACGACCTGCCGGAATAGTCCCGATTTCTCCTGATCATTTGTCGGCCGGCCCGGCTGCTCCTGATCAGGCGCTGTTTTAATTTCATGTAGCACTGGCGAAGCCCCCTTCCCCATTATCGGAACCATTCTCGCTGATCAGCATTGCCGCGGCCTGGCGATTGACCCGTTCAGCCCGGCGCAAACGTTCAACAGCTGTTTTCGCCTGGTGATCGCCGGTTAAAACGGCTTCGTCGATCAGACGGCAAAGATCGGCGGCGTTGACCTGTTTGAGCGGCAAACAGGCAGTCGATCCGATATCTTCGATAAAGCTGTCAACTTTGATGTCGTAAGAGATGCCGATCACCGGAGCACCTCCGGCAGTGGCAAAGATTAGTGAGTGGAGGCGCATACCAACCACAATTTCCATAGTCCCGAGCATACCGATAAGCTCTTCCACATCGTGCCGCTGATTACCGGCGTAGTGTGGCACCGTTACCTCGCGGGTCACGAAATCGGCAGCGGCAATATCACGGGGTACTTCCATCGGCAAAAATACCGGGGTCAAGCCGTAGGTTTCATACGCGTAGTCGGCAGCTTGAGCAATCGGCAGGGGATCAAATGAGCCGGCAACATCGCGCAGGCAGAAACCGATTTTACGGATGTGCTGCGGGATATTTTCCGAACGAAAAGCCGCATCGATATCAGCCAAAGGCGCCCGGCGCAGCGTTACCGTGGGGTCAGCGGCCAAACGAATAATTGGCCGGTCAACACCCATACTGGCAAGTAAATTGACCGACCGGCTATCGCGCAGAGTGATTACATCGGCAGTGCGGTTGAGCACTTTAGCCGCCAGACGGGAATTCCTCGAAGAACCGATAGGCCCGATGCCACAGCCGTACATGATGGTGCGGCAACCGCTCCATTTGGCAGCCTGCAACGTAAACAGATAGAAGTAGAGCGAGCGGAATGAGGTGACGTCCTGAATCAGACTGCCACCGCCGCTGACAAAGATCTTCGCCTGTCTGAGATTCCGCAAAAAAGCCGGAATATTGAAAATGTAAATCGACCGGACTTTATGATCTTCCCTCGTTTCTGCCGGATTGCGGGACATCACCCGAAAGTCCATATCCGGATCTATCTGGCGAAGCTGGGTCAGAATAGCTTTGAGAATCGCTTCATCGCCGGCGTTACCTCGTCCATAAGCACCGCAAATGACAGTTCCCCGCCGCCCCCTGAGGGCTGCCCGGCGTTTAACGGTAGCGTACACTTTCTCTTGATTGCGCCGCATTCCCTCAAGCGAAAAATCTGTCTGCGCCCGCTGATAGAGGTTTTCCGCCAGGCGCTCACGTTCTTTTTCGTCAACCGACAGATCGTAAATATAATCGGCAAAGGTGTCGACATCTCCCGGTTCGAACAACAATCCGTTTTCACCGTGGCGGATCAGTGCCGGAATACCGCCGACCCTGCTGGCGATCGCCGGACAGTGTTCGTGCGCGCCTTCAAGCAATGAATAGGGCATAATCTCAGACAGCGAGGCCAGTACATTGATATCGACGCTGCGAAAGAAGCCCTTGATATCACTGACCCATCCCATGAATTCAACCTTGGGCGCAATACCCAGCTCTAAAGCCAGTTCTCTGAGGTCCTTTTCAACCTCGCCAGTTCCGGCGATGCGCAGTCGGAGCAGGGGATTTTTTTCGGCTGCCTTGGCAAAAGCTCGCAGCACCGTCGCGATATCTTTTATCGGTGTCAGCCGGGCGGCGATGCCTACCACCACCGGCTCATCGGCCGGCTTGGACGGCCGGCCGCCGGTATTAGCTTTTGAAAAATCAAGTCCGTTGAAAATAGTGAAGATGCGCTGCGGATCGTAGCCGCGGCGGATCAGCAAGCTCTCCATATGGTCGGCGACAGCGATATAGTAGTCCATCTGCCTGAGCGCAATCGAATTGATGAAACCGAAGGTGAACTGCTTCCAGGGCATGCCAAGATAGTCGAGCGCTGGATCGGAGTGAACCGTCGTCATCACTGGTACCGAGCGGAATTTTTTCACAAGCAGACCGAACATGTTCGCCCGGGCGCCGTGGCAGTGAACGATATCTGGCTGGTAGCGATCGACCGCTGCCAGTGTGTCTCTGATATCGCGTACGATGTTCAGTCCGTTTTCAATAATCTCAATGTCGAGCCCCAGTTCCTCGCCCTCTTCCGTA
>DUVF01000049.1 GCA_012841165.1 Clostridiales bacterium
AAAGACCTGCGGCTTTGGCGACCGGATTTTGGGCCGGACCGTCCCCATCCCACCTTTGGAGCGGTAGCGGTGGGGGCGCGGACGCCGCTCTGTGCCTTCAACGTGAATCTGGGCACTTCCGATTTAGCGGTGGCTGACGCGATCGCTGAAAAAGTCCGCCATATCGGCGGCGGTTTGCGGTTTTGCAAGGCGATGGGCGTTGAGTTGGCAGGTCGCCGGCAGACCCAGGTGTCCATGAATCTGACCGATTATACTAAAACATCTATTTACAGTGCTCTTGAGATGGTACGCATGGAAGCCCGCCGCTATGGCGTGCCGGTGGTCGGCAGTGAGGTGATCGGGCTCCTGCCTCTGCAGGCCCTGGTTGACTGTGTTGAATACTATATGGGGATAGAACATTTTTCAGCTGATCAGGTTATTGAAAAGCGCGTCATGGAGATCATGGAGTAAGCGTTGCTGGAGAAGTAAAGGCCGGCATCCGTCAACGCGCAGGGTGAAGAAGGAGAGAATGGTGAAACAATCCTCTTTGATAGATTTTATGGATAGATTGGCGTCGGCTGAATCAGTTCCGGGCGGCGGCGCTGCCGTGGCATTGACCGGAGCTGAGGCGGCCGGTCTGGTCGCTATGGTTGCTGCCCTGACGAGCGGGAAAAAAGGCTATGAACCTGTCTGGCAAAAAATGGAAGAAATTCTGTCCCGGGCCAGAGTGCTGCAAGCCGAACTGCTCGATTTAATGGAAGCTGATGCGGCATCTTATCAGGCTGTGGTAGATTGCTTCAAGATGCCGCAAGAAAGCGAAGCTGAAAAAGAATGTCGCCGGCAGGCGATTCGGCAGGCGACGGTTGAGGCAGCCAAAGTTTCGCAGAAAATCGCTGAAACAGCTCTGGAAACATTTGATTTGGCAGAGGCAGCGATCAAATTTGGTAATCGCAATGTGGTGTCCGATGGGGCGATAGCGGCTATGTTGGCTCGCGCAACCATACACGGAGCGCTCATGAATGTGCGGATAAACGCAATCTCCCTGAACGACGAAGCGTTGCAGAAAGAATTTAACGAGTTGGTCGGCCGGTTAAGTGTTGTCGCCGATCAACGTGAACGGGAAGTGCTGCAAGTGATGGAGAAGGTTCGCTTTTAGGCAATCGCTGCTTCCAGGGCGATGGTCATCATGTCGGTGAAGGATTTTTCGCGCTGCTCGGCGCTGAGGCGTTTACCGGTGATGAAGTGATCGCTGATCGTGACCATGGCCAATGCCTTTGCGCCCAGGCGGGCAGCGTTCATGTAGAGCGCGGCGGCTTCCATTTCAACGCCCAGCACACCTAATTTGGCCCAGTCTTTCCACCAGTCAGGATCATCTTCATAGAAGACATCGCAGGAAACGATGTTTCCGGCTTGCAGCTTGATACCGTTTGCTTCGGCCGCCCGATGCACCTTGAGCAGCAGATCGAAATCGCAGCAAGGCGCCAGATGGCCGGGTAGTTTATATGTGTGCTGCCAGTTTGAGTCGGTTGATGCGCTCAGGCCGACGACGATGTCCATCAATTTGATGTTTTCGTGGAAAGAACCGGCGGAGCCGATCCGGATGAGATTGCGCACGCCATATTCGGCGATCAATTCATAGCTGTAGATGCCCATGGAGGGCATCCCCATGCCGCTTCCCTGGACGGATACCCGGACTCCTTTGTATAATCCGGTATAGCCGAGCATCCCGCGGATCTCATTATAACAGACGGCCTGGTCGAGAAAGTTTTCGGCGATGAAGCGGGCGCGTAAAGGATCGCCCGGCAGCAGAATCGATTCTGCGATATCGCCTTTTTTAGCGGCGTTGATGTGGGCAGTGCTCATTAGAAGTCCTCCTTGGAATGTATCGGGGGAAATAAAATCAATTCTATTGATTATAACACGATAAAATGAAAAGAATAAAATAAAAGCCGGGAGACACGTTCCGGCTTTTGGCAGGCGCTTCAACTAAAGCGCCGGTGGGGACGGGTGAGTATCATTCTGCTTTGGTCGAGTTGAACTGCCGAGCCATCCGGGAAACTTTCCGGGAAGCCGTGTTCTTATGGATCGCGCCTTTGGCGGCGGCTTGCATAAGACGTTTTTCCGCCAGTGCCAGTTTTTCCTTCGCCGTTGTCAGATCGCTCTCACTGATTGCTGTGTCAAAATCTTTGATCACTGCCTTGAGATGGCCTTTTACTCTTCTGTTGGCGGCGGTTTTTTTTGCGATTACTCGAATCCGTTTCTTTGCAGATTTGATATTTGCCATTTTGTCACCCCACTTTCTATCAAATACAGCCTTAACAAGTATAACGGATAGCCGCGCGGTGCGCAAGTAGGAAAATTGCGCTCGAAATGGAGTGCTGTGCGTGGTAGAATGAATGGCACCGGTATATTGACTGGCAACGGAGGGAATATGGGTTCTTATCAGACACACATTCGCAATTTCTGCATCATCGCGCATATTGACCACGGCAAATCGACGCTGGCCGACCGGCTTTTGGAATATACTGGCCGGGTGGCGGATCGCGATATGAAGGAACAGTATCTTGACAATATGGATATCGAGCGGGAACGCGGCATCACCATCAAGCTGCAGACAACCCGGCTGGAATACCAGGCCGAGGACGGCCATACCTACATTCTCAATCTGATCGATACGCCGGGCCATGTCGATTTCACCTACGAAGTTTCCCGCAGCCTGGCGGCCTGTGAAGGCGCGATACTGGTGGTTGACGCGACGCAGGGAGTGGAGGCTCAGACCCTGGCTAATGTTTACCTGGCGCTTGATGAAGATCTGGAGATCGTTCCCGTGATCAATAAGATCGATCTGGCCAGCGCCCGGCCGGATGAGATCAAGGATGAGATTGAGGAAATTATTGGAATCGACGCGTCGGAAGCGCCTCTCATCTCCGCTAAAGAAGGGACGAATGTGCCTGATGTACTGGAAGCGATCGTTCGGGCGGTCCCGGCGCCGGGAGGCAAGACTGAAGAGCGATTAAAAGCCTTGATCTTTGATTCCTATTACGACAATTACCGTGGCGTTGTCATATATACTCGGATCTTTGACGGATCCGTCAAACCGGGCGATATCATCCGACTGATGAACACAAAAAAGAAGTACGAAGTGACCGAGGTCGGAGTGATGGCGCCTGAACCAACGCCGGTCGATATGCTGCAGGCAGGCGATGTCGGCTATCTCTGCGCCGCGATTAAGCAGGTGGCGGACGCCAGGGTGGGCGACACCATCACGCACGATCGGGAACCGACTGAGCAGCCGCTGCCCGGTTATAAGAAGATGCAGTCGATGGTCTACTGCGGTATTTATCCGGCTGAAGGCGAGAAATATGAAAGCGTTAAAGACGCGCTTGAGAAACTGCAGATTAACGACGCCGCCTTTCTCTTTGAACCGGAAACTTCAACCGCGCTCGGGTTTGGCTTCCGCTGCGGCTTCCTCGGGCTGCTCCACATGGAGATAATCGTTGAACGTTTGGAAAGAGAATTTGATTTGGGAATCATCACTACTTCGCCGAGTGTTATTTATAAGGTTGTACTGAATGATAAAACCGAGCTGATGATTCAAAACCCATCAAATTTGCCGGATTTAACCGAAATTGATCACATCGAAGAACCGATCGTCAAGGCCGACATAATGATCCCCAATGAGTATGTCGGCAATATCATGGAACTCTGCCAGGAGCGCCGGGGAACGCTTTTGCATATGGAGTATGTCACCGAGAACCGGGTCGCGCTGCACTATGAATTGCCTCTCAATGAAGTTATATATGACTTTTTTGACGCGCTTAAATCGAAGACCCGCGGTTATGGTTCGCTCGACTATGAATTCGATCGCTATCAGAAAGCCAGTCTGGTGAAGATGGATATTTTACTGAACCGGGAGCTGGTCGATGCCTTTTCGATGATCGTTCACGAGTCGAAAGCCTACCAGCGAGGTCGTTTCGTCTGCGAAAAACTGAAGGAGATCATCCCGATGCACCAGTTCGAGATACCGGTGCAGGCGGCGATCGGCCAGAAGGTGATTGCCAGAGAGACCGTCAAAGCCTTCCGCAAAGATGTCACTGCCAAATGCTACGGCGGCGATATCTCGCGTAAACGAAAGCTCTTAGAAAAACAGAAGGAAGGCAAGAAACGGATGCGGCAGTTTGGTACCGTCGAAGTGCCGCAAGAGGCTTTTACGGCGGTGCTCAAATATGACGATAACAAGTAACGCAAGCAACGCACTGGGAATTTATATTCATATTCCCTTTTGTATCCAGAAATGTGGGTATTGTGATTTTCTGTCCTTCACGGGCAGCAGCCGGGGAGACCGTAAGCGATATGTCGATGGCCTGCTTGAGGAAATCCTGTATTGGGGCGGAGAGCATGACGAACTGGCAGACAGCTTGCGCGGTCGCCCGGTCGATACGATTTTTATAGGCGGCGGAACGCCCAGCCTGCTGGAAGCATCAGAAATTGACCGTCTGTTGGGAGCGCTTGCCAGAAACTTTAAGCTTAATACGGCAACTGAGATTACTATTGAAGCCAATCCGGGCACCATCAATCGTGAACAGACGGCGTCTTATCGAAGCGCCGGAGTCAATCGTCTGAGCCTGGGCGCGCAGTCGTTTTACGCCAATGAACTCATGATACTGGGTCGCGTTCACAGCGCTGCTGATGTGCGGCAGGCAGTGGCAGACAGCCGGGCAGCCGGTTTCGACAACATCAATCTCGATCTTATGTTCGGGATTCCCGGACAAAGCTTAAAGACCTGGGGTGACACGCTAGAACAGGCGTTTAGCTTGCAGCCCGAGCATCTGTCTTTCTATAGCCTGGAGATCGAGGACGGTACTCCCTTCGGAGCGGCTTTTGCGACGGGACAGTTGCAGGCGCCTTGTCCGGAAACGGAGCGTCAGATGTATTATGAAGCGCGCTGGAGGCTTGAATCAAACGGTTTCGAAGTTTATGAAATATCCAACGCGGCGCGGTCGGGCAGGCAGTGTCGGCACAATTTGAAATACTGGACGATGCAGGAATATCTGGGGATAGGCCTGGGCGCACATTCCTATATTGGCCGGAACCGCCTAGTAAATCCGACGGAAATGAGCGCATATTTGGCTATGGTTGAACAGCCGGACGCGGTGGGGGAGGCCATGACTGCTGTGCGGGGATCACCGGCGACAGATAAGAAAACGCAGGATTACCGGATGCGTCAGCCGAATACGGAAGCGGATGATCAGTCGGACTACTTGTTTACCGGCCTTCGCTTGACACGAGGTCTGGAGCGGGCTCACTTTCATAATCGCTACAGTGTCTATCCGGAAGACATTTGGGGAGCCGGCATCCGGCGGCAGTTAGCACTGGGCCGGCTTGAATATGATGCCGATCGCAGCTGCCTTCGTCTGACTATGAAGGGCCGCGATCTGATGAATCAGGTGCTGCTCGACCTTTTCGACAGCTGAAAGAGGGGATGTCTGATGACAGGATATATTATGGCGTTCGATCAGGGCACGACCAGCTGCCGGACTCTGCTGTACGATCAGGCGGGACGGGTGGTCGCAACAGCGCAGGCGGAGTTTAAGCAATATTATCCGGAAGCTGGTTGGGTGGAGCACGACGCGATGGAGATATTGGAGAAACAGGTCGAAACGGCGCGACAGGCGCTGCGTCAGGCCGGGATAGAGGCAAAACAGGTCGCCGCTGTGGGAGTGACCAATCAGCGGGAAACGACGGTGGTGTGGGATAAGCATAGCGGACAGCCGATCAATCGGGCCATTGTCTGGCAGTGCCGGCGAACGGCGGCAGAGTGCGCCGCGATGAAGGAAGCCGGCCTGGAAGAACTTTTCCGGCGAAAAACCGGTTTACTGCTTGATCCATATTTTTCCGGCACTAAGATCAAATGGCTGCTGGATCATACGCCAGGAAGCCGTGTCCGCGCATTGGCCGGCGACCTCCTGGCCGGCACTATCGACAGCTGGCTGATCTGGAACCTGACCGGCGGCGCGGTTCATGCCACCGATCCTTCAAATGCCTGTCGTACTTTAATATATAATATCTATTCCCGGGTTTGGGACAGTGAACTGGCAAATATTCTCGATGTGCCGATAAACATGTTGCCGGAAGTTCGGCCGACCGCTTCGTCTTTCGGAGCGATAAAGGCAGATTGGTTCGGCGCGGAAATTGATATTTGCGCCGCAGTCGGTGATCAGCAGGCGGCTCTTTTCGGCCATGGCTGCTTTACTCAAGGTATGCTGAAAAACACCTATGGCACGGGCGGTTTTCTTCTAATGAACACCGGCGATCGCCCGGTGACTTCACGATCCGGCCTTTTGACAACGATCGCTTGGGAAGTCGACGGACTGACCAGTTACGCTCTGGAAGGGTCGGTCATGGTCAGCGGTTCAGCCATTCAATGGTTGCGCGACGAACTGGGTCTGATCGACCGGGCGGATGAGACTGAAGATATTGCTCGCGCTGCCGGGTCAAATCAGGGAGTTTATTTTGTGCCGGCCTTTACCGGTATGGGTACGCCGCACTGGCAGCCTGCGGCTCGCGGCACGATAGTCGGGCTGACCAGGGGATCCGGCCGGGACGCTTTGGTAAGGGCGACGGTGGAGGCGTTGGCTTATCAGACTGCCGATGTCGTTAGCGCGATGGAACATGATTTTAGTCAGCCGATCCGTTTGATTAAAGCGGATGGCGGAGCGGCCAGCAATCGTTTTTTGTTACAATTTCAAGCCGATATTCTGAATAAAACAATCGTTCGGGCAGCGACTGACGAACAGACTGCCTTTGGAGCAGCCGGACTGTCCGGCCACGCTGCCGGCTTTTGGGATTTTAACGCCCTGGTCGGTCGATCAGAGCAGAGCGGCGAATCTTTTGAACCAAAGATGGCAGAGCACGAACGACAAAGCTTGCTCAGAGGTTGGCGGCGGGCTGTTGCCTGCGCGTTAACCTGGGCAAACGATAACAGTCTTGATATTTAAGTTTCAATAAGTCCAAAAATATCAAAAAATCTATTGACAGCGTCTTGACCGGATGGTACATTTTAATAAGGGTTAGCACTCACTAAGAAAGAGTGCTAACAATAGGGGCGAAAGATATGGAATTAAACGAACGAAAACTTAGAATACTGCAGGCCATCATTTCCGACTTTATCCATTCGGCGGAGCCGGTTGGATCACGGACGATTTCGCGTAAATACGATATGGGAGTCAGCCCTGCCACCATTCGCAATGAAATGTCCGACCTTGAACAAATGGGCTTTCTTACACATCCGCATACTTCGGCCGGGCGGGTACCGTCGGCGAAGGCATATCGGCTGTATGTCGATGATCTGATGGAAAGACACGAATTGACTGACGAAGCCAAGCAAACTATCCGCCAGCAATTAGATACGAACATTATGGAGTTTGACAAAGCGATCGAACAGGCTACCCGGATCCTGTCGGAGATCACAAATCTGATTTCCTTCGCCATTGCGCCTACTTCAGAAGAAGAGCGCCTGAAATACGTGAACATCCTGCCGGCCAACGAAGACACAGTGGTGATGATGATCATGGCGGAGAGCGGCAATCTATCCAACGCTATGATCAAGCTTCGCGTACCTTATACGGAAGAAAAACTGGCCCTGCTATCAAAGGTCATCACCTACAATTTCAGGGGCAAGAAGCTGGATGATATTCTGCGCACCGATATCATCCGCAGTTTTGAAACTGATATTGAGGCGCTCAACCGTCTGGCGGAATTTGTCATGCCCAGCTTCCTGTCAACGCTGGAGGACATACTAAATGTAGAACTTTATTTTGACGGACTGACCAATATCTTTTCCATTCCGGAGTACAACGATATGGAGCGGGCCCGTGAGATGCTGTCCATGGTCAACCGCAAGAAGGATTTTGCAGACATCCTGTTGCAACGTGACAGCGGCACTATTATTACTATTGGTGATGAGAACGACTTTGAAAGCATGCACGACTGCAGTCTGATTACCGCGACCTACCGGATCAACGGCAAACTGGCCGGCAAACTTGGCGTCATCGGGCCGACCCGTATGCGTTACAGCGAAATTACTTCGGTCATCGATTATATGACCGATTACCTGAACCAGGCATTTCAAATCAGCGACACAGAAGACACATAATGAAGGAGGAGCAGGATGAGCAGACCAACTAGCTCGCATCAGGAAAAAGAGAATGTAAAGGAGACTGTAAAACAAAACCAGGCAACCGAAGCGGAAACTGCCGCCGGTCCAGCCATTGAAGAAGAAGCCGGCAGCGCAGCGGAAGCGGATAATGGAGAAGACGCCGGTGAAGCCTTTGCGGGAACCGGCGCATCCAATGGCGGTACAAGCAGTGATGAAGCCGCCGGGGAAAACGAAGATATCCAAAACCAGTTCATGAGACTGGCGGCTGATTTTCAGAATTACCGCCGCCGGGTCGATAAAGAAAAAAGCGAGATTTTTGCCTTTGCCAACGAAAAGATCATGACCGAGCTGTTGCCGGTGCTCGATAACTTTGAGCGTTCACTGGCGATCGGCTCGGACGATGTCAGCCATCTTGACGGCATGAAACTGATACACAAACAATTGATCGATGTGTTGAATAAAAACGGGCTCACTGAGATCAAGGCTGAAGGAGAAAACTTCGATCCTGACTTCCACCATGCGGTGATGATGGAGAATAAAGAAGGCTTTTCCGAAGGTCAGGTGACCGAGGTCATTCAAAAGGGATATTTGCTGAACAACAAGGTGATTCGCCCGGCGATGGTAAAAGTAGCCGAATGAGTCAATATAAACTACAAGGAAAAAAATCTGACAAGAATATGGAGGGATAAAAACATGGGAAAAGTTATAGGCATTGATTTAGGAACAACCAACTCCGTCGTATCTGTCTTAGAGGGCGGCGAACCAACTGTCATTACGAACGCAGAAGGCAATCGGACGACTCCTTCGGTGGTGGCCTTTGCCAAGAATGGTGAGCGACTTGTAGGTGAAACTGCGAAGCGGCAGGCAATCACCAATCCGAACCGGACGATCTCTTCTGTAAAACGGCAGATGGGCAGCGACTTCAAAGTCGAGATTGACGGCAAGACTTATACACCGCAGGATATTTCAGCCATGGTACTGGGCAAGCTGAAGGCAGATGCCGAAGCCTATCTGGGTGAAAAAGTCACCGAAGCGGTAATTACTGTACCGGCCTACTTTACCGACAGCCAGAAACAAGCTACCAAAGACGCCGGCAAGATCGCCGGGCTTGAAGTTAAGCGTATCATCAATGAGCCGACAGCGGCAGCGCTGGCCTACGGACTTGATAAAGAAACGGATCGGCACAAGATACTGGTGTTCGACCTGGGAGGCGGTACCTTTGACGTATCCATCTTAGAGATCGGTGACGGCGTTTTCGAAGTGTTGGCAACCAACGGCAATAACAAGCTGGGCGGTGACGATTTCGACGAGATCGTGATGAATTTTATCGCCGATAGCTTTGGCAAAGAAAACGGCATCGATCTGCGCAAAGACAATATGGCCATGCAGCGCCTGAAGGAAGCGGCAGAAAAGGCGAAGAAAGAACTTTCCTCGCAGCAGACGACCAATATCAACCTGCCCTTCATCACCGTCAACCCGGAAGGCCCGCTGCATTTGAACATGGATTTGACACGTGCCAAGTTCGACCAGCTGACCGAATCGCTGGTGGAAAAAACCGTTGATCCGATGCGCAAAGCCATGTCTGACGCCGGTGTTGCCAACAACGATATAGAAAAAGTCATTCTGGTCGGCGGCTCCACAAGAATTCCGGCGGTGCAGGATGCGGTTAAAAAAATCACCGGCAAAGATCCTTTTAAGGGAATAAATCCTGATGAATGCGTCGCCATCGGCGCAGCGATCCAGGCCGGAGTCTTGACCGGCGAGGTCAAAGATATCCTTCTGCTCGACGTCACCCCGCTGTCCCTGTCGATTGAAACTCTTGGCGGCGTAGCGACGCGACTGATCGAACGGAACACTACGATTCCAACCAAGAAGAGCCAGATATTCTCGACTGCGGCAGATAATCAGAGCGCTGTAGATATCCATGTTATGCAGGGTGAGCGGGAAATGGCCGCCGGCAACATTACTCTGGGGCGCTTCCAGCTGTCCGGCATCCCGCCCGCGCCGCGCGGCGTACCGCAGATAGAGGTGACCTTTGACATTGACGCCAATGGCATTGTAAATGTCAGCGCCAAAGACCTTGGAACCGGTCGCGAGCAGCGCATCACCATTACTTCGTCAACGAAACTGTCCGAAGACGAAATCAAACAAAAAGTGCAGGAAGCCGAGCAGTTCGCTGAAGACGACAAGCGCCGCAAGGAAGAAGTTGAGACCCGAAACCGGGCAGAGAATTTGATTTACGACACAGAGAAATCGCTCAAAGAACTGGAAGGAACGCTGTCTGAGGAAGAAAAGACGCGTATCAATGGCGTCAAAGACGAGCTGAAACAAGTTCTCGACACCGGAACGATCGACGCCATCAATGCAGGCATCGATAAATTGACTGAGGAATTCCACACTATTTCTGCTAAAATGTATCAGAAAGCGCAGGAAAGCCAAGGCCAGGCTGCGGGAGGCGACGCCGATTTCCAAACTGACGCCGGTTTCCAGTCGGACGGAGACAGCGACCAGGCTGATGGCGCAGCTGGTGAAGATAATGTAGTGGATGCCGATTATTCGGTCGTCGATGAAGAAAACAATGATAAACAAGAATAGACAAAAAGCGCATGAAGGAGCGCGATAAAAGAACAGATGGCAGACCAGCAGAAACGAGACTACTATGAAGTTCTAGGGATCAAAAAGGGCGCGACCGAGGATGAGATCAAAACCGCATTTCGCAAGAAGGCGATGGAATTTCATCCTGATCGCAACCCTAACGATAAAGCGGCCGAGGAGAAATTCAAAGAGGTCAATGAAGCCTACGGCATTTTGTCGGATGCCCAGAAACGAGATAAATATGACCGCTTTGGCCATGCCGGAGTCGATCCCAACGCCGGTTTCGGCAGCGGCGGATTTTCGGGCGGCTTCGGCGGGGGTTATGGCGGCGGCTTCGAAGATATTTTTGGCGATCTGTTCGGCGGAATGTTCGGCGGTGGGGGTTATGCGCAGTCACGCCGGACCGGGCCGCAAAAGGGTGGCGATCTGCAGAAAAACCTGAAGATCAGCTTCAAGGAAGCTGCTTTTGGTGTAAAGAAGAACATTCAATTAACCAAGTGGGTCAGCTGCGATGCTTGCGGCGGCAGCGGAGCGGAAGCAGGATCCTCTAAGGTGCGCTGCCCGGCCTGTGACGGCAGCGGCGAAGTTCGAACCACCCAAAAAACACCGTTCGGCCAGTTTACCAATATAGAGGCCTGTTCGAAGTGCGGCGGCAGCGGCCAGGTGATAGAGAAACCCTGCCCGAAATGTAACAGCGCCGGCAAGATCCGGAAGCAGGTGACAATCTCGGTCGGTATTCCGGCTGGTGTCGATAATGATTCCGTCATACCGATCAGAGGGCAGGGCGAACCTGGTATCAACGGAGGACCGAGCGGCGATCTTTATCTGGTTTTAACCGTTGAAAGGCACAAGCTGTTTACGAGAAGAGGCGCCGACCTATGGCTTGATATGCCGATCACATTCACTCAGGCGGCACTGGGAGATGAAATCATCGTGCCTTCGCTGAACGAAAAGGTGAAGTACAAGGTGCCTGAAGGCACGCAGCCGGGAACTGTTTTTCGTCTGCGCGGAAAAGGGATCAGGAATATACGCACCGGCAGGATGGGCGATCTCTTTGTCAAGGTGCAGCTTGAAGTGCCCGTTAAAATGACAGCCGAACAGAAAAAACTGCTCAGAGAGTTCGGCGATTCGCTGGATGGTGAATCTTACAGTGGCCGAAAGCGTTTTCTCGATACCGTGAAAGATTTGTTTAAGTAGTATGGAATATATAAAAATCAAACTGATCGACATTGCGCCCGACCAGATCGAAAGCCTGACGGCAGCACTTTCCGAGCTGGGCATTGACGGCACTGTAATCGACGATCCGGGCGAAATCGACCGACTGTTGCAAAAACAAAATGAATACGATTGGGATTATGTCGATCCCAGCCTGCGTTCAGCCGCCGCTGGTCCGGCGGCTGTTAGCATGTTCATCCCTGAGACTATGGCGGGGCTTGAGTTGGTCGATCGTGTCCTCGATCTGGCCATTGCCTGGGGCTTATCGGAAGCAGAAATCGGCAGTGTTTCCGATTCAAGCTGGAAGGACGGCTGGAAGGACTGGTTCAAACCGATAGATATCGCCGGAAAGTTGTGGATCAGACCTTCTTGGGAAACTGCGGCTGCGGATCCTGAGGTAGCGGATATTGTGATCGATCCGGGCACTGCCTTTGGTACCGGCGATCATGCCACGACCCGTCTTTGTCTGGAATATCTGACAGAAATGGTTAAACCTGGTATCAGCCGGGTGGTTGATGCCGGCTGCGGTTCGGGGATACTGGCGATTGCCGCCGCTAAATTGGGTGCTCGGACTGTCGATGCCTTTGATGTAGATCCTGAAGCGATCAAGGTCGCTTTGGAAAATGTCGCGCGCAACGGTGTGAATGAAAAAGTGCATGTCCGGCAAGCCGATCTGCGTCAGCTTAACGCGCTGCCGCCGGTTGCGGCTCAGGAAGTGGCAACTGCGGTTAGGGATATGGTAGCTGCGGGTCGGGAAACGTCGGCTTTTATCCCGGCAATGCCGGTCGATGTGCTGGTCGCCAACTTGAACGCTGCTTTGATATTGGAATGGCTTGAAGAAGCTACCGGCTGGCTGGCGGCCGGTGGCCGGTTGATACTATCTGGCTTGCTGATCGACCAGACAGGCTTAGTTAAACAGCGACTGCGGGAACTCGGTTATGAAGAGATCGACCAACAGGAAGATGGCGAATGGGCTGCGTTGACAGCGCGAAAACCGGTCGTGCGATCTCCGGAACAGCTTGTGGGAGAAAAATAATGAGACGCTTTATCGCCGCGGCGGAAGAAATTGAGGAAAAGCGGGTTATCCTGCGCGATCCCGATGAAATCCGGCATGTTAAAGTTTTACGCTTACGGCCGGGAGAGCATGTTATCGTTTCGGATGGGTCTATGTTTGAATACGAGTGCCGCATTGAAAAAATCGGAGAGACCGGCGTTGAAGCAGTGATTCTTGACAAGCAGCGCTCAGCCGGAGAACCGGCGCAGTTCATTGATCTGTATCAAGCGGTACCAAAGCATCCTAAAATGGAAACCGTAATTCAAAAATCTGTGGAATTGGGCGTTTCAGCAATTTATCCGATCTTGTCCAGCCGGACGTTGGTTCTGCAAAAGGCTGATGTAGATAAACGACAGTCCCGCTGGCAGAGGATAGCCGCAGAAGCCACAAAGCAGTGTCGCCG
>DUVF01000050.1 GCA_012841165.1 Clostridiales bacterium
GCCGTCGGCCGCCCCGGCCGCCGCGACCTCACCGCCCCCTTGGGCGACCTTCGCATCGCGGCGGCCTGCGAAAAACCGGCCGGCTTCCACGCCCGGTTTTCCGCCGCCGGAAAAACCTACCGCTACCGCATCCGAAACGCGGCGCAACCCGATATCTTCCAACGAAATTACTGCTACCAGATCAACCGCTGCCTTAACACCGCCGCCATGCGCACTGCCTCGGAACAGCTGATCGGCGAACACGATTTTCGAGCTTTCATGAGCGCCGGCGGCAACGGCAGCTATGAAGGTCAATCGACCGTGCGCACCATATACGACATTGACCTCGACATCAAGACCTTGCATCCGACACCGTGCGAGACGCCTTTCAATCCTTGCGAGATCAATCTGACAATAACCGGCAACGGTTTTCTCTACAATATGGTTCGCATCATTGCCGGTACTTTAACAGAAGTCGGTTTAGGCCGCATCGATCCCGCTGCTGTCACCGGCATCCTGACTGCCGGCGATCGAACCAGGGCGGGCCACACTGCGCCGCCGCAGGGACTATATCTTGTGAAAGTCCATTACCCCTCTGAAAAAGGAGAGTGAGCCACAGCGGCTAAAAGGAGCATCTCAATGCGAATAAGCGTTTTAGTAGAAAATACTTCTCATCGACCGGAACTGGGCTGTGAACACGGACTTAGTCTGTATGTCGAAACAAACAAGCACCGTCTGCTGTTTGATACAGGCGCGAGCAATCTTTTTTTACTAAACGCGGAACAAATGGGTGTTGACCTCACTAAGATCGACACGCTGATTATCTCACACGGCCATTATGATCATGGCGGAGGTTTGCAATCCTTTCTGCAAGTAAACACGAAAGCACTTGTTTATCTGCAGGAAGAGGCTTTTGAAACGCACTGCGCCTTAAGAGCAGACGGCCGCATAGAAGATATCGGCATAGACGCAACGCTTAAGCACCACCCCCGCGTGATTTTGAATCCGGGAAGTATGAAGATCGACGATCAGCTATCGTTGTTCACTGTCAATGACTGTCTTTTGTCTGATTCCTGTTCGCAAACCGCCCGATCAATCGACGCAGGAACCCGGGATCCAAACCTGTTTCAAATGTCCGACGGCGAACTAAAGCCGGATAGTTTTGCGCACGAACAGAATTTGATTATCCATGAAAAAAACAGCCTCATCGCGCTTACCGGCTGCGCTCACAATGGTGTGGCGATAATACTGGATAGCCTGAAACAGATCACGGGAAGACTGCCGGATCATTTTATAGGCGGTTTCCATTTGAGCCGTAATCCGCAGGACGCGGAACATAACCACCGCGTTGATCGGCTGGCAAACTACCTGCGCGGCACGGACACTCGCTTCTACACCTGTCACTGTACCGGGATTGAAGCCTTCAAACGCTTGCATGCCATTATGGGCGAACAGGTCGTTTATCTTTCAACGGGTGATGTGTTGCTGATCGGAGAAAATCCGGCTATTATATAAACTAATAAAGAATCCCACAAGGAATAATGGAAATCGCAAAGCGTCAAAGGGGAGATTAAAATGAATTTTAGCTTTGAAAACAATAAAATCATCGGCCGCGCCGATGATGGCACTCTTTTAGCGCAGGCCGACCTGGTGCTTAAAGAAGATGGCCTAGTTGAGATCACGCACATCTTCGCCAACCCGGAAATGCGCGGCCAGGGCTTAGCCGGAGAAATGATGAAAGAGGTGACGAAATACCTCAGAGAGCATAAGCTAAAGGCGCTGGCAACTTGTTCCTACGCTCACGCCTGGCTAGACAGGAAAAGAGATGAGTACGAAGATGTCATTGCTGAAGGGCACGATCAGATAAACCAAGCCTGCTCGATTGACGGCCTCCGCTGAACAATATTTGAAAAAGGGATACTGTTGAATGAAAATTAAAGAACTCTTTGATAAAAAGAAAACGGTACTATCGCTGGAAGTTTTTCCACCAAAAAAAGACGCCCCGCTGGATACGATTTTTGATACGCTCAACCAGCTGTCCGATCTACAGCCGGATTTCATCAGCGTGACCTACGGAGCCGGAGGTACAGCGGCGGAACGAACGGTAGAGATTGCGTCAAAAATCAAAAATGACTACGGCATTGAAAGTCTGGCACACCTTACCTGCATCGCCGCGACAAGAGAGCAGATTGCCCAAACTCTGACAGAATTAAAGACAATGGGCATAGAAAATGTCCTGGCTCTGCGCGGAGATATACCTCAGGATCCTGATTTTGACTTTCCCAGTCCTCTCCACTACACTCATGCCTCTGAACTGATTGCTGAAGTTTACGAGGCCGGGGGGTTTTCCATAGGTGCCGCCTGTTATCCGGAAGGCCATGTCGAATGTCCGTCCAAAATTCAAGATATTAAGAATTTGCGAGAAAAAGTCAACCGCGGCGTCGATTTCCTGATTACTCAATTGTTTTTTGACAATGAAGTATTCTATCGCTTCATGGAAGAACTTGATCTGGCAGGCATTGATGTTCCTGTCTCTGCCGGGATTCTACCGGTTCTGAACAAGAATCAGATACTGCGCATCACCAACCTGGCCGGCTGTTCAATCCCGCCGAAATTTCAGCGCATCTTAGATCGCTACGAAAACAATCCGGCGGCCCTGAAAGAAGCCGGCGAAGCCTATGCGCTGGAGCAGATCATCGATTTAATGGCTTGGGGAGTCCGCGGTATCCATCTATATACCATGAACAAACCGGAAACCGCCCGTCGCATAATAGACAGCATCGAGAACATCCGTCGTCTGCAAGGCGAACTTTGATTATCTTTTGGAAATAATTGTAAGTTAATTTATGGGCAAATCTATGGAGACCGGATCATCCATCCTCCATTTTCTAATGGAGCAAAGCGGACATGTATCTTTTCACATGCCCGGACATAAAGGCGCCGATTTTTATCGGCGCTATGGTTACGACGCCTTTTTAGACCGCATGGCAGATTGCGACCTGACCGAGATTCCCGGCGCCGACAATCTGTTTCAAGCCGAAGGAATCATCCGGACGGTACAGGAGCGCTATGCCGCGCTCTATCAGGTTGACCGCTCCTACTTGCTGGTAAATGGATCCAGCGGAGGCATCCTGGCTTCCATTCTGACGGCGGTTCCTGCCGGAGAACGCCTGATTATCGCCCGCAACAGCCATAAATCAGCCTTCAATGCCCTGCGTCTAGGTAGGATAAATCCGGTCTACGCCTACCCCGACCGAATCGAACCCTATGGAATTGCCGGCGGTATTTCTCTTGGAGAAATAGAACGCTGTCTTGCCGAAGCGCCAGATGCGGCAGCCGTCTTTCTGCCCAGTCCTAATTATTACGGAATGTGCAGCGATCTGCCGGCAATCGCAGACAGGGTACATGCCGCCGGAAAGATCCTGATCGTCGATCAAGCACATGGCGCCCATCTGAAATTCTTTGAAAAATACCGCAGCAACCGCCCGCCAACCGGACTTGAACCAGTTTCTGCCGAAACGGCCGGCGCCGATCTGATTGTCAACAGCATCCATAAGACCATGGCATCGTTCACACAGAGCGCTCTACTCAATCTGCGCGGTAATCGGGTGAATCAAGCTCTTCTGGAAGATCGTTTGCAGATGATACAGACCACAAGTCCTTCCTATCTGCTGATGGCTTCACTTGATATTAACCTGGAGCTGATAGAAACCCATGGCGCCGAGCTGATCACCCAGTGGCAAGAGCAATTGGAACACTTCTATCAGGAGGCGCTGCGTTTTCCGGAATTGGATCCGCTCACAGGCTTGCCCGGCTTTGATCACAGCAAGATTAACATCAATGCCGCGGCTTTAGGCATGACAGGTGCAGAACTGGAAAGCGCTCTGATTTCAAAAAATATCTACGCGGAACTGTTCTCCGGTCATATCCTTATGTTGATGACAGGTATCGGAAATCAAGCGTCAGACTATGATCAGTTGCTGGAAGCCCTAAAAGAAATCATCAGGGAAAGACCACAGGCTCAGCTTGGTTCACCTGTAAATGGTCTGGCAGAAAAAGTTAAGCAAAGCAAACCTCAAATTCTCCCGCCAGATATAAATGAACGAAAAATCCTGCAACCGCCTCCAGAGCGATTGCGAAAAATACCGCTCCTGGAATCTGCCGGTAAAACTTGTGGCATTGCCATCATTCCCTATCCGCCAGGCATCCCTTTGGTTTGTCCGGGAGAAATTATAAGTGAAGATGACATTACGGAAGTAATTGCCATTAGAAGAGCCGGCCGTAAGGTTTTGGGGATTAGCCGGTGTGATAAGGTCAGCGTAGGACCCAAGGATTGAAACCTTTACAAAACGCTCTATTTTTGCTTGACATTTATAAGAATATTATGTATGTTTTAATTAATCATACTTAATAATAATTCGGTCAAAGCCCTTATGGCGAAAGCCGTCTGGGCGGAGTAAGTCATCTAAGTCCTCTGCATCAAGGATACGATGCCTTATGTGAGATGAGACTATCAGGGTGGATAGCCATTTGTTTGTGGTTATCCGTTTTTTTATTGTTTGCGTGGCAATAAATGACAAACCAAGCTCTGATAGTATTTTTAATTTGCAAACACGGTTTCCTTAATAAGTGTTGAGGCCTCAATTTGATACAGGTTGAGGCTTCAGCACTTTTTGCTTAACTCGCTTCGGAATTGAGGATCTTTGTTAAAAGATCGATCGCCGCCGCCAGCGGCTTTTCTTTCAGCAAGCTCAACTTCAAGTAGGGCCTTTGACCGCCATGAATCAGCAGCCGGCTACCGTAGGCGGCTGCCAGTTCCGCCCATATCATCGAATCTGCTTTTCTGTCCGGATCCAGATAGAAAAGCAAATTCTGTTGTTGGCGCGCTATCTCCCGGATGCCGGAGCGTTCCGCCAAAGCCCTGGCCAGCGAAATGAAGGTCAAATTGATGGTTGGGAGCGGAGGGTCGCCGTATCGGTCGATCAGTTCGTCCATCACATCAAGTCTGTCGTCATCGTTTTGAATACCGGCAATCCGTTTGTACATTTGCAGACGCTGCGTCTCGTCCTCAATGTAATCGCCGGGGATATATCCCTCAACATCTAAGTCGACCGAGGCCTCGGCAGTCAACGGCGTTACCGGAGTGACGCCGTTCAATTCACGGACTGCTTCGGCAACCAGGCGGGAATACATTTCGTAACCTATCGTCACCAGATGGCCGTGCTGTTCTGCGCCTAACAAGTTTCCCGCGCCACGAATCTCAAGATCGCGCATCGCCACCTGGAAACCCGCGCCGAATTCGGTAAACTCGCGGATAGTTTTCAGTCTTTTTTCGGCGACTTCTGTCATTATTTTGTTTTTCTGATACATCAGATAAGCGTACGCCAGACGATTTGACCGGCCCACCCGGCCCCGCAGTTGATAAAGTTGCGACAGGCCAAAGTGATCGGCGTTCAGGATTATAATGGTATTGACATTGGGTATATCCAGACCGGATTCGACGATGGTTGTCGCCACCAATACCTGATAGCGGTTTTCTATAAAGTCCATCATGATCTTTTCCAGCTGTTCTTCTTTCATCTGGCCATGGGCCGCCACGACGGCGGCTCTGGGAACCAGTTTTTGGATATTGGTTGTGATCTGCTGTATCCCCCGCACCCGATTATATATGACATAGACCTGCCCGCCGCGATCCAGTTCCCGCTCGATGACCTCTCGTATCATTGCATCATCTTGTTCAAGGACATAAGTGCGGATCGGGTAACGCTCTTCCGGTGGCTCCTCTATCAGGCTGATATCCCGAATGCCGGCCAGGGACATGTGGAGCGTCCGCGGTATCGGCGTCGCGGACAAAGTCAGCACATCGACATTTTGCCGAAGACGTTTGATCGCCTCTTTATGCTGTACGCCGAAGTGCTGTTCCTCGTCGATCACCAGCAGGCCAAGGTCTTTGAAATGAATGTCTGCCGACAACAATCGGTGGGTTCCGATGATGACGTCAATGTCTCCGGTGCGTACCCGGCCGACGATATCCTTTTGCTGTTTAGGGCTGCGAAAACGGCTGAGCATCTCCACCTTCATCGGGAAACCGGAAAAGCGATTTTCTAAGGTCTTCAGATGTTGGCTAGCCAGCAAGGTTGTGGGGACCAACAGAGCCGCCTGCCTTCCTTCCGCCGCGCATTTGAAAAGTGCCCGGGCAGCTACCTCTGTCTTGCCGTAGCCAACATCACCGCACAGCAATCGATCCATTATGCGCGGACTTTCCATATCACGCTTAATTTCTTTGATGCTGCGTAGCTGATCGGGTGTTTCCTCATAAGCGAATTGATCCTCAAACTCCTGCTGCCATACGCTGTCCCGGGAAAAGGCATACCCCGGCTCAAGCTGCCGGGCGGCTGAAACCGCCAGCAGTTCTCTAGCCATGTCCTTAATCGCTGACTTGACACGCTCCCTAGTTCGCTTCCACTCTCCGCCGCCCAGCCTGCTCAGGCGAGGAGAAGCCGCATCGGAGGCTGAATATTTTTGCACCAGGTCCATCTGTTCAACCGGCACATACAGTACATCGGTTCCAGCGTATTTGATTTTCAAATAGTCCCGGCGGACTCCCTGTATATCCATCTGCACAGTTCCCTCAAACTGTCCGATGCCCTGGCTGTCGTGAACGACATAGTCGCCGAGCTTCAAATCAACAAAGGCCTGAATCGTCTTCCTTTTGTTTGAACTGGCCGAACGGCGCCGCTTCCCGCTAATAAATATATCTCTGTCCGGTATAATGAGTAACTTCTCTTCCGGAAAGCGTATGCCTTCGCTGAGTTCGCCAAGTTCAACTTTCACCGGGCTGTTCAGATTAAGACGCGATGTGAAGTTTTCCAGGTTTTCCGCTCTTTCCGAAGTTGCGGCGACCAGAGTAGTTGCATAACCATTCTTGTCGCAGCGCTTGAGTTCCGCTTCCAAAAAATCCATCCGCCCGTTATATGATGGCGTCTGGGATGATTTCACCGCTATTGTCCGTCCGGCTTCCAGCCATTCCGGTCCCTTTTCAAAGGGCGAAAGCCAAATGAGCTTCCGCCTTGTCTCCGCTTGGCCGGCTATAGTATCTAAACGCTCAAGCAGTCCAGGCTGAGCCAGATGCTCTACCTCTTCTGGAACGACCGCTCCGCTTTCGAAACGATCGCCCATCCATTCAACCGCTTCTGTAAGGCGAGTCTGCAAAAGATCTGTCATCCGGTTTGGATCATCGACAACCAGCATACTGTCTGCCGGCAGATAATCCCACAATCGATCCGGGGTCTGATAAAACCATGGCAGATAGGCTGAAAGAAGTTGCAAATTTATTCCGCTTTCGGCAGCGTCGGCGATCTGCCGCCATCTTTCCAGCCGGTTCTGCCGGCCCTCCTCCGATAAACTTTCCATTCCCTTGGCATAGGCGGCGCGCAAGCGTTCCAGGCCCGGCTGCAGGACAGCATCTTCCAGTAACAGTGTTTTGGCCGGGAGCACCGTCAGCGTTTCAATGTTGCCGGTCGAGCGCTGGCTGTAAGGGTCGAAACTACGCAGATTATCGATCTGATCGTCAAAAAAATCTATCCGCACCGGTTCATCCCGATCAAGCGGAAAGAGATCGACTAAATCGCCCCGGCTGCTGTATTGGCCGTGAGCTTCTACCGCGCCAACCCGCTCATAGCCCATCAACCGCAGTCTTTCACGTATTTTCTGGGGTGAAAAGATTTGCCCCGGCGCCAACTGCAAACGGTATTTGAGAAAATCCGCCAGAGGCGGCAGCGGTCGAACAGCCTCGGCAATTGAAGCTACGACTATTAGCGGCTGATTGTTTGCCAGGGCAATCAGACCACGCAGCCGGGCGGTCAAGTCCTCTCGGCTACGGGCATCAAAGTGCAGCGGGACAGGATCGGATTCAGGCATAAGAAGAACTGTTGACCTCATTAGATAAGTCAGGTTTTGGGCCATTCGACGCGCGCCATGCCAGCCCGGGCAGAGCGCCAGGCTGACTCCCTGTTGTGAACGCAGTGCAAGGGCGCCGATCAGAGCTGAACGACTATCAGATACTCCTGTAACGCAGACGGAAACAGTCGCTTGATCAACTGTTTCCGCTATTTTAGAAAATCTACCGGTCTCCAGAATCCGGTTCATCGGACTCGCTGTCATCCTCTTTCTCTCCGGGGTGACGATTGTAAAGGTTCATCGCGCTGTCGATGTTTTTTTCTATAATCACATTGAGTGCCGCCACTGCCCGTTCGATCCCTTTTCCAATCGTTTCCGCCTCTTCACCGCGTAAGCTCCCCAGCACATGATCGGTCAGTTCTCTGCCGCCCTGGCTGCCTATGCCCACCCTTATCCTCGGCATTTCATCGCTTTGCAGCTGATAAATGACAGACCGCATCCCATTATGGGTGCCCGCGCTGCCGCCTTTGCGGATGCGGATCTGCCCCGGCGCCAGATCGACATCGTCATAGATTATTATTAAATCGCCCGGGGCCGCGTTGTAGTATGCCGCGATTTCCCGGACGCTTTCACCTAAAAGATTCATATAAGTCTGTGGTTTGGCCAAAATAATCTTTTGCTCCGCGATACGACCCTCACCGATCAACGCTTTATGTTTTATTCTTTCGATGCGGATGGAATGTTCCTGAGCGAACAGATCCAACACCATAAAGCCTATGTTGTGCCTCGTCCTTTCATATTTCCGGCCAGGATTTCCCAGGCCGACCAGGATCTTCATCGCTTAACCTCAATCGAATAGCCGGCTGATCGAATCGTTGGTAAAAATACGGATCATCGCTTCGGCAAACAAGGGCGCAACAGACAGGACTTTTATCTTGGGCAATTTCTTCTCTTCCGGCAGTTGAATGGTGTTAAGCAATACCATTTCCTTGATCTCTGATTCGCGGATCCGTTCGATTGCCGGCCCCGATAGAACCGCATGGGTAGCGCAGGCATACACTTCTTTCGCGCCGAGATCTTTCAGCGCGCCTGCGGCATTCATCATGGTTCCGGCAGTGTCTATGATATCGTCGACCAGAATAGCTGTTTTCCCTTCAATGTCACCGATTATGTTCATTATTTCTGAAACGTTCGCCTTGGGTCGCCGCTTATCGACGATAGCGATCGGCGAATCGAGGGGATAGGCCATGTTGCGGGCGCGGGTGACACTGCCGTGATCAGGCGAGACGATGACCAGATCTTCCAAGTGTAATTCCTTAAAATATTTAACCAGTATTGGTATGCCAAGCAAGTGATCGACTGGGATATCGAAATAGCCCTGTATCTGAGCTGCGTGCAGATCCATTGTGACAACCCGGTCGGCTCCGGCTGCGCTGATCAAATCCGCGACCAGTTTAGCGGTAATCGGATCACGAGCCTTGGTTTTACGATCTTGCCGGGCATATCCATAATACGGTATGACCGCATTGATTCGGCCGGCAGAGGCTCGTTTCATAGCATCCATCATTATCAGCATTTCCATCAGGGTTTCGTTAACCGGATTACAGGTCGACTGGATTATGTAGGTATCCATCCCCCGAACTGTTTCCCAAAGATTGACAGATATTTCACCGTCACTGAATCTGCTGACTGTCGCTTTGCCCAGAGGTTTACCCATGATGGCTGCGATCTCCTCCGCCAGCTCCAGGTTTGAATTGCCGGAGAATATTTTAAAATCAGCGAACCCGCTATTTCTCATACCTATCTCCTATACGAATTTACTGTGATTCATTACTTATCTTTTTTAAGAAGACCGCGACGTTCTACCCAGCCTTCCTTTATCTTATTCTCTGTCCGCCCTATGCACAAGGCTCCGGCCGGAATATCTTCCGTTATGGTCGCGCCAGCTGCCACATAGGCTTTTTCACCTACGTTGACCGGTGCGATCAGGTTAGTGTTGCAGCCTATAAAAGCTCCATCGGCGATGGTTGATCGATTTTTGTCCGTGCCATTGTAATTGACAAAAACTACGCCACAGCCCAGATTCACACCGTCACCGATATCGGCGTCGCCCACATAGGTAAGATGCGACACCTTTGATTCATTGCCGATTCGTGAATTCTTCACCTCAACGAAATCGCCCACTTTGGCGCCTTCACCTATGTCGCTATGCGGCCTCAGGTAGGCAAAAGGGCCGACATGCGCATTCCGTCCCACCTTGCTTTCCAAAATGACCGAGCATTGTATATCTACCTGATCGCCAATGATGCTATCTTTGATCTTGCTGTTGAAACCGATCACGCAATACTCACCGATGACGGTCTGCCCGGCCAGCATTACGCCAGGCTCTATCAGACTGCCTTTTCCAATTTTTACCTGTTTGTCAATATATACTGTTTTCCAATCAGTAAAAAGGACTCCGGCTGCCATGTGCTTCATGACAATCCCGAGTCTCTCTTCTTCTGCTTTAGCCGCAGACTGCAGCAACGCTTCGCGTTCATTTGTCCGCTCGCTCATTTTGCTTTCCTCGCTTCCTGTGTTGGCAAGTCATATGGACGGCTTGCGAAATGACGATATAAGTATATCATCATCGCTCCGACAGGGCAAGGCATCCACCAAAATCCCACAGCAAAACACCGGCCGGATGGTCGGTGTAATTGTTATTGCAATGGCCAACGGCTTGTCATGCGCCTATAGTTTCAGCTGCTTCACCATTTGCTATACTCGCCTCGTCCGCTCTGTTTTCAGGTTCTGCTTCCCCTTTCCATTCCAGTGCTTTGTCGTAGGCTTCAAAAATTGCATCCTTGATCCGGTTTCGTGTCTCGGAAGTCAGCGGATGCGCAATATCGCGAAAATCGCCTTCTCCCATCTTCCGGCTGGGCATAGCGATGAAAAAACCATTCTGCCCCTCGATCACTTTGATATCATGAACTACAAACTCGTCGTCAAAAGTGACCGATGCGACTGCTTTCATCTTTCCTTCATCGTTTACCTTTCGAATCCGTACATCCGTTATACGCATTCGAATCACCACCCTTCGCAGGCCAAGCTTTTCGTAGTTCCAGATAACTTCATTATAACAGCCCAGAGGTTTCTGGCAAGCAAAAAAGAGAAAATTTTCCGTCGTTTCTGAATATTTTGTTTTTTTATTGGCTGGTCACAAAAGTTCTCCACGAGCCGGCCCTGTGTGGTATAATCTTTTTCATTAAACGATAGGAGAAAGCCATGCTTAATCTCAAAGAGCATTCACATATACATTGCGTGGGTATCGGCGGCGTTGGTCTATCAGCGATTGCGGTTTTGCTGCTGGCGCAGGGACTTAAGGTCAGCGGTTCCGATATGAAAGAGAATGCGCACACCAAGCAACTGCAAGAATCCGGCGCCACTATCTATATCGGACACGCTGCGGAAAACATCAAAGGCGCTGATCTGCTCATCTATTCAGTGGCTGTTTCACCAGATAATCCGGAATTGATTGCAGCACGCGAACAAAACATCCCCATCTGTACCCGGGCTGATGCACTCGGCCTGCTGATGCAAAACAGTCCGGTCAGCATTGCCGTGTCCGGCACGCACGGCAAAACCACTACTACTTCAATGGTGTCTCTGATCCTTGAACACGCCGGTTTGCAACCAACGATACTGATCGGCGGAAATATCGAAGAGTTCGGCGGAAATGTAAAAGTCGGCAACGGTTCCTACTTTGTAACGGAAGCCTGCGAATATATGGACAGTTTCCTCACTCTCAAGCCGCTGATTGAGATCATCATGAACATTGATTCCGATCATTTAGATTACTTCACTGATATCGAGCATATAGTGCGTTCATTCGCCCAGTTTGCCAGCCAGGTTCCAGAAAATGGTACGATATTCGCCTATGAAGGAAACCCTCTGGTCAACGCCATAATACCTGATCTGCAATGTCGGGTCATCACTTTCGGTTTCAACAGAGAATGCGGCTACTACGCTACCGATATCGAATTTAATTCGCTGGGTCTGCCCGCTTTCACTTTGAACAAGAATGGAGAGGAGCCGCTGGGCCGCATCAAACTGGCTGTTCCAGGCGAACACAATGTCATAAATGCGTTAGCAGCAGCGGCCTGCTGCCACTTTATCGGCGTCGGAATGCCGGAAATCATCCGGACTTTAGAAGCTTTCAACGGCACCCAGCGACGTTTCGATGTGCTAGGCACGACCGCGCACGGGCTGCGCATCGTAGACGATTATGCCCACCACCCAACCGAAATCAAAGCCACTCTCAAAGCTGCCCTGAATATCCCCCACAAAAATCTCTGGTGCATTTTTCAACCGCACACCTATACCCGCACCAGGGCACTGTTTGATGATTTCGCGGAAGCCTTCGGCGACGCCGACAAAGTCATTCTAACTGACATATATGCTGCCCGGGAAAAAAACATCCATAAAATCAGCTCGCAGGATCTGGCTGATGCCATGAAAAAAGCTCATCCCGAAAAGGATATTTATTATATCCCCGAGTTTGAGCCTATAGTTCAATTTATTCTGGAAAACGCCCAAAAGGGTGATTTGATTATAAGCATGGGAGCCGGCGACGTCTATAAAGTAGCGGAGCTGCTGTTGGCCACTGATCGCTGATACAAAGCTGCTTCAATCGTAATAGCGGCCGCTGCGCAGTTTTTGTCTGCGGCGCCGCTCTTTTTTTCTTCTGATTTGCCGCCGTTTTATCATTATGTAAACAAGCAGCAGCAAAAGCACGCTCCCCAACACTGCCAAAACGATATTGCGAATCAGCCGAACAATGTCGTCCGGTATGCCGATAACCGACAACAGCCCTCCCCGATCAACTGCAACGGCAGTGACCGCTTTATATTCCCCACAGAGTTCATCGCCGGCATAGACTTGCAAGACCCCGGCCGACGTGCCCTTTTTGAAAGGCGCTTGCAGCGCCTTTTCCAGCACCAGCTCAGTGCGGATCATCTCATCAGAAGCTTCCAGCGGCAGCACAGCGCATACATCGCTGGCCATTTGAACATCGACGCGTCTCTTTTCCCCACGTTTCACGCTTACCTGGCCTACGCTTTCTCCGGCTTTCATCAGGTTGACTGTTCGATATTGTGAAAAACCATAATCCAGTAAGGTAATACAATCCGCAAAGCGCCCCATGTCAGTAGAGGCCAGGGTGACCGCAATCAATTCAGTGTCTCCTCGCTTGGCGGAAGCTACTAAGCAACCGCCGGCTTTACTTGTATAGCCGGTTTTAATGCCGGTAACACCATCATATTTACAGGCCCGTTGAAGGCCGCCGACGGTCACTTTGTGCACTTCGTCATACAGCATGCGGTTCGTATTGTAAAAATGCCGCTCATCTTGTTTGTTGGTCGCCGCCATATCATATTTATAGGTTGAGACATAGTCACGAAAAAGCGGATTTCGCATCGCATAGCGAGCAATCATCGCCTGGTCATAGGCAGTGCTTAAATGATCGTCTTCGTGCAACCCGTTAGGATTGATAAACTGACTGTCAGTGGCGCCCAGCTTCTTCGCTTTGCGATTCATCAATTTAATAAAATCTGATAGATTGCCTGATACCTGTTTGGCCAAATGCACTGCCGCATCGTTGGCCGACTCAAGCAAAAGTCCATACAGAACATCCCGGTTCGTCACTTCTTCTCCCTCAACCAGGTAGATCCGGCTACCCTCGGTATAGGGCGTTTCATTATCAACGATACCTGTTTGATCGAGATCAAGATTTTCTAAAGCCAGAATGGCTGTCAGCACTTTTGTCGTGCTGGCCGGAAAACGCTTGGCGTGACTGTTTTTTTCATACAGGACCTTCCCGGAAGCAGCGTCGATCAGGATCGCGCTTTGTCCTGTCAACGCCAGCTGCGGGGGCGCTGCAAAAGACTGTTCGGTCACCGTTGGCCCGAAGCAGATCAGAAAGCAACATAAAATCAGGATGAAACAGCGGAATGACTGTTTGTTCATTCTGCCTCCCGTCCAAAAAACCAATCTGTCATCTGATAGCCGGCGTCAAAAAACAAGCCTTTTTCCCCGGAGCTTTCGCCAAAAAATCGCGTCGGGTCGGCCGCCTTTTCACCAGCTGCTTTTTCACTGTCATAAAAAACGAAGGGCACCGGCTCACCAGCATGTGTCCGGATGCGAAGCGGGGTTTGATGGTCTGGTACGATCAGAATCCGAAACGGCTGTCCGCTGGATTCTAAATACTCGACCAAGGGAGCAACGATGCGTTCGTCGATCCTCTCCAGCGCAGTGATCTTGCACTGCAGATCGCCTTGATGAGAGCATTCGTCGGGTCCCTCAAGATGCATATAAACAAAATCATAGCCTTGCTCGTAAAGTTCGATCGCCGCCCGGGTCTTCCCTTCATAATTCGTATCGATCGTTCCAGTCGCACCCGGAACATCGATCGAATCGACTCCCGCTAAAATGCCGATGCCCTTGATCAGATCGACGGCTGAGATTGTGGCGCCTTTCACCTTATATTTGTCTGCCAGCGAATCCAACGCCGGCTTACGTCCCTGCCCCCAGATCCAAATCGAATTGGCCGGCTTTAATCCGCGCGCCCGGCGACTCTGATTGACCGGATGATTCTCTAAAAGCGAATAGCTCTGCCGCATCATTTGTTCGATAAAGCCGGCGCCTTCTCCTTTGGGCAGGTAATCGCCCGCCCGGCGTTCTAAAATATCGTGCGGCGGCGTCAGATCATAATTTGTCTCGCCGTTTTTAACAATCATGGCATGTCTATAGCTTGTGCCGGTATAAAATTGAACTTTTTTATCTTTATCGCCAAAAGTTTCGTTGACTGCTTTTATCAGCTCGTCTGCTTCGGCGGTAGAAATTTCGCCAGCGCTGTGGTCGAGCACCAGTTTATCGTCATAAGCTGCGGCATCACTCAGCGTGACCAGGTTACAGCGGAAAGCAACGTCTGTATCCGCCATATCTATACCGATGCTGGCCGCCTCAAGAGGCGAACGACCGGTGTGGTATTTCCGGGGATCAAAGCCCATGACCGATAAATTAGCGGTATCGCTGCCCGGAGCCATGCCTTCCGGTACGGTTCTCACCATTCCCACTAACCCCTGTGCCGCCAGGCGGTTAATGTTCGGAAGCTTTGCCGCTTCTAGCGGTGTTCTGCCTTTTAGTTGTTCAAGCGGCTCGTCGCCTGCTCCATCGGGTACGAGAATCAAATATTTCATAAGAGTGTTCTCCTGTTTCGAATAATCTGATGTACATTTTATCATAGCATAATGAATAGAGACAAGGCTAAGCCAATATGGTTATTAGTTTTTTTCGCGATTTTTAATGCAATCTTTTTTACTTGCTGTTATAATGAATTGATAAATTTTAAACAGGAGATAAACGACATGACAGAAAAGCGCATTTACAACTTCTCGGCCGGCCCTTCGATGATGCCCCTCCCGGTTCTCGAGCAAGCCGCTGCCGAAATGACAAACTATCGCAACAGCGGTATGTCCGTTATGGAACTAAGCCACCGGTCCAAACTTTTTGAAGAGATACTCTTCAAAGCGGAAGACGACCTGCGCACTCTTATGAATGTTCCGAACAACTATAAGATTCTTTTCCTGCAGGGTGGAGCTTCCCTTCAGTTTTCTATGGTACCGTTGAACCTATTCCGTGCTTCCCGCAAAGCCGACTACATCATCACCGGCTCGTGGGCTAAAAAAGCCGCTCAGGAAGCGACCCGCTTTGGTGAAGTGAACATCCTCGCCTCTTCTGAGGATAGCGTTTTCACCTACATCCCCGATGTAGATCCGGCTAAATATAGTAAAGACGCCGATTATTTCTACATCACCTATAACAACACAATTTACGGCACCCGCTATACCAGCATCCCCAACACCGGCTATGTTCCGCTGGTAAGCGACTTGTCGTCTATGTTCTTATCAGAAGAAATCGATATAACAAAATTCGGAGTGGTATTTGCCGGTGCGCAAAAAAATGTCGGCCCTGCCGGAGTAACCATCGTCATCATCCGGGACGACCTGATCGGTTTTGCTGCTCCCAGCACGCCAGTCTTGCTTGATTACAAAACACATGCCGATAATGATTCACTCTACAACACGCCCCCCTGCTTCGCAATCTACATGGCAGGACTTACCTTCCAATGGGTCAAGCAACAGGGCGGTGTCGCCGCTCTGCAGAAGATCAACGAAGCAAAAGCAAATCTGCTCTATCAGGCGATAGACGACAGCCCGCTCTTCCGCTGTCCGGTCGCCAAGCGCGACCGTTCCCTGATGAATGTTGTCTTTGTGACCGGCGACGATGTGCTCGACAAAGAATTCATCGCCGGCGCCAAAGAACGCGGCCTGAGCAATCTGGGCGGACACCGGACGGTTGGCGGCATGCGCGCCAGCATCTACAACGCAATGCCTGTGGAAGGCGTGCAGGCGCTGGTCGACTATATGAAAGAATTCGAAAAAAATCATAGCAAATAATAACGCCGGCAGACCGGCCGATTCAAGACAGCTATTATAAAGCACTACTTAAAGGAGATCAAAATGTTCACCATCGCTACTCTCAACAAAATCTCAAAAAAGGGCCTGGCTCGTTTTCCCGAGGGCTACCAGATCATCGAAGACGCTTCGGCTGCGAACGGAATTCTGGTTCGCAGCCAGGATATGAAAGCTATGGATTTTTCTTCCTCTTTGATGGCGATCGCCAGAGCCGGGGCAGGCGTAAACAATATCCCTCTGACACGCTGTGCCGACCAGGGAATCGTTGTCTTTAACACTCCCGGAGCCAATGCCAACGCAGTAAAAGAACTGGTGCTGACCGCTCTGTTGATGTCCGCCAGGAACATAAATCCGGCCATTACCTGGACGCGCGGACTGTCAAATGATGTTGCCAAGGCCGTTGAAGCCGGCAAATCGCAGTTCGCCGGCAGTGAAATTAAAGGAAAAACACTGGGCATTATAGGCATAGGAGCGATCGGCGTTCAAGTCGCTAACGCTGCCACCTGTTTGGGCATGAACGTAATCGGAAACGACCCCTTCATATCTGTGCGAACGGCTCACGCCCTGTCTCCCGCGGTCGAATTAAACGACGATCTTGAAGCCATGTTGCCGCTTTGCGATTATGTGACGATTCACATACCTTTTGTTGATGAAACCAAAGGTATGTTCGACAGCAAGCTCCTCAGCCTGATGAAACCGACCGCCTGCCTGCTGAATTTCTCCCGCGCTGCGATCGTCAAGGAAGAAGACCTGCTGGACGCCCTGTCTAATGACAAGCTGAGACTGTACATAACCGACTTCCCCAACGACGCCGTTGTACATCATGAAAAAGTAATGGGCATCCCCCATTTAGGTGCGTCAACCGAAGAATCTGAAGAAAACTGTGCCATCATGGCTGTAGAAGAAATTATGGATTATCTGGAAAACGGAAACATCCACAATTCGGTCAACTTCCCGCCGGTCAACCTCGGCCCCATAACCGATAAACCACGCTTAGTGGTGCTTCACCGCAGCAGCACCGACGCGCTCGCCAGTGTGACACAAGCTTTGGCCGACGCCGGCCTGCGCGCAGTCAACCTGACCAATCAGTATCGTGACGACTATGCAGTCACGGCAACCGATCTGGATGGGGCAGTTGATCCGGAAGCCCTCAAGGCTGCCATGGAACACGCCGACATCCTCCTCGTCCGCATCATCACTCCTCCTGCCAAACAGCGTTAATAACGATGCCGACAACCAGGACATAACCAAGGATGTAAAACCAAAGGAGCAAGCCAATGATGGTGCCTAAGCTGCCATAGAGGATGTTCCATCTCGAAAAGTTCGAAGCGTAGTATGAATAGATCCAGGTCGCAATCAACATCCCGGCGGAAGTAAATATACTCCCCGGGATGATTTTTTTGATCGAGATCCGCTTTGTCGGCAAAGTATAATTGATGAAACCGATGGCAAAGAAATAAATCGCAATACCTATCGGCCAACGCAGCGTATACCACACCTTTGTAACCGGCAAAGGCAATTCCATAACGCGTGTGACATAGAGGTCAAACAAGCGCATCAGTGGTTCCGTATATACCAACAGAGAAAGGCCGATGCCAAGCAATACGATGGTGATGACAACCAGCAGCATGGCCCGCAATTTTTCCTTAAAGAAGCCCCGGCCGGTATTCATACCGGTGTAGCTGTAGTTGGCGATCTGCATCATCGAATACTGGGCTTTGGAAGCCGACCAGAGCGCAAACAAAACAAAAAAGAGATTCAAGGTTCCGGGCGGCTTATAATTCATATATTCGCGCAGGCTTTTCCCCATCTCTTCCGAGATATATTCCTTTAAAACATTGTTCACCAAATCCATCGACAGCGAAAACAAGCCCAGCATCTGGCCAAACAAAAAGAACAGCGGAACCATTGAAAGCAAAAAGAAAAAAGCCAGTTCAGCGGCGACGCCTTGATAATATGGCCGGCGCATCCGTTCGATAACCCGAAAGAAAACCGTCTTAAGGTGACTGCGATTCATTTCTTCATCTGCCCTCCCTTAAGTTCTCCGATCAATCTGCCCAATTCACGAAGCGCCATCGCCCGATGACTAATCCGGTTCTTTATAGAACTTGGCATCTCAGCAAAAGTCTGGCTCTGTCCTGCCGGTAAAAACAGAGGGTCATATCCAAATCCGGCATTTCCACGCTGCGTCTTCAGGATTTGCCCGGCGCATTCACCACGAGCGATCAGTGGTTGGCTGTCAACTCCCAAAAGCGTCATGACACAGATAAACCGAGCGGTACGTTTTTCAGCCGGCAGGCCGGCCAACAAACGCAGCAACTTGCAATTATTCTGCTGATCATCAGCTGATTCGCCGGCAAAACGTGCGGAATGAACACCGGGCGCTCCCTCTAAAAAATCCACTGCCAAGCCTGAATCATCCGCTAAAACAGCACCCGCGCCCTGTTCAAACACAGCGCGGGCTTTTTTTAATGAGTTCTCCTCGAAAGTTGTGCCGTCTTCGATAAGCTCTAAATCCGTCAATCCTACATCATCAAGCGACAGCAGCCGAAAGCCGAAAGCCTCTGTTATGACTTCAATTTCCTCGATTTTATGCCGGTTTCGAGTTGCCACGATCAAATCCACGCCATTCGCCTCTTCTCGTTTTTCCCATTATCTTACCACTTATACAGTAAAATAAAAACACTCAACTGTCTTGCCTATACAACTTCTTGTTCTTTCTTCGAAAAGTTCAGCCTGGAAAACAACATTGATTAACAGAAATTAAATGATATGATATAATGTTTTCTAACAGATTATCCAGCCTTACTCTTTACAATTGCTGGATTGCGGCGTTGCGGCAGGATAGGAAACATTGTATCATAGTGAGATTTGTGCCTATGATATAAGAAGACAATCTGACTCCGCCACCTGTACCTTTATCACTGATGAAGAATTGGCTTGACCGACGGACTGATCTAATATGAACAAATTGACGATAGGCATTTTCAACGATTCGTTTCCTCCCACTATCGACGGAGTAGCGAATGTGGCGTTTAACTATGCCCGTGAGATTCAAAGACTTCATGGACAAGCCATTGTTGCTACGCCTTGGTATCCAAACGTTCGCGACCAGTATCCCTTTGAGGTGATCCGCTACCCCAGCGCCTATGTTAATAAAAAACTCGGCTACCGGGCCGGCTATCCCTTCGACCCCAAAGTGCTCTACGCCTTAAACCAGAAACAAATGAATCTGATTCATTTGCACTGCCCTTTCATATCAGCCGTACTCGCCCGAACTCTCCGCTACGCCAACGACATCCCCCTAATCCTAACTTACCATACAAAATATGATATTGATATCAACAAAGTCGTTGCTCTCAATCCCATCCGCAGCGCTTCGTTGCGATTTTTAATCTCCAATATCAATGCCTGCGACGAGATTTGGACCGTTTCTCGGGGAGCGGGAGAAAACTTACGCAGCCTGGGCTATGAAGGTGATTATCGCGTGATGGAGAACGGAACCGATTTTGATAGGCGCAGAGCTCCTGACCAGACTATCCTTGATCTTAAAAAGCGGCTGAATATCCACGATGACGCGCCTATCTATCTCTATGTTGGCCGACACATGTGGTACAAAGGAATCCGCCTGATTCTGGACGGTCTGCGACGAGTAAAAGAAAACGGCCGGAACTTTCATATGGTTTTCGTTGGCGACGGTTATGACAGACCGGAGATCGAAGACTACGCCCAACTGCTTGGACTTATGGAAAATTGTCATTTTGTCGGCGCCATACATGATCGCGAAAAACTGCGCGTCTATTTTTCTTTAGCCGATCTGTTCCTTTTTCCATCTTCCTATGACACCAATGGTATCGTTGTCAACGAGGCCGCCGCCTGCTCCTGCCCTTCTCTTCTGATTCGCAATAGCGCCGCCGCCGAACAGGCTCAGGATCAAGAATCGGCCTTGTTAATCAACGAGACTGCTTTTGATCTGGCCGACTGTCTGACTGCAGTCGGAGAAAATCGGGAATTCTTAAAAAGAATCGGTAAAAACGCTTCCGAATCGATCTATCTATCTTGGGAAACCGCCGTCAACAAAGCCTATCGCCGCTACGAAGAGATCTGTGACAGTTTTGTCCCTCAAAAGAACCGCTTCTTTCCCCCGGATATCTTTTTCGATAATGTACAGCGCATTAAAAATGACCTGGCGCTCCGCCGGAGGCAGGTCAAACGAGTGTACAGCATAGGAAAGCAACGGCTGATGTCTTTTCGCTCGGATATGACGAAACGCAAACATTAAACTGCGCAAACAAAAAGGGCGACTCGTCATCATTTGCAGATTGTGAGCCGGCCCTTTTTGTGGTTTACGAGATTAATACTATTAGACCGCTTTCACGTTCACAGCGCGCAGCTTGCTGCTGTTTTTCGGATCCTGCTCGACGTCGAAGGTGACTTTCTGACCTTCCGCCAGCGTTTTGAATCCGTCGGCAACGATGCTGGAGAAATGTACGAATACATCGTCCCCGCCTTCATCGTTCGAAATAAATCCAAACCCTTTGCTCTCATTAAACCATTTGACCGTACCTTTATTCATTAAAGATACCTCCTTAAAAATTATCCGTTGCTAAACTTTTCAAAGTATCTCGACTATTCTGCCGGATAAAAAACAACATGTATCTGCAAATCATCCGGACGAAATCTGACTTACAAATACATGTGAATCAATTCGTACATATCCAAAATACCATTGACAGAATACCATACTGTCAAGAAATTGTAAAGTATAAACTTTCAACATAAAAACCCTTGAAAAAGGTCATTACAACAGCGCTTTGCGGTTTATGATTCCTGTCCGCTGGGTATGAAGATTAGCAAATCGAAATCAAATTAAAGCTAAGCCATATAAAGGAGGATTTTCCAATGATCAGCAAAAAAGTTGTCAAAATGTTAAACGAGCAGATAAATAAAGAATTTTTTTCCGCTTATCTATACCTGGCTTTCGCAAACTATTATATCCAAAGAGGCCTAAATGGCTTTGGAAACTGGTATACGGTACAGGCAATGGAAGAGCGCGACCATGCGATGTTGTTCATGAAATACATGCAAAACAACGGCCTGCCGGTAACTTTAGAGGCACTTGAAAAGCCGGAGGGAACATATCAGAACGACATGGAGCCTCTTAAGGCCGGTCTTGAGCATGAGCGCTTCATTACCGATTCAATTCATCAAATTTATGCCGCCGCTTTAGCGGAAAATGACTATCGAACGATCAAATTTCTTGATTGGTTCGTAACAGAGCAAGCCGAGGAAGAAACAAACGCGGAAGAGCTAATCAGCAATATGGAATTATTTGGCAATAGCTCGCAAGGTCTATATGCCCTAAACAATGAATATGCAGCTCGTGTCCACACACCGCCTTCGTTGGTTCTCTAAGAGCGCAACAAAATGTCCGGCAAAACCGCTTTAGTATTAGGCGGCGGCGGTGCTCGCGGAGCCTATGAGATCGGCGTTTGGCAAGCCTTGCGGGAGACCGGTATCGAGCCGTCTCTGGTCGTCGGCGCGTCAGTCGGCGCTATCAATGCCGCGGTCATCGCACAGGGTTCGTTTGAACTGGCCACCGACCTATGGGTCAATCTGAATATCGGTATGGTGTTCGACGCCAACCCCTTAAAAAGCGACGATCTGCCCTTGCGGAAGTTGCTTGATGAGCATATTGACGAGGCAGCGATTCGAAATAGTCCTGTCGAATTTGGTCTGGTCACTGTTGAACTGCCTTCTTTTACTCCCCACTATCTTTTTATTGAGGACATTCCGGAGGGAAAGCTGATTGACTTTATCCTGGCCAGCGCTTCTCTTTTTCCGGCCATACTGCCTCAGGAGATAGACAAAACGAGGTATGCCGACGGTGGTTATTACGATGGCATACCTGTCAAGATGGCTCTGGATCGCAAAGCCGACAACATAGTGGCAGTCGATTTGGGTTCCGGCATTGCCAAACGCAATCAAATCAAAAATTTCGATAATATCATTTATATCCGCAGCAGCTGGGATTTAGGCAGCATCATCAGCTTCGGCGGCCAAAACGCCGCCCGCATCATGCGATTGGGTTATCTCGACACTCTGAAACGCTACGGCTTTTTCGATGGCGATTGGTTTACCTTCGCCTTGAAATCTTTCTCAAAAAGAGATCTGCTTCGAGCAGAAGCTGCCGGGCGTATATTTGGTCTGTCGGCCGAAACGATATATTCACGATCTGTCTATGAGGCAACACTGATCGAACGAGTAGAAAAATACCGAAAAGAATTGAGCGAAGACCTGGCGCAGCTGCAAGCTGCCATCCAGAAAAAGAAACGGTTGCCCGGACCTTCGCTGATCAGTCTATTGGGCAAAGCCAATGAAAAAAGTCTGACTATTTGGCTGACCGACCTAATCAAAACAAGACGTCTGCCGGCTATAAAATTTATGCCTTTGCTGCGCGAACCACTTATGGCCGCTCGCTATTTGGTTAAATTGCGCAGTTTAGGTTGATATTCAAAGTATCGTATGGCAGGAGTTTTGGCGAGTGCTGCCGCAAGCAGCGAGGCCACCAGGAAGCCTACAACGAACTGCACCATATTGGCCGGAATGCTAAACGCCGCCACAGCGAAATTACCATACATCAAACCACCCGCCACATAGTAGGCGAACACCATCCACAAGCCGCTCAAAGTCATCCCTGTCAGTTGATAGATGGGTATCACCAGGCTTTCTTTCCAACGCAGCAAAACAGCGATAACGATCAGAAAGACAGGAATAGCCAGAGCAACGATCATCAACTGGCCTTGTACTTTGTCGAGAAACTGGCCTAATTGACTCAGATCTGGGGTCTCCTCGTTCAGCATGCCCGCCGGGTCGTGCTCCGCTTCGAAGCGAATGATGCGATGAACGGCAAAATTGAACGCTACCCAAAAACCGCCGGTCGCCAAGGCGGCGATGATGGTGTTGCGCGATTTAAGGGCGCCTTTTTCAATCACCAGTCCTCCCAGCCATGCCATCACTCCTTTTATAATCAGTGTCCAGGGCGCCCAGTTGACAAACCCGAGCAAAATATCCGCCAAAGCTGATCCGACGCCTGCCGAAACAGCACCATAATTGCGTCCCAGAATCAATATCGACAAGAAAATAATGCTGTCTCCGAGATGGATATAACCATTGGTAAACGGCACCGGAATGGCGATCGCCATGGTCGCGACCGTCGTCACCGCCACCATCAAGCCCGTCAGTATGACTTTTTGCGAACGCTTGCTTGTCTTGGCAATTGAATTTGAACCACTGTCAGCCATTCTGTCATGCTCCTCAATCCTGTCTTTTGCCTTCTTTTATGAATCCTTTTCTATCATAGCGCTGTATTGTGGTTGTTAAAATATCCAATTTGAACTTATTTTATATATACAGATTTGACAAAGACTCCTTTTCTCCGTTATATTTTCTTTATTATATACAGATATCTCTCTTTGTTTTATATACAGACAGGAGTGTCACTATGCTGACTGTCATGCCCGGATTAAACAATCAAGCCGGCCAGCCTCTTTATCGACAATTATTCGCCTTTATTCGCGACGAAATCCTAGCTGGAGCGATACCGGCCGGAGAAAAGCTGCCCTCGCTTCGGCAGCTGGCGCAGCAGCTCGGCCTCAGCTTGACAACAGTCAGACAGGCTTATGACCAACTGGCCGTCGAAGGTTATGTCCAAAACCGTCCCCGCTCAGGTTTTTTTGTCAATGTAATCACAATCGAAAGAGCCGTCCGTGATTCGGCCGATCTGGCACCGGCGGCAGACATTTTAAACAGATCAATTGATGACGCAGGGCTGGAAGGCCAACAAGTCGGCGGCCTGCTCTTCGATCCCGCCAATTTCAATTTCATCAAATGGCGAAAATGCTATCAGCAGGTCATGACAGACCACATCGCCGCGCTTTTACAAGAAGGGCGGCCGGAAGGCGAGCCGGCTCTGCGCAAGCAGATCGCCCGCTATATCTACCAGGCACGGGGCGTCCGCTGCGACTGGCGGCAGATCGTCATCAGCGCCGGTACTCAGCAGCTGATCAACCTGCTTTGCCTAATCCTGCGACGCCTGGATATAAGTCTGGTCTCTTTTGAAGATCCAGGTTATCTGCCGGTGCGCAGTATTTTCCGTGACAGAGGCTTCCGCTCTCAATTGATCGCAATCGATCGGGAGGGAATTGTTGTGGAGCGCCTGCCGGCCAATCTCCAATCAACAGTATATGTCAGCCCTTCAAATCAGTTCCCGACCGGTTCCATTATGCCGGTCGGCAGACGTTATGCGCTTTTAGAGTGGGCCAGAACCAACCGCAGTTTGATCATCGAAGATGATTACAACAGCGAACTGCGCTATGACAGTCGTCCGGTGCCTTCGCTGGCCGGTCTGGACGAAGAGGGATCCGTCGTATATATCGGCGCCTTCTCTTCAACGCTATATCCTTCGGCTAAAATCAGTTATATGGTGCTGCCGACGACCCTGAGCCAGACTTTCCAGGAGTTTTCTGCCGCCTATGATCAAAGCTGTTCAAAAGCTGAACAACTGACCCTCGGTCTGTTCATGGAACAGGGCTATTATCAATCTCATCTCCGGCGCATCCGCAAGCTTTACGCCCAAAAACGCCAGATCATCAGCGAGCTGATCGAACGGCATTGCGGCAAAACCTTCCGCATCCTAAATAACAGCTCCGGCCTTCACATGTTGCTGGAGCTGCGCCAGGCCAGACATAAAAAAGCCGCGCTGGCTCTGTGCCAGGCGGCGGCGAAAGTCGGATTGACCTTTTCCCCAGTCATGATCCGACCTGATGACGATCAGCCATCAGCAGTTTTGTTTTATTTCACAAGAATACCGCTTAATCAAATAGACAGCCTGGCCGGGCGGCTGAGCTATCTTACAGATAAGTGACAATCTCCTCAAATGTTTTTTTCGGCGGACTCTTAGGGTCGGGCTGCGGTACGCCCAGCGCAAGCATGTTGGCGATAAAATAGCCCTCTTTTTCAAAACCGGCTTCTTTCAGAACTTCAGCGATCTGCTCGGCGGCGTAGTTGCTACCGGTCAGCCAGCAAGAACCATAGCCTAAATCAACTGCTCTCAAGGTCATATTTTCAACCGCCGCGCCTATGCTCTGCAAGCCCGGGCTGCGCAAATAGAGTTTATCGATCTCTTCCTGACCAATGCCGGCAATCCGATATTCGCGAGCACCGCTGGGCTGATCGATATTTGTGAAGGTGACGATCAATACCGGAGCGTCAACAAAGAAATAGGCGAAGTGCTTGGCAAACTTGCGAAAACGGGCCGCCCTCTCCGGATCTTTGGGTTCAACCAAAGCGGCAATCGCTTCATTTCGATCTTCGATCGCCTGCCGGATTTTTTCTTTTAATTCGGAACCGCGCACAACCACAAAATGCCAGTTTTGTCTATTGTCTCCAGACGGCGCCACCCTGGCCGCGTCAAGAATCTGTTCTAAATCTTCCGCCTTAACTTCTTGGTCGGTGAATTTGCGGATGCTCTGCCGCTTATACAATACATCTTTGAATTCCATTTCTGCCTCCCCCTCCATTTAAACACTGTCCGAGTCGGAGGTCTCTCTTTGACCAGCTTCTCTTGCATCGCTATGCCAAAATTGGCCTTTTTTTATTCTATCATGCTTGGAGGGCTTCAGCAATCAGCTGGCCGGCCTTCTCCGTTCCTACCAGCGTGGTTCCGACGGTATACAGGTCGGCTGTCCGATAACCCTGATCGAGCACTTGCGCTACCGCCTTTTCAATCGTCTGAGCCGCTTCAGCCTGATCGAATGAATAGCGCAGCATCATCGCCGCCGATAAAATGGTCGCCATGGGGTTGGCCCTGTCTGTACCGGCGATATCCGGCGCACTGCCGTGGATAGGCTCATACAGGCCAAAACTGCCGCTCCCCAAACTGGCGGAAGGCAGCATGCCGATCGAACCGGTGACCATGCTGGCTTCATCGGACAGGATATCACCGAAGAGATTTCCGGTAACGATAACGTCAAACTGAGCAGGCTGGCGCACCAGCTGCATGGCGGCGTTATCGACATACATATGCTCTAAGCTGACTTCCGGATAAGCGGCGGCGGTTTCCGTCACCACCCGCCGCCATAGGCGGGAGCTCTCTAAAACGTTGGCTTTATCGACGCTGACGACCTGCCGCCGGCGCTTGAGCGCCATCTGAAAAGCTACTTCTGCAATCCGGCGGACTTCGCCTTCGCTGTATTGCTCAACATCGTAGGCAGCCGGTCCCATGTCCGTGTCCTTATGCCCGCGCTCGCCGAAATAAATGCCTCCGGTCAGCTCACGCACCACCAGCAGGTCGAGACCGCCCGCCACTAAATCGGCGCGCAGCGGGCAGGCGGCCGCCAACTGCGAAAACAGCAGAGCCGGCCGCAAGTTGGCGAACAGGCCAAACTCCTTACGCAGACCGAGGATGGCCTGTTCCGGCCTGGCGTCGCCGGGTAGGCGATCCCAGGCCGGGCCGCCGACCGCGCCTAACAGTATGCTGTCACATTCGCGCGCCGTCTTCACCGTCTCCGCCGGCAGGCAGGCTCCCACTTGATCGATCGCCGCTCCGCCGGCCAAAAGTTCATGAAACTCAAACTCCAGTTCAAATAATGCGCCCGCTTCCTTCAGCACTTTGACTGCCTGGCTGACGATATCCGGGCCGATGCCGTCGCCGGGTATAACCGCGATGTGATATTTCTTCATCGCCTGTCCTCCTTGCCGACAACTCCCTCGTCCTCCGCTGCCGCTTTCCCGGCCGCCGCCTGCCCCGCTTGGTTCAAACCGGCGGCCAGCTTTTCTTTGACATAACCGACCAGGCCGTCGCGATCAATAATGTTGCGAAGGAAGGGCGGGAAGGGTTCTGCCTGATACTCTTCATTTTTGGAGACATTGCGGATTTTGCCGGAGGCGAAGTCTACTTCCAGTTCATCGCCAGCCGCAACCGCCTTAGCCGCCTCCTCCGATTCCAAAATCGGCAAGCCGGTGTTAAAGGCATTGCGGTAAAAAATACGGGCAAAAGTAGGCGCGATTACGCAACTCACCCCGGCTGCCTTAATCACCAGCGGTGCATGTTCCCGCGAGGAGCCGCAGCCAAAATTGCGGCCGGCGACAATAACGTCTCCCGGTTGGACTGCTTCGGCAAAATCAGGATCTAAATCTTCCATGCAATACCTGGCCAGCTCATCAATGTCCAAAATATTAAGATGCCGGGCCGGGATGATCACATCCGTATCTATATTCTCTCCATATTTAAATACTTTTCCCATCGGACTGCTCCTCTCCCTGTTTTTTGCTTTTACCGATCTGCTCGGGGCTGCTGATCTTTCCGCTGATCGCTGAGGCGGCAGCGACTGCCGGTCCCGCCAGATAAACTTCTGATTCGACATGGCCCATACGACCTAAAAAATTTCGATTGGTTGTCGCTACGCAACGTTCCCCGGCTGCCAATATGCCCATATGACCGCCCAGGCAAGGGCCGCAGGTCGGCGTCGAGAATACTCCCCCGGCCTTGACAAAGATCTCGGCATAGCCTTTTTTAACACAATTAAGGTAAATTTGCTGCGTGCCCGGAATGATGATCAGGCGAACGCCGGGTGCTACCTGGCGACCTTTCAGGATCTTGGCGGCCATCTCCATGTCTTCCATCCGGCCGTTGGTACAGGAACCAATCACCACCTGGTCGATATAAACATCCCCCACCTGGTCGATCGTCCGGGTATTCTCCGGAAGATGCGGAAATGCTACCGTCGGCCTGATCTTGGCCAGATCCAAAGTGTAGATTTTTTCATAATTTGCGTCTTTGTCCGCTTTGAAGCTGCGCCGCCGCTTCAAAAGCGCCTGGTTGGCCGGCCGATGTGCCTTCAGATAAGCCCGTGTCTGCTCATCCACCGGGAAGATACCGTTTTTGGCGCCGGCTTCAATCGCCATGTTGGCTATGGCAAAGCGATCATCCATCGACAGATGGCGGATCCCCGGCCCTGTGAATTCAATCGACTGATAGCGAGCGCCATCGACTCCGATGAGACCTATCAGATGCAGGATGACATCCTTGCCGGAGACCCATTTCCCCGGTTTTCCGATCAGGTCCACCCGGATCGCCGAAGGCACCCGGAACCAAGCCTGTCCCAGCGCCATTCCTGCCGCCAGATCAGTTGAACCTACGCCGGTGGCGAAGGCGCCCAACGCTCCATAGGTGCAGGTATGCGAGTCGGCGCCGATCACAACATCACCGGCTGTCACAATACCCTGCTCAGGTAGCAGCGCGTGCTCGATGCCCATCCGCCCGACCTCAAAATAGTTGGTCAGCTCCTGCTCCTTAGCAAACTCCCTCAGCTGCTTGGCCAGCTCTGCCGCTTTTATATCCTTGTTCGGCGTAAAGTGATCCGGCACCAGCACCACTTTATGCCGATCAAACACTTTCTGCGCTCCCATCTTGTAAAACTCTCTAATCGAAACCGGCCCGGTTATATCGTTCGCTAAAGCGATATCGATCTTCGCCTCAATAAACTGGCCTGCTCGAACAGACGGCAGGCCGGCATGCGCCGCCAGAATCTTTTGCGTCATCGTCATTCCCATATCAGTTCCCCCCTCCAACTGCTGACTCGGCCTCTTTCTCCAACTGCTTCAACTCGAACATCATTTTATTAACCGCATTGATGTAGGCGTTGATGCTTGCTTCAATGACGTCGGTTGACAAACCTCTCCCCAGATAGTTGCCGCCTTCGTAGCTGATCTTAACTGTCGCATCGCCCAACGCGTCCCCGCCCTCCGTAACGGATTCAAGCTGATAATCGTCAAGCTTAACTTTCTTGCCGATGATCTTCTCAATCGCCCGGAAGGCAGCATCAACCGGACCGTCGCCACTGGCTACTTCTTCGATTGCCCGTCCGTCTTTCAGCATTTTGACGACTGCTGTCGCGGTAATCGAATTACCGCTGTTTATGACATATCTTTCCATCTGATACGTTTTGGGGATCTGCAGTGCTATTTTGCTGAGCAAGGCCTCAATATCCCTATCATAGATCTGCTTCTTCTTATCCGCTATCACTTTGAATTTAGTAAAGGCATCTTCCAGCGCCTCATCGGACATCTGATAGCCCAGCTCCTTCACTTTTGTCCGGAAGGCGTGCTTGCCGGAATGTTTTCCCAGCACCATGTTGTCGACGACCAGTCCGACTGATTCCGGCGTCATGATCTCATAGGTCTCTTTGTTCTTCAATACACCATGCTGATGGATGCCTGACTCGTGCATGAAGGCGTTTTCGCCGACGATCGCTTTATTAGGTTGAACCTTTATACCGGTTATCTGCGACAGCAAACGCGAAGCCCGGGCGATTTCCGTCGTCTCAATGTTGGTGTCCGCCTGAAAATGATCCTTCCGTGTTTTCAATGCCATAACTATCTCTTCCATCGCGGCGTTTCCGGCTCTCTCACCGATACCGTTGATGGTACATTCTATCTGTCCCGCTCCGGCTTTGATCGCCGCCAGCGAATTAGCTACCGCCATCCCCAGATCATTGTGACAGTGTACCGACATCACCACCTTGTCCAAGGCTGGACAGCGTTCGCGGATCTTCATCAGGAAGGCATAGTATTCTTCCGGCACCGTGTAGCCAACCGTGTCCGGAATATTAATCGTAGTAGCGCCGGCTTTGATGACTGCCTCGAACAATTGGGCCAGGAACTCCGGTCGGCTGCGGGTAGCGTCTTCCGCAGAAAACTCAACATCTTCGCAATAGGATTTAGCCAGTTTGACTGCTGCTACGGCCTGTTCCTGCACCTGATGGGGCATCAGATTCAGTTTGTACTTCATGTGAATGGGCGAAGTCGCTATAAAGGTATGAATCCTGGGACGGGCAGCTACCGACACTGCCTCCCAGGCCCGGTCGATATCATCCTTGGTCGCCCGCGCCAAACTGGCAACGGTGGATTCTTTCACAGCTTCAGCGATTCCGCGAACTGATTGAAAATCACCGATCGAGGAGATCGCAAAGCCGGCTTCAATTACATCGACGCCCAGCCGCTCCAGCTGACGAGCCAGTTCCAGTTTCTCATGCAGATTCATGCTGCAGCCCGGCGACTGCTCGCCGTCGCGCAATGTGGTGTCAAAAATCAGGATCTTTCGTTCGCCGATTACCTTTTTTTCTTCGTCCGTTTTTTTTGTCTGGTCTCTTTGATTTGGCATCTTCGGTACTCCTTTCTGCCTGCTTCGCTACCGTCGGGGCGAAGCTTTTTCTCTGCGGTCTCCGGAGCTCAAATAAAAATGTCCCCGGAGAAGACTCTCCAGGGACGATTAAAGACTAACCGCGGTACCACCCTGATTACCAGCCGAAGCTGATCCCTCGAAACAGGTTCTATCAAACCCTGAGCCTTGGTAACGGGGCCGGCCGGGGTTCCTTACTGACAAGGTTCGGGAACCCTGCTCGGGAGCGAGACTGTTCAGACTTAAGTGTTCCGGCTTTTCAGCTGCCGCCGGCTCTCTGGGCCACGAGGGTCTGACAATAACTCCGTCTTGGCATTTTCGATATTGGGAGTATTATATTATCTCGACCGACACTCTGTCAACTACTTTTTATCAGCTTCCGACACGGCCGGCCCTACCGGCATCAGCCGGCGGACCCGCTTCTCCAGGTTAGGACGGGTCAGCCAGACCTGCGCCCCGCAGGTCTGGCAGCGCAGGCGGAAGTCCATCCCCGCACGCATCACTTCAAAACTCTTCCCACCGCAAGGGTGCTGTTTCTTCAGCTCGACTATATCGCCCACATTGATCTTCATCGGCATAGCGTCTACCTGGCCGAAATCCGATCTGTCTTCATATAGCTTTGCAACGCCTCCGGAATCAAAACCGATCCGTCGGCCTGCTGGTTGTTTTCCAGGATCGCCGCAGTTGTACGGCCAACTGCCAATCCTGAACCGTTCAAAGTATGGACAAACTCAGCCCGACTGCCCGCCTCACGCCGGAAGCGGATATTGGCCCGCCGAGCCTGATAGCTTTCAAAATTACTGCATGAGGAAATCTCCACATAGCGGCCGTAGCTGGGCATCCAGACTTCTATATCGTAGGTCATGGCCGAGCTGAAGCCGAGGTCGCCGCTGCACAGCCGCACCACCCGATAGGGTAGCTGCAAGCGTTTCAAAACTTCTTCGGCTGCTGCGGTCAAACTCTCCAGTTCGTCATAGGAGTCCTCCGGCTTGGTAAATTTTACCAGTTCGACCTTGTTGAACTGATGCTGCCTGATCAAACCCCGGGTGTCGCGGCCGGCCGAACCGGCTTCCTTGCGGAAACAGGGCGTATAAGCTGTATAATAGGCCGGCAACTCACTGCCGTCGATGATCTCATCCATGCGCAGGTTAGTCAAAGGCACCTCGGCTGTTGGTATGAGGAAGAAATCTTTACTCGGCACATGAAACATATCCTCTTCAAACTTAGGCAGTTGGCCGGTTCCTGTCATCGCTGCCCGGTTCGCCAGGAAAGGCGGCAGGATCTCCTGGTAGCCATGCTCGCTCGTATGCAGGTCGAGCATGAAATTCAAAACCGAGCGCTCCAAGCGGGCGCCCAATCCCTTATAGACGGTAAAGCGCGTGCCCGAGATCTTTGACGCCCGCTCAAAATCCAGTATATCGAGGTCGGCGCCGACATCCCAGTGCGCCTTGGGTTCAAAATCAAACTGCGTCACTTCACCGACCCGCCGGATCTCCTGATTGTCCGCATCACTCGATCCGAGCGGGACCAATGCGTGCGGAGTATTCGGGATGTTCAGCAAGGTCTGCTTCAACTTATCATCGATTTCCGTCACCTGCAGATCAAGCTGTCTGATTTCATCGGACAGTTTTTTCATTTCAGCCAGCAACGCCGAAGTATCCTGCCCCTCTTTTTTCAAGCGGGGGACCTCCTTTGACGCCTGATTCTGCCGGTTTTTCTTGCTCTCAACTTCGGCCAGCAATTCTCGTCGGCGGCTATCCAGGCCGGGGATCTGGCTCAGGCCAAAATCGCCTTGGTTGCGGCTTTCGATCGCTTTTTTGACGGCTTCATAATCTTCTCTGATTCTTTTGATGTCCAGCATGCTCCATTCGCCTCCTCGACCGGTTTTCCCTTTTTTGTTTAAAACAAATTCTTTTTATATTCAACATACAGGCGGATCAATTCTTCGGCTTTTTCCTGCATTTCGAGCTGCATTTCTGAAGCCGCCTCATAATCGCCTTCTTCCAATGCTCTTTTGATGCGAGTTAATAGAGATTTTGTTGCTATCTGATCCTGACCGAGATAAATCCTCAGTTCCTCGATCTGCTTCCAATTTTCCAAATCGAAATCCGTCGCTTCATGGTCAGAATGGTGTTTTTTACATTCGCGCACCACTTCCATAATTTCCGGAATTATGCGATTGTGCAACTCTTTAACCCATTGAACGAGTATCGCTTCCCGATAAGATTCGATCGTCAGTTCATCAAGCATATCGTCCCGCCCCAATACTGCCATTTTATCCGGATACAGATCAAAGCAGCGCAACGATTCCCAGACTGTTTCCGGCGCTTTCCCGAAAAGGCGGTCTCTTTCTTCCTGGGTGTAGGCGTCGTAGACATCCTTCTCGCTGCGATAGACCCTGTCCTTTTCCAAGTAAAAGACTTCTTCGCCATATTTCTTGGACAGCGCCGCCTCTAACTCAGCCGGTGTCTTTCCGGCTGTCAGAGCTGCTTCGATTCCGTCCAGCATAGCCAAATAGGCTGTAGCCAGGACCAGATAGGTATCGCTCTTAGGGTTTGGCGACCTAAGCTCGAAACGGGTGCTCTTGGGATTCAGTTCATCGCGAACCAGGCCGATCAGGACTGTCCGGTTGCGGGAAGGCACTCCGGCATCGTGCCCCAACGAGGTGACGATGCACACCGGAGCTTCAAAATTCGGCTTCAGACGATTCAAGGCATCATTCGAAGATGCGATGAAGGGCTGCATGACTTCATAGTTCTTCAGCATTCCCATCAGAGCGCCAAAACCGATCGGCGTTAGAAAGTCCCGGCTGAAGTCTTTCGGCGCAAACAGATTGACCGTTCGGCCGTCTCTCAGTTCACAGGCAACGCCCATGTGCGTGTGCGCTCCGCTGCCGATGATTCCGTTGATCGGCTTTGCCATGAAGCTGACCATCAAACCGTAGGAACGGAAAATATCCTTGATTACATACTTAATGTGCATCTCATTGTCAGCCGCCTGCAGCAGGGTGGTATACTTCCAGTCAATCTCCAGCTGCTCCATGATGTGATCGAACTTTCCCGAATTCCCTAACCGGGCTTTGATTCCTCCGGCTTCTTTATGCCCCATCTCTATGCCCACGCCGTAGCGATCAAGCACCAACAGAGTTTTTTCCATGGCTGTACGAACATCTCCTCGAGTCCTCTGCCAATACTGTTCCTTGAGTTCTTGAGATGTAATCAGCTGTTCTCTGTCTGCCTTGTCTTCCGGTGTCTTGACCCAAAATTCCAGTTCGGTGGCGCCTGTCATGACGATCTGTTCGATCTCGTCAACCGATGAAATGTCGAGATATTCCATCACATATGGATTCTCCCGGATCAGTTCCAGCACGGTCTGACGAAAAACCTCGGTCGTCTTTTTCAGGATAACCCGAGAACCGACATGTTCCGAGTGATTGTGCAGCAGGAGAGACGGTATACGCAGCGTACCGACTGGCAAGCCGGTCATCTCGCAAACATAATCAAAATTATAGTCGACATACCAATTTACGTCCAGATCGGGTATGATATCGACCTTCGCGTTATTCAAAGCAGCAATTTTAGGCAAAAAGACGCTGGAGCCGTCAGTCTGTACGCCCTGCTGGAAAAAGCGGTCAAGTTCTTCGATGAAAAGCTTGACCGGAATCTTTTCGTCCGTATCGTGACCGCCCAGGTCAACACCTACCAGAGAGACAAACTTGACTTCCGGATGTGATGACAGCTGCTGGATTATGCTCTCGCGGTCGTGCGCTTCTTTAGGTATAGTAAACAGCATTTTGTCCAGATTCATGTATGGCCTCCTTAAACAAAGCGGCCCCCTCGGGAGCCGCTTTGATCATGATCCGCACTTGCTTATCCGTTCTTGAATAGTTATTATTGTACCTTATCTGTATTGGTTTGTACAGAAGCAGGCTCTTTCGCCGGAGTTACGGGAGCTGCCGTCGTATCATCCGGCGTGACCATAATCCCGCCCGACAATTTATCAAGCTGTTGCAGAAACTGGTTCAGCTCGTCGATATACCGTCCATAAGATGCCCAGTCGCCTTTCTTTTGCGCATCCATAGCGTTGTTATAAGCATCGATGGACAGTTTGATCAGGCTGTCGACCGTCTGACCTTCGCCCGGTTCAGTCGGAGTCCCCGGCAGGCTCGGCATGCCCGGCGTGGTCGGCGAAGCCTGCGCAACTTCCTCGCCGCTCTCTTTCTGAATGTCAGTCAGCGGTTTGGAAACACCGGCGCCAAACATCGACTCCAAAGCAGCTCCTAAAGTTGGTTCATAGGCGATCCGGTCATTGTAGTAAATGATTACCCGCTTGACTTCCGGCAAGCTTCCGCTGGTCGCTTCCAGATAGACCGGTTCGACATAAACCAGCGAATCTTCTATCGGAATAACAAACATGTTGCCGCGCGTGTAGCTTGATCCCGATGAACTCCACAGAGTAAACTCCTTGGAGATGTTCGTATCCTGATCGATAAAGCCTTCTATCTGCTGCGGGCCGTATATCAGCTTCGATTTCGGCAACTGAAACAGGATCAGCTGTCCGTAATTCTCGCCATCGCTCCGCGCCATCAGCAGCGCCGTCATATTCTTCTTTCCGGCTGGCGTATAGGGAATCGAATTAATAAATTCGACGTCTTTTTCACCCGGAATCTTCAGGATATAGTAATTCGGCGTCATCGGCGTCGGTTCCGAACCGAGCATCTCGTTGGCAATATCCCACTTATCCTCGGATTGATAGAAAACCTCGACATTGTTCATGTGGTACTTGGCGTACATAATCGCCTGCACGTTTAGCATCATGTTGGGATAGCGAATATGTTTCTTTAAACTGTCCGGCATCTCTGAGAAATCCTTGAACAGTTTCGGAAATATCTTCTGCAGCGTCAGAGCAATCGGATCGGGGTCTTTCATCAAATAATAATTCGTGTCGCCATTATACATGTCGATGGCTATTTTTATAGAGTTGCGCAGGTAATTGACGCCGCTCTGACGGTTGAACGGTTCGGAATAGGGATAATATCGCGAGCTAACATAGGCGTCGATAATCCAGTACATCTTACCATCTACCGTTACGGCATAGGGATCTGCGTCATATTCAATGAAAGGAGCGATCTTTCTCACCCGCTCGTTAATATTGCGGTTTATGATGATGCGCGATTCGCTGTCGATGTTGGTTGAGACCAGGATCTTCAGATTCCTCTCTTTAATCGCGAACATGATGCGATTGAACAGGTTGAGATGAATGCCGGCATTCCCTTTATAGGTCGATTTGACATTAGCGTCGCCCTGCGGATAGTCGAACTCCTGCTCGTCAGTATTGGTTATGATGTAGTTGCGGGTCGATTCGCCAAAATAAATCTCCGGCCGCTCGATCTCAATCTCGTCAACCAGCGAGGTCGGCGGGATGTTGTACAGCAACATATCCGGCTGGCCGCTGGCAGTCACTTTATCGACCCGGGACAGCGCAATGCCGTAGCCATGGGTGTACAGAAGATGCTTGGACAGCCAGGGGTAGCCCTCTATCTTCGTATCATCGATTTCCCGAACTGACTGGAAGGTCTGTGTATATTTCCCGTTGATCATATAGCGATCAACGTCGACATCGTTAAACTGATAATAGGGCCGAATGACCTGCGCCTGGTTGTAGAACTTAAGTGCGGGGGCGAAGTCGTTGATCCGAATGTTAGAAATCGTTCCGATGTTATTAATGATGTCTTGTTTCGTCAAAGTGTTCGAAGCAGCAAACTCTCTGATCGAAACATCCGCCAGATCGTAGGCGTGCTGTGTATATTTAATGTTGTTTTTCAGATACGGCGTTTCTTTGCTGATTTCATCCGGCGAGACGATCAGATTTTGTACCAGTGAAGCGGCGCCGGTACCAGCTAGCGCGACTATTATCATTAAAACCGGTACAGCCGCGCCCATCTTCAGGCTTCTCTTATGGAAGGCCATTACAAACAAAATCGCTGCCGCGATCGCCATAACGATCATGATGCGATATACCCAAAGTGTTATGTTGATATCTGTAAACCCGGCCCCGTACAGGACGCCCCGGCTGGAGTACAGCAGCGAATACTGCCGCAGCCAGAAGTTGACCGCAACCAGAAGGAAGAACAGCACGCCCAGAATTTGGATCTGGCGGGACGCGATCTGCAGCAGTTGGTGCAAGTTCTCTTTGTCTAGCGACCGCCCCGGCTTCGGCGTCTGTGGCCCAAATTTCATACCAAAGGCGTTTCCGAACAGATCGCCGATGCTGCCGAAATTGTTTCCAAAGGGACTTCCTGGCCGGGTGCCGTCCGCTCCTTCCTGCTCCGATTCAGCATCTTCGAATATTTCCGGGCGTCGGAAGGACAGCAGCGCCATATAGAACAACAGTGTCAAAATGGCAAAAGCAATGATGATCGCTAAAGCGATGTTATTGATCTGCGTTATGAATTCCAGACGGAAGATATAGAAAGAAATATCCATGTTAAAAATGGGATCTTTCAGGCCAAAATCAGTGCTATGGAAGAATTTCAGGATTTCAAACCACAAGCCGGTGACCACGGTGAAGGTGAAGAGGCCGCCAAAGACCGCCGAAAGACCCAGGCCAATGCCATTCAAAACTTTTTCAGGAATGCTCGCATTGTCTATCGTCTCAACTTTTTTATAGTAGCCTCTTTTCAAGGCCATCAAATAGAGATAGGATAGCAGCGTAATGACAAGAAAAGTCGGAATCCCCAGTTTTAACTGAGTGAACAGCTTCTTCAAAAATACGCTGACGTAACCCAACTCCCTGAACCACAGAAAATCCGTGATGAAGCCGACCAGGCTAAAGAACAGGCTGCCCAGCAACACCAGCCCGATCACTACGATCCAAAGTCCATATTTACTCTTTTTCAAAGCTTCACCCTGCTTTCTCCCCCATCCGGCGTTCTTATCTGCCGGCATCTCTTCGGGTCTCTCAGACAATTAACAAATTAAACTATATCGATCAACGCTGCACGAATCCTTCAGCGATTCAGCAAGTTAAAAAGGAAACTATTGACCACCTGGCCGGCCGGCGTATCCGGAAAGACAGTCGACAGACCAACTATAGTTGCCAGGCCGACCGCCAAAAGGATGATTAACACTACTACAAGAATCCGAAAACCGTTTCGTTTTTCTGCAACGTCATCATCATATTCTTGTTCAAACCAAAGTTTCTGTTGTTCTGTTTTTTGATCGGCTACCGTTGCTTCTGCCGTCCGGGCAGGCGTGATCGGTGGGATTGCTTCCACACTATCGTCTTCCGCATCTTCCGCTTCCGCGTCAGGCGGGCTGTATATCTCATCGGTCGAATCACGAGATATGGCCGGAATGACAGGCGACCACTCCTCTGCCTTTATCTTCTCATATTCCTCATCTAAGGTCTCTTGAAACTCTTCATTTCGTTTTTCAAAGACAAAATAACGATCAATACCCTCCAACCGGTTGTTTTCTCTGGTTTTTAGCTCTGCTTCTGATATCTTATCGAAGGAGGCGTCAGCTACCGGCTCGGAGTTCGCTTCGCGTTCTGTTTCCATTTTTATATCCACGGGTACCGACGCTGTCGCAGGTGTCGCTCCCTCTTCCGGATATGGTTTTTCTCCGCAGACCGTGCAGACATAGTTTGCATCGCGCAACGGATTACCGCAAACATTGCAATACGCTCGCTCCATTTATCGAGTCCCTTCTTTATAAAGTTTCGGCGGCTTTAGAGACTTTAATTTTATAGCCTATATAGACTTAATTATAATAGATGGGCATAGTGAAGGCAAACGTTAGTTTTCAGTCATTAAAACGGTTGACAACCAAAGCTTGCCGGTGCTACAATCTAACATGCCCTAAGCTAGAATCTGCTTCGTTAGCTCAGCCGGTAGAGCACCTGACTCTTAATCAGGGTGTCCGGGGTTCGAGTCCCCGACGGAGTACCAAAACAAGAACCCCTTAACTGCAACGGTTGTGGGGTTTTTTTATTTCCCCTCGCGATGCGGTGGCGGGGCATTTGACAAATCTAATGTTTAGAGTTATTCTAAATTTAGATTAAATCTAAATTGGGAGGGTATACATGATACAGGATCTTTCGACACGACTGAAAAATTCCGGGATCAAGCCATCTGTACAGCGCTTAAAAATCCTCGAATATTTTCTGCACAACAGGAACCACCCGACAGCGGCAAAGATTTTTCAGGATCTAAACACAGAAATGCCGACCCTTTCCCAGGCAACAGTGTACAACACGCTGGCATTATTTAAGGAAAAGCATCTGATCAAGATCATTAGTTCCGAAGACCAGAACGCACGCTATGATCTTACTGACAATGAACACGGTCATTTCTACTGTAAACAGTGTCGAGAGGTCTACGACTTTCCTTATAACTATGCCGACAACTACGCACAGCTGGAGGGATTTGCTATTGAATCCGAAGAAATCATAATCAAAGGCATTTGCAAAAAATGCCTTGAACGTACATCTAAATAGGAGGTATCTATGATGGAACAAAATATTAACTTCCCACTCATCGGGACAGCCGCACCGGAATTTGTCGCACAAACAACTCAGGGAAAGATCAACTTCCCCGCGGATTTTAATGGAAAATGGGTGATTCTCTTTTCTCACCCCGCTGACTTTACTCCCGTATGCACCACGGAGTTCATGACCTTTGCCAGCATGCATGATGAGTTTAAAGCACTGAACACAGAATTGGTGGGGCTCTCCATCGACTCTATTCACTCGCACCTCGCATGGTTGCAGGCGATCCGCGGCTACACCTGGAATGGGATTGAAAAACCTACCGTAGAGTTCCCGCTTATCGCAGATCTTAAAATGGACGTCGCAAAAAAATATGGAATGCTGCAGGGTGAGTCCGATACCGCTGCTGTCCGCGCAGTCTTCTTTATTGATCCAGAGGGGATCATCAAGACAATTCTCTACTATCCAGCCTCCCTGGGAAGAAACTTTGAAGAGATCAAGCGCATTGTCATTGCCCTTCAGAAGGCTGAAGCTGAAAAAGTTGCGCTTCCAGCTAACTGGCAGCCGGGCAAAGATGTCATCGTGCCTCCTCCCGGAACCTGCGGGGCTATTCGTGAGCGAGTGGAACTGGTTAAAGAAGAGGGCTATGACATGAAAGATTGGTTCCTAACCTTTAAAAAAGACAAGTAGAACAGAAAAAGGCGGCGGTTCATCAGAAACCGCCGCCTTTACAACATTCATTAAGTCCAGATCAATTTGCTTTATAAATTGTTTCGCCCGCTAAAAGTGTCTGCAGTACATTAACACTTCCTATTTTGACCGGGTCGATTTCCAAAATATTTTGGTCTAAAATGATAAGATCCGCGTTCTTTCCGACTTCGATGGATCCATAGACATCTTCGCCGAACAACTGGTAAGCCCCATTAATGGTAAACGCTGCGATCATTTGGTTTACCGTAACTCGTTCATCAGGATTCTTAATTGTATCGGGATCCCCGGATTCTGCGCATCTCGTCACGCCGATCTGAATCGCCCTGAGAGGCTTAGGTGGCTGTGATACCGGATAGTCGCTGGAAGCGGATACAACAATGCCTGCATCAAAGAAGGATTTCATCGGGTAGGTTCTGTTAGCCCTCTCTTCCCCTAAATACGGAATTTCGATTTCATAAAACAGGCCTTCCTCCTTATAGTGCCAATAAGGCTGAACAGAAGCAATGATGTTTAGTTCCGCCATTCTGGCAATATCCTGCGGGTGGATCAACTGCAGGTGCGTTATAGCATGACGGTTGTCTTTATCGCCATTCTGATCATGTGCATATTCACATGCATCGATAATCATTCTATTTGCCCCGTCAACAATCGCGTGGCTATGTATCGTTATGCCTAAGGAATCAGCCTTAGCATACAACTGGTTCAGGGAATCCTGATCCCAAAGCGGCTCACTTCTAAAGCCCGGCGTATCAGCATAATCCTCCAGCAGATAACCGGTTTTTCCTTCTACTACACCATCGTTGAAGATTTTAATGGCATTTATAGAGAAGTTGCCTCCGGCCGTCTCTTCCATGAGGCTTTTGCATTTATCAACTTCATCCAAAAAGCCTTCACTGCAAATTATCGGATATCCGCCATAAACCCGAAGCTTTAATTCGCCTGATTTCTCAAGTTCTTCGTAAGCATCCCACACATTGGGCTTAAAATCTATTGACGGATCCCAGTATGTGGTTATGCCGTAACTCATCGCTTCATCCTGCCACGCCAAAATGCCGGCTTTGTATTCTTCTACTGTGTATTCCGGTATTATTTTCGTAACCAGCTCCATGGCGTTCTCACGGAAACAACCGACAGGGTTTCCTTTTGAGTCTCTCTCAATAACTCCGCCCGGTATATCCGGCGTATTCGCGTCCACTCCCATAAGTTCCATCGCCTTGGAATTTACCCAATAGGAATGGCAGTCCATGGGTGACAAAACAATAGGAAGATCAGTATCAATGGCATCCAACATCTCAGCAGTGGGCAAGCCATTGGGGAAATAGCCGTTAAACCATCCGCCGCCTCTAATGAATGTTAAATCAGGATGACTTTCAATAAACTTCCCTATCATGTCTACATACTCTGCAATAGAGGTGCCCTCATACAAGTTTACTTCAAACAAACTGGACGGTCCACCGACGGAGCCATGGACATGACCATCAGTAAAGCTTGGCATAGCCATTCCTTCTTCTAAGGTTATCACCTCTGTTTTATCTCCTATATACTCCTTAACACCCTCCTCATCTCCTACATAGACGTACTTTCCATCTTTGATGGCTACTGCAGAAACAATATCTTCCTCACTGTTGACGGTATAGATGTCTCCGATAATTACGGTATCCGCCGAACTGGAATCGGGACTGGAACCGCAGCCTGTAAACGCGAATACCAGCGCCAGGCAAACTAATAGTACTACCGTTTTCCTTCTCATGGCTATCCTCCTTACTCTACTCTTTACTTACACTTTACATTTACATAATTATATACTTGAGCAAGAAGAAGTACAAGAATATTCAGGATTTTTGCTAAAATTGCCGGCCTCCATCGCATTCACGACATGCCGCAACAACACCGCTGTGGTAACTGCCCCGACTCCGCCCGGTACGGGTGTGACTGCGTCAACCACCGGCGCAACGTCTTCAAAATCCAAGTCACCGCTCATCGATCCATCTTCTTTGGTGTTAATGCCCACATCTATCACGATCGACTCCGGCGCAAAAAAAGTTCCATCAAAGTAGCACGCCTGCCCCACTCCGACGACGACGATGTCTGCTTTACGAGTGATTTTTTTCAGATCGACCGTTCTGGAATGACAAATTGTCGGAGTCGCGTTTTCATTTAACAACATTAGCGCGAGCGGTTTCCCCAGCACCAGACTGCGGTTGACGATCACTACATTCCGACCGCTCAGATTATGACCATAGTGCTTGAGGATCTCTATCACCGCTTCAGGCGTGCAGGGCAGTACGGCGCTGCGGTCTCCGGTAATCAGCTTCTTCAGATTGATTGGATTCATGCAATCTACGTCTTTTTCTGGTGCTATCGAATGAGCGATCTCATCTGTATCTAAATGCTCTGGAAGAGGGCGGAAAACAAGAATGCCCTGCACTGAAGGATCCTGATTTAATTTTTGAATATGAACTATAAACTCTCCGGCGGAGATTGTAGCCGGCAAGCTAAAAGTCACCGGTCTGATGCCGATTTTACTGCAGTCACGCAAGATCCGTGTTTCATATGCTAGGTCCTCTTCATTCGCGCCCACTCTGACGATCGCCAGCCCCGGCGCGGCTAGACCGGCGCTCAAGCGTTTGGCTATCGACTCGGCACAAAAATTTAATATCCGGGCGGCCACCGGTTTTCCAGATAATAGCTTTTTTTCTTGTTTGTTCATATCTTTGGATGCGCCTTTCTGCTTTTTCCTGCATGTGTTTTTATGTACTTTATCATAACAAAAAAGTCGTCAATCCCCTATTGTTTTCAGGCATTTTGTTTTCTTTTTAACATTTTTTGAGGCTCCTCCGCTTAGAAAAGGGGGATTGCCCTTGTCTGTCAAGCGCGATTTGTTATAATGGACGGGAAAGAAACATGTATAGAGGAGACTTAACCGATGGGAGAAACTATTTATAAACTTTATCTTTATATCGGCATCATGGGGTTCATTTATGTACCATTGACTGTTATTTTAGCGACCATCCGTAAACATAAGTATCGTCGTTTTTTTCGCAATACCTTTTTAATGATTTTATTTTTCGTTCAAGCCGCCCTTTACACTGGCTTGTATTTTTACCGTGAGACCGCTGCCGGAAACGACAGCGCCTCAGTTTTTGTATACATGATTATGGCCGGGGCATTATCGTTTGCTTACGCTATGGTTCAAATGATCGATCTTTTGTTCTGCTCCCAAAAAATGAAAAAAGAGGCTGAATCACCGCGCATTCGACTCTAGTTACGGTCTGCTCTATCTTGAACGATCAAGTCTATCGGCTTCATCCAGATAACGCCGCAGCTGAATCTCATCTTCAATTTCCAAAGCATTTTCTCCAGCCAGGCCTTCTATATGATGTCGGAATTCATGCCGCAACACCCTGCGCAACTGATCCTTGTAGTATTCTGCCGATCGATGGCCGTACATTTTCACAAAGGAACCGTAAAAGATTTCGATATAACGCCCCATTCCAGGGTGCCGATGGTACATGCCCATGATATACAAGTCATCGGCGCGGCCTTGCGGATGGTATTTCACTTCGTCTTTTAACAGAATGCCCCCGTTCAGATCGCGATAAAAAATCGGAGGAAGCTCTTCTGCCACCTCGTTCAGCATGATTTCGGTTTCTTCAATTGTAAACATTCGCTTCACCTCGTTATTATAATGGCTTATTCCCTAAAATGCTCTCTACTAAAACGTTTTCCGGAAAGAGTCAGCTCATTCGTCGTTTAAAAGCACCTGACTCATGGTATACTGAGATGATCGAAAAAACAAAGACCTGCTGTAAGATTTAAAGAGGATGGGTTTAAAACCGCCATGAAAACTATTTATTTGGCCGGTGGCTGCTTTTGGAGCTTGGAAGAATACCTGCGCCGACTACCCGGAGTAATCAGTACTGAAGTCGGCTATGCCAACGGAACTACAGAAAATCCCACATATGAAGATGTCTGCCGCCGGCGCAGCGGACACACCCAAACCGTCAAGGTAGCCTATGATCCTGCGAAGATCAGCCTGGTACACCTGCTAAATATGTTTCTCGACGTGATAGATCCCTTTTCGTTCAACCGGCAGGGCAATGACCATGGGCCACAATACCGAAGCGGCATTTATTATACTGAACCGGCTGATGAAGCGACTATCCGAAAACTTCTGCAGCCGCTAGGCTCTTCTTCTGCCCGGCCTTTAGCTGTTGAGGTGTTGCCGCTTGTGCAGTTTGCCAAAGCAGAAGAATACCATCAGTCCTATTTGAAAAAACATCCTGACAGCTACTGCCATATTGAACCGCAAGCTTTTGAGAAGGCCAGCCGGGCTATAGTCGATCCCGGCCTCTATCCGCCGGTCAGCAAGGACGAACTCCGACGCAGGTTGTCTCCCGAACAATATCGGGTAGTCTGCCAGGACGGCACAGAAGCGCCCTATGTCAATATCTATAACGATCATTTTGAACCGGGGATCTATGTCGACATCGCGACCGGTGAGCCTCTTTTCAGTTCACGCGACAAGTTTGAAGGCGACGGCTGGCCCAGCTTCAGCCAACCGATCGATCCCTCCTGCATCCGCTATTGCAAAGACCGTTCGGCAGGTTTGCAGCGCCAGGAAGTCCGCAGCCGCAGTGGAAATTCTCATCTTGGCCATGTCTTCCAGGATGGTCCGGAAGATCGCGGCGGCTTGCGTTATTGCATAAACAGCGCCGCCTTGCGTTTCATTCCCAAAGATGAAATGGCTGCGGCCGGCTACGAAGCTTTTTTGCCCTATGTTTAGAGTCTCTTTATGTTAATGTTTTTTTAGAATTGCTTGATTGGCCAGCCTATCTATCAAGCACCGAATACATAGACGTTTCCTTGAAGCACTAATTCTATCTCTCCTGACAATTCCAATCGGTTGACATTTCCATTCCAGCCTGCGCTGCCGACCAAAACGCCTCCGGGTTGGTAAACACTTATCGCTGTCAATGTTTTACGTTCAATATCGGACCGAGCAGCCAGGAGCGCCATCGTGCCGGAACCGCAACTGCTCTCCCAAACCAGCGAGTCTACCTGTTTGATGGAAACAGCCGGTGTCATAAAGTGCCGCTCTGTCTCATAGAACATCACTCCAAAGTTTGAACTGTCAAACCCAAACGAACGGATCAGGCGCTCGACTGATGCTATCAGTTCAGGCGCCGGCTGTTGTTCCCACAGGACCACATGAATAATACCCTCAAATGCTACGATGCTGTAAGAGCCAAGTTCAGATTTACGGCCATGATGCAAGGCTCTCGGCAAAGGCATCTCGATGTCTGCCCGACAGCGATAAGGAACAGTCGTAGGATAAACATCTACCTTCAGTAAGCCGCTGATTCCGGAAGATTCGAAACAGATTGTCTGTCGGTTTTCAGGCGGTATCGGGCTGTCGCTTTCTGGAATCAACTTTAAGGCCGCCGCCATTGCTGCGCAGCGAGCAGCGTTTCCACAAAACTCTCCGCCCATCATTTGCAGGCGAAAAGCGGCATCCGAACGGACTGCCGCCTCTATAAAACCGACTTGTTCCGCCGCTAAACCTTTCTCGCTCATCAAGCGGGCGGCTTTCTCCGGTTGAAGACTTCTTTCTACCGGATCAAGTACCAGGATCGTGGTATTACCGCTGGGATTGAATTTCAGGACATGATGTTTCATTGATCCCTCTGCTCCTCTTATGTCTTGGAAGCTGGTCGCTCGCTATCAAGCACTTTTTTCAGTCGCTGAATAAAGCGTTCGGTTTGTTCTGTGGTACCGGTGCTAACTCTGATCCAGTTATCCCAACCCCAATAAAAACCCGGGCGCACGATGGTCCCTAAGCGCAGGAGTTGATCAAACAGCCGGCGCGAATCAATGCCTGTGTCGACAAAAATGAAATTTGCCGCAGACGGAAAATAGTCCAGATCCCACTCATTGAATGCATTCATCATCCGATCCAGCGAGCGTCGATTCATTTCCAGTGTCTTTTTAAGATGATCCTCGTCTTTGAGCGCGCCGCGGGCTGCCTCCTGCGCCAAGCGGTTGACACCGAAAATCAGCTTTATTTTGTTCAGCTCTGTTGCCAATTCAACCGAGCTGATCAAGTAACCGATCCGAACACCGGCGATGCCGGAAATCTTAGAAAAGGTGCGCAGAATGATCGTCCTCGGCCTTTTTGCCAACAGCGAAATAGTATCGGGATAGTTGGGACATGAAGCCGCGAACTCATAATAAGCTTCATCGATCAACAATGGCAGATCAGACGGGACTTTCTGCAAAAACACTTCCAATTGCTCTTTCGAGATATAGTTCCCGGTAGGATTATTGGGGCTGCACAGATATATCAGCTTGGTCTTGGGATTGATCGCTGCCGCCATGCCCGGGAGATCGAAATCTTTATCCTTAAATGAAACACGAACGGTGGTCGCGCCCATCAGTCCTGCCGTAATGCCGTATATCCCAAACGTCGGATCGGCGGTGATGATTTCATCTCTCTGGTTTATAAAGGTCTGGGCGATCAGCTGGATCAATTCCTCTCCGCCATTGCCAAATACCAACTGATTCTCTGCTACACCGAGTTTTTCGGCGAGCTCCCTGCGAAGTTCCGGACAACCTGCCTCTGGATAAAAATGGATGTCGGCTGCTGCCTGCCGAACCGCTTCCACGGCTTTCGGAGAAGGGCCCAGCTGATTCTCGTTTGAGGCCAGTTTGTCGATCTCATTCAAGCCCAGTTCCATTTTGACCTCCTCGACCGGTTTGCCTGGCACATAAGCTTGAAACGACTTTGTTTCCTTCCTGAAAATATCATCCATGGCTAATTTATTTCCTTTCATTCCAGCGTATCTCCTGCCAGTCTGCTTTTTACTCGACATCCTGCAGAACATCTTTGATCGTTGACAGCACCGTATTATATTTCCCCACCTGGCTGACGCTGAAGTCCTCTGGTCTGGCATTTTTTACCTGATCGACCATGCGCAAAATTCTTGAGTTAACAAACACCGTCTCGACGAATTTCCCTTTTAAAGCGACTTTGCTGTAAGGAGTAAAGTTTTCTCCTATCACATAGGTGTTCGCTCCAAAATTGAAAATATCGGTCACCCGGATCGGTCGGAACCCCATTTGCAATGGCGTCGGCTCAAAGGGGTTTTTCCCTTCGAAAATATATTTTTGACCATATAACATATCATATTGCAGGGCTTCAAGATTGTCCAGATACTTGTGACTGTCTTTCTGGGTCTGATGGAACCAAGTCATTATGCCATTGTGAATGTCCAGGCGCCCCAGAATCTCCGAGCATAATTGATAGGCCATCAAGTTTTTATCAATTTTCCCTAGCTGAAAATTTGCCCACACAACATACTCCGTATCGTAAATCGTAGAATCGATCAGATCTTCGTCGTTGATATCCAGTACAGGTAAGTGATCGCCATAAAAAACCACTATGGTCGGCTCAGGATGATTCTTCAGTTGCCGGGTCAGGCTTCCAATCAACTGATCCATTTCATAAACCTGTTGCAAATAGTATTCCATCTCATTTTTAGCCTCTTCGCTCTCCACTGGAGAAATCAGGCGGACCGACAATTCATCTGGCTCGTAACGCGGATTTGAAGGATATCGTCCATGTCCTTGTACGGAGATAGCGAAGATAAAATCATTTCCCGGGGTTGATTCCAAAGCGGCCATAATCTCGTTTTCCAAAACAGCATCCTTTGCCCATTTTTTAGGCGTCAAGCGAATCCGATTCATGTATTCGACCGAAGTGAACGTGTCGAAACCAAGATTGGAAAAAATAACGTTCCGGTCATAGAATGCGCCCCGATGATTATGAATAGCGTGCCGCTTATACCCCAGTTTTTTGAGAGTGGTATTGATGCTCTCACAGGTTTGATCTTTGATGACTGTTTTGTAGGGATATTCGCCAGGCCCGAATGATTTTATCCGCATGCCGGTGAGGATCTCAAATTCTGTATTGGCAGTACCGGCTCCCACCGAAGGAACGACAAGGCGACCGGTGCTTCCTGTCTTCTGCAGCTCCCGGAAGTTTGGAATCGGGTCGGTCGAATATGTCATGTTTTTTATACGTAAAGGATCAATGAATGATTCCAGCTGAACAAACAAAATGTTTGGTTTAAAGTCGGGTTGCCCGGCAACGATATCGGTTACAAGCAAACGAGAGTTCGCCTCAGGTATGCCGGGCGGAACGCCCTCCTCAAAAATCTTCAAAATCGCTTCCTCGGAGTAGTCGGCCGGTCGATGAATGCCTCTGTTCAGCCAGGTGTTGAAAAAGCAATAGGGCACACCGTAATCTTCATAGGCGTAACCGAGGTTGCCAAAATAGGAGGATAGCCAGCGCTGGTTCAAGCCAACCCCGGTCATTCCCCACAGAGCGACGATCAGGACCACGATCAGTAGAAGATTGGTTTTGTAAGGAATCCGTTCTTTCTTTTTTGGCGCAAATAAAAAGGTCAGCACCATCAGGCCAAGCCCTAAAGCAATACCCAGCACCATTATAACAATGCCGCGCGTGCTCATGTAATTAGGCAGAATGGACAAGCCGTTTTCGAGCAGGGAGAGATCTGAAACGGTAAAGGGTGTCATCCGAAAAGAAAGAATCACACCGTTGATGGAGCCAAGAAGAATCCAGAATAACGAAATTATGACTTTAACAAACAGCCGTCGTCGGAACAGCAAGGAAGCCGATAAAGTGGTCATGATCATCAAGGCATTGTAAAAAAACGGCCCGCAGGATTCAACCATAAAAGCAAAGGCCTTGAACAGCGAATGCCGGCCAGCTGCCTCAATAAACAGATTAAGGATAAGCGCGTGAACGATTATCAAAGTCATTTCGTTCCCGCTGATTTTTATCAGTAATTTCTTCAACGGATAATTGCCTCCGTCAGATTGGCAAATTCTTGCAGGCTGAGCGTTTCCGCCCGTCTGCCCGGATCGATTGCAGCTGCCGCAAAAGCTTCGGTCAGGCTCTCGCGACCGTGACCGCGAATCCCCGCCAGCGCGTTTTGCAAGGTTTTTCTTCTTTGGCCAAAGGCTGTCCTAACCGTATGGAAAAAAGCTGCCTCGTCTGAAACTTTAACGCTTGGCTGCTCAAGGATTGTCAACCGGAGGACCGCGGAAGCGACTTTTGGTTTTGGGACGAAGGCTTCAGCAGAAACATCCAGCAGGTGCTCGACCCGACAATGATATTGGACAGCAACCGACAACGCTCCAAAAACTCGGCTGCCCGGTCCTGCTGCGATTCTGTCGGCAACCTCCTTTTGAACCATCACTGTGAGTGTCGAAATTTTTTGCCGGTTCGATACTTCCAAAAGATGCATCAACAATGGCGTCGTAATATAATAGGGCAGGTTGCCCAAAACCTTCACTCTCTGGCCGGGCGCCAGGCAAACCCCTGCTTCTTCAATAATGTCGGAGATCTGTTTTTTCATGATGTCTCCCTGCAAAATTTTTACATTCGGGCGGCTGTTAAATTTTGCCAACAGAATGGGTGTCAGTCTTTCATCGATCTCCAATGCAACCACCGCTTGAGCACGCTCTGCCAAAAGTATTGTCAGAGCTCCGTCACCCGGACCTATTTCTACCACAATGTCCTGGCTATTGATCAGAGCTCCTTCGACAATAGCTGCAACCACAGAACTATCCCTCAAGAAGTTTTGTCCCAGACTTTTTCGAAAGGCGAATCTATTCGACGGACGTTTTTTCCGGCTGATTGTCACAGAGCTCTTTTGCTGCTTCATGGTCAAACTCCTCTCGCCTAACAGCAAAAAGATTCAAGCGGCTGACAAAGGTCTTGGCATTTGCGGCGCCAATGCCCAAGCGTGCCCCTACGCGATTACGCCGTTCTTCACAGCCCGGCGTGCCGGCCAGACGGTAATGCCGCAGATCTTCGATTGTATAGGGCGGCTCCACTGCCTCGGCAGGTGTAGCCGCGCGGGCTTTCAACAACGCCTTGCAGATACGATCCGGCGCGGCGTGTTCAATGCCAATATCGCAGTTGGCGGACGACTCTGCCTTTTCTAAAAAAGCATGCCTGGCTGTCGGAAAGCGTTCGCTTAAGCGGCTTCGAATCTGCTCTCCGGCATGATCGGGGTCAGTCAGTATAATCAAACCACTCCTCTGATTGGCTGCCTCAAGCAGTTTCCAACTGCGCTCTGATATTGCGTATCCGCTTATTACAATAACGGGAGCCTGAACGGCTTCTCGCACTGCCCTGGCGTCGTTGCGACCCTCAACCACGATGGCTTCATTAATTCTCGGTCGCTTGTCCATTCGATTTATCTTCCTGCCCGGATTGCCCGCCGGCTTTATCTTCACTTTCCACAATAACATATAACATTTCATCAGGAAGGATCATCTTGAGTTCCTCCCTGGCCTTTTTCTCGATATAACCGTCACTGTCAATCGACTTAAGTTCCTTTTTCAATCGTTCGCGCTCTTGGGTGAGCCTTTCCAGCTCTGTCTGAGCTTGTCGGGCTTCTATTTTTAACGCAATCAGACGGTAGCCGGAGACTGCTATCACCAGAAAGAGAAGGCCGCAAATCAAAATTAACAGCCAACGTTTTTTAGAAGGCTGGATCCTATCTGCTTGTTTGTGCTTTTTCTTGGCTGCTTTAGCGGTCGTATCTTTCTTCATCTTTCGTTCATCCCAACGGATTGCTGCCCAATTGCGATAATGGCAAGCGAACAGTGACGGTAGTGCCTTCTCCGACCTGACTGGTCAGTTCAATCGTTCCTGAATGCTCTTCTATTATTTGGCGGGCTATCGGTAAACCCAGGCCGGTACCACCCAAGTCGCGGGAGCGAGCCTTATCGACCCGATAAAAACGTTCAAAAACGCGATTGATTTCGTTTGTGCTGATGCCAATGCCATTATCGATAACACGAAACCCAACATCAATTCCTTCAACAAAGGTTTCGATTCTGATGGTCGTATCGTTCAAAGAATATTTGATTGCATTGCTGAGGAGATTTAAAACCACCTGTTCTATACGATCCCGGTCAACCAAGACCGGCAACCTGGCTGAGGCACTGTAATCGCTGACCAGAGTTTGGCTTTTAGCTGACGCCGTCAGTTCCATTTTGGTAACGGCCGAGTGAATGATCGTAATTAAATTGCTCTCCTTTTTAGTTAATCTTTCCTGTTGATTGTCCAGCTTGGACAGCTGCAGTAATTCTCTGACTAAACGGTTCATGCGGTCTGTTTCCGCATCAATTACGTTCAGAAAATTCCTGATTGTCGAAAGATCTTCAATCTCGTGCTCAAGCAGAGTTTCTGTATATCCCTTGATCGTCGTCAAAGGCGTCTTCAGTTCATGTGATACATTGGCGACAAAATCGCGCTGCATAGTCTCAAGCTTTTGTTGTTCGGTAATATCTCTGATTAGCAGGATGATGCCGATATCTTCGTTGTTGTCGTCTCTAAACCTATCATAGCGCACAGAATAGGAGCGATTCCCTGATTCCAGCACTTCCTCTGCCCCGCCCGCTTTGCTCTTCTCCAATATGTTTTGAAACTCAAGCTTTTTGTTAAAGCGCTGGATGATATCGTCGTAATTTTTTTCTTCTATGCTGCGCTGGCCGATCATCAACATCCGCATGGCAGCGGGATTCGCCAATACAATGCGGCGGTCCATGCCGATTGCCAGAAGGCCGTCTGCCATATGCTGTACGATGGTCTCCAATTTACTCTTTTCGTTGGAGATCTCCTGCAATGTAAAATCCAATTTCTCCCGCAGCAAATCAAACATCTCTGCCAGACGCCCTATTTCATCGTCAGACTTGGCATTGATCGCCTGGCTGAAATCGCCGGTCGACATTCGCTCAGCTTTAGCTGTCAATTCGTTGATGGGAATCGTAATACTGCGGGCGATGAAGAAGCCTAAAATAACCGTAATAAACAAAGCGATTAGCATTGCCCGCAAGAATATAGCCTTGGATTTTTCCTGCATTTGATAGATGTCGGACAGATCAGCCCGCAGGCAAACAACGCCGGTGACATTGTTCTGATATTTGATCGGGAAAAACATACTTTTTATGGGAATGCCTGAGGCTAAAACGCTGTCCGCCTCCGCTGACCGACCGTTTAGAGCGCCGGCCAGCGCCGTCTGGTCAAACAATGCCGTCCCGCTTTGTCCGACATGATCCTGTTTGCTGGCGGCAATAATGACCAGCTTATTGTCCACTACAAAAATTTCTTCAGAAATCGTGCCCGCCCAGGCGCTGATATCTTGTTGAATTTTTGACTGGTTTTCCGCTAAATTAGAATAGCTTTGCAAGAACTGAAAATTTTCTTTGACGATTTTCGAGATGTTGCTGCGCGTCGACTGCATCTGGTAAGATTCCAGCGCGCTCATAATCAAAACGCCAGTGATGGTCATGGCGATAAAGATGAGCAAAAAATAAATCAGAACGATCCGCCAGCGGATGCTGTTCCAAATATTTCGAATCCGCATGGAATCACGGCCTCCTGAAATAGTAGCCGATTCCCCGTTTGGTCAGAATATATTGAGGATCGCTTGAATCGTCTTCGAGTTTTTCTCTGAGACGCCGAACCGTAACATCGACTGTTCGAATGTCTCCATAATACTCATATCCCCAGACCTCTTCAAGCAATTGTTCGCGGGTGAACACCCTGTTTTCTCGTTCTGCCAGATATTTAAGCAATTCGAACTCGCGAAGAGTTAGATCCAGAGCCTGGCCATTTTTGCTGACTTCGTAACGATTCATGTCGATGGACAGGTTTCCAAAGCGGCGGCTGTTGGCCGACAGCTCGGAATTTCGGTCATTGCTGTCTGTCCTGCGGATATTGGCGCGAATTCGCGCTACCAACTCCCTGATGCTGAAAGGTTTGGTGATGTAATCGTCAGCACCCAGTTCCAGGCCCAGCACCTTGTCAACTTCTTCTTCTTTGGCCGTCAGCATGATTATGGGAACGCTGCTACTTTCACGGATTTTTTTGCAGACTTGAAAACCATCGAGCTCCGGCAACATGACATCAAGCAATATCAGATCCGGATTCGATGATAGTGCCTTATCCAAACCCAACTGCCCGTTAGCTGCGGAATCGGTTTCAAAGCCTTCTTTTTCTAAATTGAACTTTATGATATCGGCAATGGACGACTCGTCCTCGATGATCAATATCTTCTTCGTATCCATTTGCACTCTCGGGCGATCGATCACCCTTACAGATATTTCAGCGGATTGACCGGCGAACCTTTGATGTGAATCTCAAAATGGAGATGCGGACCGGTACTGTTTCCGGTCGAACCAACCTTTGCGATGCTTTGTCCTTTATAAACTTTGGCGCCGGCTTTAACCAGAAGTTTTGAACAATGTCCATAGACGCTAACTCTATTTCCACCGTGATTTATCCGGACGCAATAACCCAGTCCACCCTCCCAACCAGCTGAAATGACAGTTCCGCCGTCGGCTGCTACAATATTTGTTCCTTTCGGTGCGGCCAGATCGATACCGTTATGCATTCTGCCCCAGCGCATTCCAAAAGGCGATGACAGGCGACCACGAGTGGGATAGGTAAATTTACCGGATCCGAGCAGCGCCGGTTTTTTCTTGGTTCCTTTCAAAACAACTTGAGCTACCGGAGGTTTAATGACATTGGAACTAATCTCGCGACGACCGGTTTCCACGCCGTTGACTTTGATGACCTCGGCAACGATCTGCTTTTCGCCCGGCGTTCCGGTCGACTTTACCCTCTGCTCGTTTTTATATAAAGCATTGGTTTCTTCGTATTTAATCTCATAATTAATCGGCTGAGTATAGGTCGCTAATTCTTTTGTCGTAACTGTCAGAACCGGATTGACCTGGCTCAAGACAAGCTTTTGGCCTACGCGCAGTTTTGCAGGAACCACTCCGGGATTTGAATTTGCTAAATCTGATGGGGTCAGCCGATTTAGTTTCGCAATCTCGTTAAAGGTTTCGCCGGACTTAACCGTATAGGTTCTTTTTTCGGTCGATCCGGTAAGCATGAAACGCACCGCTTCCTCTTCTGATTGTATGTTATGCAGCTTAGTTTCCTGCTTTTTTATGCTAATCTCTTCAGCAAAGTGTGATTCAACATATTCCACGCCATCGCGCTTAGCCATATATTGCTCTTTGACCCTTTGCAGGATGCGATTGGCTGTATTTTTACTGTCTACTAAAACTTTTTCCTCCCCATCGACCAGCACGGAATAGGCGACAGCGTTCATGTCGCTCAAATAGGTAAAAGTTTCCAGTATCTGGTCGGGATCATCGATCTCCTTGTTCCAGCCAACTACTTTTTTAAACTTGATGCTCTTATCTTGATCGAGCATTACTTCAGCTCCATGAATAGAGGGCAGCTTCTCCGCAATCAACCCGACTGCCGCTTTCACTACGTTCTGGTCTTTGACTGTTCCCAGCACCTTGCCATTATAGGAATACTCATAATAGGTCATCTTTCCGAGCGCAAAGACACCGGATGTCAAAAATAAACAAAGCAATACTGCCGCAGCGACCACCCCGCGCCGCTTCGGCTTCCAGGCCGGACGAAAGCGCGGCTGCTTGTTCTGCTGCTTATGCTTTTTTTGTTCCAGCTTAGCCTCGAGTGCAAAAATCGCCTTGGCCGCCTTTTTCCGACAGCTTCTCTTGCCTGAATCAATTTTATCAGATATCTTGCTGTGGACGGAACCGGTGCTTGTCTTAAGCAGATCGGCAGCATCTCCCGCTGCACTTTGAACGCCTTGTTTAGCTGATCCGGCACATTCGAAAATCCGGTCAACAAACTCGTCGACGCGGGTATCTGGCTGGATTTTTTCCGGTTTGGTTTGGCGTGTCTGGTCGGTATCAGATTTGTTCAGTCTAACTGTATTTCGTTTTGAAACGAACGCAGCGCGTTCGGCTCTTTTTTCTGCTGCAATCCGGGCAAGTTCAGCTTCGACCCGGGCAAAATCCTCTTCCCATGAAGAGTGTGATTTACATGTTTCCTCAATGTTTTGAGTCATATGTACCCCCTAATCGTTTTAAGCGATACGGTTTTTCCATATGTACCAACCTACATTATAGCCTCTTTGACCTGTTAGTTCAAATCTTTTTTTCGACTCCCGCAAGACGAGCCGCAAAACAGCTGCAGCGCTCACCACTTTCCAACGTGCCGGTGTCGCTGCACAAAGAGCAATTATATTTGACTTCCATATAGTCGGGCGGGTAATTGTGGTCTGTCAATAAATAGGCTTTTTCTGCCTGAAGCGTTTCGCCGCGTTTTCTCATTTCGGCCGCCTTCCTGTCGCCGCCGCCTCTCAGCATCACTCGAGACAATTCAATATCGACATCAACGATCAGTTTGTCAATTTCTTCAATTCGAGGGATTTCTTTGTAAACCTCTGCTCGCCGTTGAGCGGCCGCCTCTTCATTGCGACGCTTATCATCCTCGTAGGCCTGCATGACCTGTTCGATTCGGACCTCGTTCCGGCTTCGTGACGTCCGACTGCCGGCGAAAGTTTTCTTATTCCCCGTCAACACCGCATTGACGTAGTTGATGTTGGGATTAGTGATTCCACTGGTTTTATTGCAAGCTGTTAAGATCTCGTTCAATGATAAACCGTGGTCATCAAACCAGCTGTTGATGATTCTCTGCTCCTCTTCAGTGGCGTTCCGATAGCAGCCCAGTGATTTTAGAATTCGCTTGTACTGATAGTGCCGCTGATCCGTTTCATTTAAATAGCCTTGGATTTCCTCAACTGTCTTAAGATTCTGATCGACTACCCATGATTTAAGAACAGCGTGTACATAGGCTGGTTTTGTATTGTTCTTTGTTTGAGCACAATGCTGATAAGCAAAAGTAATCACTTCCGGACCGACACGGTAATCATCCAGCCAACCCAGGATCGTAAGCGGTTCCTTTCCCTCAAGCAACCGCCCCGTTGCCTGTTCAATCGAACGGTACAGTTTTTTCAAAGAAGCATCCGACAAAGCCTTTGTCAACGTCCCGGCACTGCTATCATTTCTTCTGCGCTGCCGGCTCGGACGGCAGTACAGCTGTTCTTTCAAGCTGACGAATTCGATTCCATATTCTAAAGGATGACCCGATTTTTTGTTGATCTTGCGAATGATGCCTTTCCCTTCCCAATAGGTCCAGGCCTTAAGCACATCTTCGACCGCCATGCCAAGTTGGCGCGCTAATTCGGCATTGTTGGATCGGACACCGTTTTCGGCATACATTAAGGCATATAAATAGACCTTCACATACTCACCGGGCGCAATCGGCATATATTCGCCCAGGAAAAGATTTTCTACGGAAGTGTTTTGCAAATAGTAGTTTTGGTTTTTTTGTTTTCTATAACTCATCGTCTATGCTCGTTTTGACCCGGCTCGCGTTCAGCTTCTGCAGCAATTCTTCAAGATCGACACCATGACCCTCGGCGGCTTCTTCTAAAGTTTCATTGTCTGCGCCCGGACAGTTAACGCAACTTAAACCATTGCGCTCCAGAATTTCACCCATTGTTTCATTGTAATTGAGGATTTCACTGATCAGCATGTTCTTGGTAATCATTGTTCAGCCTCACTTTCGTGTGAACTCAATTGGCGTGGATCGAAATCGGCTTCGCTGTATCGGGTCTCTTTGTTGGTGAACCGGGTAAAGGCGCCGTTCCAGTTTAATTCTATTCTCTTTGTCTGGCCATTTCGATGCTTGGCGATATTGACTTCGCATATATTAGGAGTGAGGGTATCTTGATTGTAGTAATCGTCCCGGTACAGGAAAATCACTATATCAGCGTCTTGTTCTATAGCGCCCGATTCACGAAGGTCAGACAGCACCGGTCGCCTTTGGTCTCCCGTTCTCTGCTCAGGCGCCCGGGATAATTGTGACAACAGAATAACCGGGCAATCCATTTCACGGGCTAACTGTTTCAGTTGCCTGGTCAGTGCGGTGATCTCCTGCTGACGGTTCTCGACTCTGCCGTCATATTGCATCAGCTGCAGATAGTCAATGACAATCAGGTCCAGCTTATTTTCGCTCTTCAACCGACGGCACTTATTTCGCATCTCCATTATGGAGATGCCCGCCGTATCATCAATGAAAATCCGTCCTTCCAACAGCTTGTTAATTGCGCTGTTGATTTTTTTCCATTTATCCTGAGGTGATTGAAGGTTGCCCGTCCTCAGATACTGCAATTCGATTCTGGATTCCATAGATAACAGCCGCATTCCCAACTGCTCTTTGGACATTTCCAGACTGAAAATAAGTACCCCGGCCTGATTTTTCACCGCTGTCTGATGGGCAATGTTAAGCGCAAACGATGTTTTCCCCATGCCTGGGCGGGCCGCTATAACTATCAGATCTGATCGTTGAAGGCCCGAAGTAACCAAGTCGAGGTCGATAAAACCCGTCTCCAAACCTGTCATTCCGCCGCCATTTTTTTCGAGCTGGGAAATCTCCTGGACATTGCTCTGCAGAACATCACGCAACGGTACATAATCTTTATTTTGTCTGACCGCGGCAATGTTAAAAATCGCTTGTTCAGCTGAATCAAGAATTGTTTCCGGATCCTGTCTGCCCTGATACGCCTGCTCTGTAATATCTGAAGCGGCTTTTATCAGGCGCCGCAGTGTCGCTTTTTCAATGATAATTCTGGCATACTGCAAGGCGTTGGCTGTGCTGGGAACTTCTGCCGTCAGTTGGGCGATATAAGCGCGGCCTCCCACCATTTCAAGCGAGTTCCGCCGTTTCAATGCTTCTGATACCGTCAACAGGTCAACAGCTTGATTGCCCTGATATAAATCGATAATCGCACGATAAATCTCACGATGCGCCTCCTCATAAAAATCAGCATCCTTCAACTGTGATGCCACATCAGACAAGGCGTCACGATCCAGAAGCAGCGCTCCTAAAACGGAACATTCGGCTTCCTGGCTGTGAGGCGGGATCCGCATATTCGCTTCCATTTTGCTTAAATCTCCACTTCAATGCGCAGTTTTGCTGTGATATCCTGATAAAAGCGAATATCGACGCTATGTTCGCCGGCCTGCTTGATTGGCTGGGCTACTTCGATCTTACGTTTATCGACTGCAATATCATGCTGCGCAAGCAGCGCGTCCGCAATGTCTTTAGATGTAATGGAGCCGAACAAGCGGCCGCCTTCTCCTCCCTTTGCCTTTATCTGCACTCTCAGCAAAGCGATTCGCTCAGCCACTGCCTGTGCCTCTGCCCTTTCTTCGGCTTCCTTGGCGTTCTGCGCTGCCACTTGCCGTTCAAGATTCTTTAAATTTGCTTCGGTCGCTTCCTTTACTAAACCTCTTGGCAATAGAAAATTCCGTGCGTATCCGTCATTGACATTTGCTGTCTCTCCCTGTTTCCCCAAGCCTTTGATATCTTTTAACAAAATGACATTCATGGCTGCCTCCTTCTTTAATCTTCTATGAGGAAGAGAATCTGTTCTTTCAATTCCATCATTATCTCTTCAGGTGATTTTTCCGACTGCGCTCCGGCGGTCGTCAAATGGCCTCCACCGCCGATCCGTTCCATTATGGTTTGTACGTTGATCTCTCCCAAAGAACGCGCGCTCACAAAGGTAAGCTCTTTATCGTTCATCCCGGCAACGAAGCTGGCGCGAACACCGCTGATATTCAGAAGTTCATCGGCTGCTTGGGCAATCAGCACCTGTATATCCGGATGTGAGACGGGACTGATCGACAGCGCAAATCCCGAAGGCAGGATTTCCGCTCTGGCAATAATCTCTGCCCGAATCCGGAAATCATCCATATCCGTTTGAAAATACTGTCGCACAGACGCGGTGTCTGCGCCATGTCGTTTAAGCCAGGTCGCTGCCTCAAAGGTTCGGACTCCGGTTTTGATGGAAAAATTGCGCGTATCGACTGTTATGCCGGCAAGCAGAGCTTCTGCTTCCAGCTTTTCGATAATTTTTTTCCCATCACCTATGTATTGCAGAATTTCCGTTACCAGCTCGGAAGTGGACGAAGCATAGGTCTCCATGTAAACGAGCGTCGCGTTATCAATGCTATCGGCCGATTTACGGTGGTGATCGATCAGAACGATTTTGTCCGTTTGGTCGAGCAGGTCGGGGCACTCTGTAATCTTGGCGCGATGTGTGTCAACAACCACCAAAAGGGTGTCCTTGCCCACCACGCGTTTAGCTTCTTCCCGACTTATAAAATGATGCTGGCCGGAGGCCTCTGCCTTTCGATATAGCGCTTCGACCGCCTTTCCCACGCTTCCCATCACGATAGCGCTTTCTTTGCCTTGCGCCAGCGCGATCCGATTTATGCCCAGCGCCGAACCTAACGAATCCATGTCCGGACTGCGATGCCCCATGACGACCACCCGATCGGCCTGTTCGATCATTTGCCTGAGAGCGTGAGCCATGATGCGTGATTTCCCTTTATTTCGCTTTTCGACCGTCTGTAATTTGCCCCCGTAATAGTCTATTTTCTTGCGATTCTTGATTACCGCCTGATCTCCGCCTCGCCCCAGCGCTAAATCAAGCGCTGAGCGGGCATATTCGTCGGCTTCCTGCAGGTTCTGAGCGCCGCTGCCTATACCAATCGACAGCGAAGCCGGAAAATCTTTCCCCGTCTCAATCGCCCGGATTTCATCGAGAACGGAAAACTTCGATGCTATCAGTTGTTCGATCTGTTTCCTTTCAAACACCATAAAATAACGACCGCTCTTATAGCGCAGGGCGGTTGCCATCAAACGATTCGCCCATTGGTAGATTAATTTTTCGATCTGAGACAGCAATTCTGTCCGTCTTTCATCCGGGGCTCCTGTTACCAGCTCGTCATAATTATCGACATCAATATAGGCGTAACAGATTCTTTCTTCATTATACATCGTCTTCAGGTTCTCAAAGCCGCTGACATCAACAAAAGAGAGCATTATATTTCCGCTGCTGGAAACGTCTGGCTCATTGATCATGAAGCGGTAGATGCGGCCATTTTGCTCTATCAGTAAACGCCGGCCGGCATCGGCAGCAGATACCACTTCCTCATATGTCGTTCCGGTCAATTCCTCAAAGGTGCTGATGAGCATGGCGGCGTCTTCATACAAGTTGGTGAACGCTCGATTATGCCATAAAATAGTCCCGTCGGAATTTAGAACGCAGGTAGGCAGCGGATTATGATCGGCCAGCCGACTGATCATATCGTCCATGCCATCTGTCATAGACTTGGTATAGCGCTTCCAAAAATCTTCTTTTTTCCCCGAAAGCCAAAAGAAGTAAAGGTAGATCAATAGCGTCGTCAACAATGCGGCTAAACCGGCATACTTGTTAAAAAAGAAATAGCCTAAGGCAAAGAGCAACAATGCGACGCCGCTGACCCTTACATAAGGCGATAGTAAACTTTTAAGCATTTTTATACCCATTTTTCTGATTTTCACCTGCAAGGTAGTTTATGTTGAAATAATCTCGACTGCGCTCGCTTATTATAACATATACCTTTTTGAAAAACGAATATTTTTGATAGCTTATGGAATGCCTTGACCAACTATCCTTGTTCGCCTATAATTCAAATTGTTCCGGCAACTCATAATATAATCATTGTTAATCTGTGGAGGTTGTTTTTTCATGAAAAAAATCGAACTGGCAAATGCCGTCGGCACCGTATTGGCGCATGACCTGACTGAAATCATCCCCGGTCTCAGCAAGGGGGCTCGCTTTAAGAAGGGCCATGTAATTAAAGAAGAAGACCTCCCGATATTGCTGAACATGGGGAAACGACATTTGTTCGTTCTTGAAAAAGGCGACGATGATATCCATGAGGACGAAGCTGCCCTGCGACTGGCCAGGGCTGCTTCCGGTTCAGGCATTGCGCTGACCGATCCATCCGAGGGAAAGGTCGAGCTTATGGCAAAGGTTCAAGGACTCCTCAAAATTGACAAAGAAAGATTGCAGAAGGTGACGGCCCGAAATGAGATCGTGCTCGCCACCCGCCATGGCGATAGAATGGTCAAAGAAGGAGATAAAATCGCCGGCGCCAGAGTAATCCCCCTCTTTGTCAAACCAGAGCTTATTGAAGAGGCTGAAGCGATCTGCAAAAACAAACCCATCATCGAGATCCGCCCCTTGCAAAAATTAAACGTCGGTGTTGTTACAACAGGCAGTGAAGTCTATCACGGACGCATAGAAGATGCCTTTGGGCCGGTTCTGATCCGCAAGTTCGGCGCTTTGGGCAGCACGGTGGTCAAGCAACTGTTTGCTGATGATGACGAAACGATGATAGCCGAAAAGATCCGCGAACTGATTGATGACGGTGTCGATATGATAGGCGTGACAGGCGGAATGTCGGTTGATCCGGATGACATGACTCCTGCCGGAGTAAAAAAAGCCGGTGGTCAAATTGTTACTTACGGATTACCGGTGATGCCCGGCGCAATGTTTTTGTTGGCCTACATCGGAGATGTCCCGGTGGTTGGTCTGCCCGGCTGCGTCATGTACAACCGCATAAGCATCTTCGATTTAATCGTACCCCGGCTGCTGGCCGGAGAAAAACCTGCTCCGACTGAGCTGAGACAGTTAGCCTACGGAGGGCTTTGCCTTTCCTGTCCAACCTGTAGCTTTCCCAACTGTGGCTTCGGCTTGAGCTGATCCAGATTAAACCGTTTCGGTTTGCCGCTGCCAGAGTCAGCGAGCTGACATTTTCCGTAGCTTTACCTGAAATAACAATAAAGACCGCCTTCTCACGATTGAAAAATCATAAGAAAGCGGTCTCTTTTTTATGTGTTTGGTACAGACAACCGATGACGATTGCCCACAACCGCTTTAGTCGGCGGTATAAGGCAACAAGGCTACTATGCGAGCCCTTTTGATGGCGGTTGTTACTGCTCGTTGATGAACCGCGCAATTTCCGGTGATCCGCTTAGGCAAGATCTTTCCGCGATCCGTCACATATTTTTTTAACTTTTCTACATCCTTATAGTCTATGACTTCCGTTTTGTCGGCGCAAAACTGGCAGACTTTTCTCCGCCTCATGCCGCGTTTTTTTTCAATCATGAGTCTATACTCCTTTACTAGAATGGAATATCGTCATCGTCTTCTATCAGCTGGATACCGTCCGGCAAATCAGTCGGTGCTTTGGAATCGCTTTTCATGGAGCTGAATTCCTGTCGCTCGCTATGCTCTCCTCGATTTTCCCAGCCTGTCTGTGCTCCTCTGTCAAGAAATTCCACTCTGTCTGCGTAAACCTCGGTCGTGTAACGAGTCTCTCCTGTCTGGGTCTGATAGCTACCGGTTTGAATCCGCCCCTGTACCGCGACCTGTCGCCCTTTAGCCAGATACTGATTACAGATTTCGGCAGTTCTGCCAAATGTAACTATGCGGATAAAATCAGCTGTTTTTTCTTTGGCAAAGGGACGGTCGACAGCCAGAGTAAAGGTCCCCACGGCGGTTTCATTCTGTGGAGTGTATCGGAGTTCAACATCTCTGGTTAAACGGCCGATTAAGACGACGCTGTTCATTCTTAAACCTCCCGTCGCGCACCTATTTGGCGTCTATATTGACGATGATATGACGTACGATGTTGTCGGAAATTTTCAACCGGCGGTCCAACTCTTTGGGAAGATCGGGGGGGCCGGTAAATTCCATCACCGTATAAAAGCCCTCGTTCTTTTTCTGAATTGGATATGCCAGTTTCCGCATTCCCCAGATGTCGACTTTCTCAACTTCGCCTGCTGCGCCTGTAATAACGTCTTTGACAAAGTTGACCGCCCCCTCTTTTTGATCTTCTTCAAGGTCGGCATCGACGATGAACATAACTTCATACTTGCTCATTTTTTCACCTCCTCGTGGACTGAATGGCCTTATTCCGGGCGTAGCGCCCTTTTAAGGCAAGGAGTCGGTTTTCATTCTAAAAAACCGATGCTTAACGATTATACCACAATCCGAAGAGGATGCAAGACCTCATTCTACCGATGATTTCTGCAATTCCTCCAGCTGCATTGCTATGATCTGCTGAACCTGTTCCGTCAGAACGGATGCTTCCTGTTTAGAAAGCGCGGCGGTTTCTATCGCCGGATGAATCACGAAATCGACGGTGGCCGGCTGCAGATAACCCTTTTCCTCGTAACATCGATATGTTCCATTCAGAGTCACCGGCACAACCGGCACTCCGGCTTTGCTCGCCAGGCGCAGGCTACCTTTTTTGAATTCGCCCATGCTGGGTCCTTTGCTGCGTGTGCCTTCCGGGAAAATAGTCAGAGAAAAGCCGTCTCGCAAGAGCCGCGCACCCTCTTCAAAAACTTTGAGCGCTCCTCTGGTATCTTCCCGTTCTATAAACAGACTGCGAACATCTTTGATCCAAGGCCCCAAACCGGGGATTTTACCGAGATCGGTTTTAGCGATGAACCCCACCTGTCTGTCCTGGATCCCTACAAAAAATACCGGGATGTCTAAATAGCTCTGATGATTGGATACAAAAACCACCGGTCCGTCAGGCAGGTCCGCCAACTGTCTGACCCTCAGATCAATACCGATCTGATTAATCAAGGCCTTGCCCCAGCGATCCTCCGCTTCACGGATGTAACGACGTTCTTCTTGAATATTTCCGCTGTTTTTTAATGCCCGGATCTTCTTCTGTAACGGACGAAGCGTAAACAGAACGCCGTAAAACCACAGGCCAAAGGGTATATTGCGCACTATTTTCATAAAAAAAGACCTTCTCTTTCTAGAGTTTTCACCTCTTGGAATTTTTATTATAACATTCGAAAACATTCATATGCAACGTCGCATCCTTTCTCTTGCCCGCGCCTCTGTAATCGTCTATAATTTAGGAAAGTGAAAAAAATAACCAAGGACGAACGGAGGTTCTCTGTGGCACAAAAAATCCGCTTCTTTCTTCTTATCGCGATGATGATCGTTTATTGCATCAGCTTTTTCAGCATGATAGCACCCATGCCGGGAATGCCCTTTTATATTAAGGCGATCACCTTGATCGGTCCGGTATTCGTATTTTTCGGCTTGCTGTTACGGCAATATAAACGCATGCGTTAAGATCGTACTAATTAAAACGAAAGGAAATCACCCCTTGAAACAACCGATTTTAGTCATTATGGCTGCAGGTATCGGCAGCCGTTTCGGCGGACTGAAGCAATTAGCTCCGGTTGGCTTAAACGGAGAGCCAATTTTGATGTTCTCTCTCTACGATGCCATTTCAGCCGGTTTTCACAAAGTCATTTTTATCATCAAATATGAAATTGAAGCCGATTTCAAAGCGGCGATCAGCGACCGGGTCAAAGACCATATCGAAACGCTATACGCATTTCAGGAACTCGACCGCCTGCCCGCCGGCTACAATGTTCCGCCGGATCGCGTCAAACCCTGGGGCACCGGGCATGCCGTGCTCTGTGCGAAAGAGCTGCTGAACGGTCCTTACGCCGTTATCAACGCTGATGATTATTACGGACGTGACGCATTCCGGGTCATGTATGAACAGCTGAACGGCCAATTGAACGATACGGCCGGCAATTACTCCATGGTAGGTTACCAGATAGAGAATACGCTTACCGAAAATGGTCATGTCACACGCGGAGTATGCCAGTCCACCGATGGATTCCTGACCGCCATTGACGAACGCCTGCGTATTGAAAAACATGGCGATAAAATAGAATATACCGAAAACGACGGCAAGAGCTGGCAGGAAATCCCGGCCGGAACTCTAGTCTCCATGAATTTCTGGGGGTTCACCGAACATTTCACCCAAGCGCTGGAAAAAGGTTTTCCGACATTTCTTGACCAGACGCTCATAGAAAACCCGCTCAAAGGAGAATTCTTGCTTCCCCGAATCGTCAACAAAGAGATCGTTTCCGGTACAGCACGGGTACAGGTGCTGGATTCACACGATAAATGGTATGGTGTTACCTACAAAGAAGATCTGCCTGCTGTAGTTAAAGCTATCCAGACAATGCAGCAGAACGGGCTTTATCCGGAAACGCTGTTTCCTTGACCTCGAAGATATAGCGCCGGAATCGCGCCGGCTTTTATCTTTTAATCCTCCACTGGCAACAGTTGAGGCTCCCCTATCACCCTCTTTTACGCTTTAGAAGGAGAAAAACAAATGATAATCATTAAAGCGGCAGACTATCAGGACATGAGCAGAAAGGCAGCCAATATCATTTTTTCTCAGGTGATCCAAAAGCCCGATAGCGTACTCGGTTTAGCCACCGGCTCCACTATGCTGGGTCTATACGAGGATCTGGTCAGTCATTATCGTGAAGGCGATCTGGATTTTTCCCAGATCCGCTCCGTCAATCTGGACGAATATATCGGCCTGTCAGCCGACAACGATCAAAGCTACCACTATTACATGAAGCACAACCTCTTCAAGCATGTCAACATCGCAGCGGAAAATACCTATTTGCCACGCGGAGGAGTCGCCAACCCGGATGACGAATGCCTGCGATATGATAATTTGATCAACCAACTGGGCGGTATTGATATTCAGCTGCTCGGTCTGGGCCTGGATGGACACATCGGGTTCAACGAACCCGATGATAAATTTACCGCCGAAACTCACCGGGTTAAACTGGATGAGAGCACGATCAAAGCAAACGCACGGTTTTTTGAAAACGAAAACCAGGTTCCGAAAGAAGCTCTTACCCTGGGCATCGGAGCCATCATGAAAGCAAGGAAAGTGCTGCTGTGTGTTAATGGAAAAAACAAGGCTAAAATTCTTAAAAAGGTTTTATACGGGCCGATCACGCCCAAAGTTCCCGGTTCGATTTTGCAGCTGCACCCTTATCTAACCGTTGTGGCAGACGAAGACGCCCTGAGTGAGATTTAACTCTGATATCAGCGTGAAAATTGACAAATCCGCTTTATGACTTCGTTTGAAAAGCGCTTGAGAATGGTTTTGATATACTCTACCGGATCTCCACCGTCCAGCAAGGGCGTTAGATTCATGACATAAGACGCGGCCTTTCCGCCATCCTTTTCGGATGTCGAACGAAAGGTCGCGTTTGCTTGTAACCTTCCTATAGCAGCAAGATCATAGCGTTTTCCCCCGCTAGTCTGCGATTGGAAGGCGGCCAGCGTTGCCTGGCTGATTTCTAATCGATCCGGCAATTCCAACACCGCAACCGATCCGTTCGGCAACCAGTCCAATCCGCCCCACACCTCACAGCCATAAACCTTGTCCGGTCGCCACTGTTTCGCTATCTGCTGCAGTGCTTCTATCGACCGCATTGCCGTAGCCACATGCGTCGGATGTCGGTCTGCCGGATTATGTAAATAGATAATTCGCGGCTGGACTTCTAAAAACAACTGTTTCAAGTCAGATACGATATGGGCGTTGGATTTTTGCCTGACCACAGCGCTGGGATAATGTAAAAAACGCACAAAGCCATAACGGCCGATCCGGGCTGCCTCAATCTGTTCGGCATTCCGAAGTTCAACCAGTTCCCTTTCGGTCAGTGCCGCTAAAGATCCCTCTCTTTGACTGCCGGCTCCGTCAGTCAGAATTGCCGCAGAAAATAATTCTAGTTCATCGTTAAAACATTCAAGCACGCCGTATTGAGCCATTATTTCGACATCGTCCTGGTGCGCCCCGATAGCCAGATGCGTTGTTCTGGAAAGAGCTTCCTGCCGGCCTAAATCTGCCCGGATGTATTCTCGAACCGGCAGACAACGGCCAGTCACCGTCATTTTTCAGCCTCCTCTTCCAATGTTGCCCAGGCCGCTCCCAGTATACCGCCGGAGTTACCGAAGCGACTTCTTAGAATCGGAGGCGCTGTCTCAAAGAAAGCGTATTTCTGAACATAGCCGTTTAACGCTTCATATAGGAAATCGCCGGCCTGGCTGATTCCGCCACCCAGCGCAATTGCCTCCGGATCGGTCAGTGCGATCAGGCTGACCAGCGCATCGCCCAGTTGTTCGGTATAGCGTTCGAAAATAGTTGCCGCAGCAGCGTCGCCTGCTTCATAACATTCCATGACCTGTTTTCCGCCGGCGGGGCGGCCGGCCTTCTGCTCTGCAGCCAGCCGGCTGTGCGGATATCTGATGGCCGCGGTTTCCGCCGCTTGCGTCAGCCAGGTTCCGGAACAAAGCGTTTCTATGCAACCCCTATTGCCACAGGTACACAGCGGCCCTTGCCGGTCTAAGATCATGTGGCCGGGTTCCACGCCAAAGCCCCGGCCACCGAAGAAAAGCCGCCCCTTTTCAATGAATCCGCCGCCGACGCCGGTACCTAAGGTCAACAGCCAGGCCGTTTGATAGTTTTTTAACACCCCGGCCTTCCACTCCGCCAACGCCGCAGCGTCGGCGTCGTTAATTAAAAAAACCGTGGCCCGCGGGATCTCCGCCTCTAAAGCCCGGCTCAACGGTACATTATGAAAATCCAAATTATATGCGTGACGAATCACTCCGGTCGCACGATCCATCTCACCCGGGGCGGCAACTCCGATTTCCACCGGATTCTCAGAAGAACAGCCTCTCTCTCCAAGCAGTTCACGGCCCATCCGGCCCATCCGGGCGACTAATTCGGTAAATGTTATTTGACCTGGCAGTTTAACTGAGCGGACCGCCCGGACCTGATCCGGCAATTCGATCAGACCGGCCGCCACATGTGATCCGCCCAGATCGAAACCTAGACGAATCATTTCTGCTTCAGCCGCCGCGCCGCTTCCATAATATGATCGGCCGTCAAGCCGTGCGCGACCAACAGTTCAGACGGCTTCCCGGATTGACCGAAAACATCGTTGACCCCTATCATTGCCATCGGTACCGGTTGTTTTCGCACGACCAACTCTGCCACCGCTCCGCCTAAACCACCTATCACGCTGTGCTCTTCCACGGTAACGATGCCGCCTGTTTCTGAAGCTGCTTTCAGGATGGCTTTTTCGTCCAGCGGTTTAATGGTATGCATATCGAGGACGCGCAGCTGCAGTCCTTCTTCTTTCAATCTGTCTGCTGCCGCCACCGCCTCTGCCACCATCACGCCGGTTGCAATTATGGCGCCGTCATTACCGGGCCTGAGCTCAACGGCTTTACCGATCTCAAAAGTCGCATCATCCGGATAGAGCACCGGCACCGCCGACCGACCGAGGCGAAAATACACCGGGCCCTTTAGCTCAGCGATTTTTTCTGTCAAAACGCGCGCGGATACGGCATCTGCCGGTGATACCACCGTCATGCCCGGGATTACACGCATGAGGGCGATATCTTCAATGCACTGATGACTGCCGCCATCTTCACCTACGGTCAAGCCTGCATGAGTGGCACAGATCTTAACATTGGCGCCGGTATAAGCAATGCTGTTGCGCACAATCTCATATGCCCGCCCGCTGGCAAACATTGCAAAGGTGCTGGCAAAGACTGTTTTTCCTGACAAGGCCAGGCCGGCTGCAGTTCCGTAAAGATTTTGCTCGGCAATACCCATATTGAAAAACCGTTCCGGGTAGGCTTTGGCAAATAATTTGGTCATGGTCGATCCGGAGAGATCTCCATCAAGAACGACAATCTCCGGATGCGTGGCGCCCAGTTTTGCCAATGTTTCACCGTAAGCCTGACGAGTAGCAATCTTGTCACTCATCCCATCTTCCTCCCAAATCTGTCACCGCTTGGCGGGCAAGCGTCTCATCGGGCGCCTTGCCGTGCCATGCATAGTTGTTTTCCATATAGGATACACCTTTGCCCTTCACTGTCTTGGCAATGATGGCGCAGGGTGTATTCTCTGCAGCGGCTGCCCGGTCAAGCGCTGCGACGATTGCTGCCATATCGTGACCATCGATCAGCTCTGTCTGCCAACCGAAGCTTTTGAACTTCTCCTCCACCGGAATTATACGCATTACCTCATCGTTTGTGCCGTCGATCTGCAAACCATTCCAATCAACAATCACTGTCAGGTTCCCCAGATTATAATGTGCCGCCGCCATAGCAGCTTCCCAGACCAGGCCTTCCTGCATCTCACCATCGCCGATCATTGTATATATATGGGTCGGCCGCTTATCCAAGCGGGCAGCCAGAGCCATGCCGACTGATGCTGAAAAGCCTTGTCCGAGCGATCCGGTGGACATTTCAACACCTGGCAGTCTCTGCATATCGGGGTGACCTTGCAAAGAGCTGCCAAGTTTACGAAAGGTTTTGAGTTCTTCCTTTGGAAAATATCCACGTTCCGCTAATGTAGCGTAAAGCCCGGGCGTAGCATGTCCCTTGGATAATACAAAACGATCGCGCTCCGGTAAATCTGGTCGTTTTGGATCGATGTTCATTTTATAGAAATAAAGAACGGTCAGGATGTCTATCGCAGATAAAGCGCCGCCGGGATGCCCCGATCCTGCGAGATAGACCGCTTTTATACTATTTAAGCGTATCGCGTTAGCTTTTTGTTTTAAAAAATCTAAATCGACCATACTATTTCCCCGCCCTTCTTATGCCCAACCCAAAACGATCATGAACCCGAACCATGGTTTTTTGAGCAATTTCTTTAGCTTTTGCCGCACCCTCAGAAAGCGCGCTGATCAACTCAGATGAGTGGCGAATATCATTAAAATGTTGCTGAATAGGTTCAAGGTTGCTGACGATTACATCGACCAGATCTTTTTTCAAAACACCATAGCCTCCACCGGCATATTGCTCAACCAAACTATCCACCGATTGACCGGAAAACGCGCTGTAGATATTAAGCAAATTGGACAAGCCGGGTTTTTCGGCTAAATCATAGCGCACAGACCCTTCTGAATCAGTCGTTGCCCGCATGATCGATTTCTTTATTTTGGCCGGATCGTCAAGCAGTGAGATTCGGCTGTGGATGTTCTCGGCGCTCTTACTCATTTTTGATGTTGGGTCATCCAGTGCCATGATGCGGGCACCGGCTTTCAGATAGCGGCCTTCCGGAACCACAAAAGTTTCACCGTAGGTATTATTTACTCTCAGGGCGATATCTCGGGTCAGCTCAATGTGTTGTTTTTGGTCGTTCCCCACGGGCACGACCTGTGAATCATATAGCAGGATATCGGCTGCCATTAAGACCGGATAGGTGAACAAACCGGCCGGGGCAGACGCCTGGCCCCGATTTTTCTGTTTGAACTGCGTCATGCGCGACAGCTCCCCGGTGTAAGAGTTGCACATCAGGATCCAGGCTAATTCGCTGTGTGCAGGCACATCCGACTGGACAAAAATCAGAGATTTTTTCGGATCCAGGCCCACCGCTAAATACAACGCCGCTACATCCAGAATATGTTTTTTCAATTCTTGGGACGCTTGTGGCACAGTGATTGAATGAAGATCAACTATGCAATAGAGACATTCATTGTCTTCCTGCAGTTCAACAAACTGCTTCAATGCGCCCAGATAGTTCCCAATATGGATGTTTCCGGTTGGCTGGACTCCCGAAAAAATTCTTTTTCTCATCGATAGTATTCTTCCTTAAATTTGTCTTTTAATTTCTTTTCCAGTCGCGAAATCGTCATCTGTGAAACGCCCATTGCATCAGCAATCTCCTGTTGCGTGCAGGCGTCGAAAAAGCGCATTTTAAAAACTTTTTTTTCTTCATTTGACAGTTTTTCCAAAACGGTCCGAACCAACTCAGCATTTTCAAAACTGCTATAGCCGGTCTCTTCCTTTGCAGCAAAATGCTCAAACATAGAGGCTTCGCCTTCATTGCCTCCTTCTTCAAAGGTCTGCTGCAGAGAATATGTGCCATAGGCCTGGCCGCTTTCCATCGCCTCCAGGATTTCTTCCTCGGTATACCCCAGATACTCGGCCAAATCGCTGATCTTTGGCGTCCGACCCAGTTTCTGTCCGAGATAGTTTTTGGCTTCGGGAAGTTTAGAAGAAATCTCCTTCCATTTGCGGGGAACCTTGATCGCCCAGCCCTTGTCTCGAAAATAGCGCTTAATCTCACCGATGATAGTGGGCGTAGCGAAGCTGGTGAATTCATAACCTTTGCCGGGGTCGAAGCGTTCGACGGCAAAAATTAAGGCCATCGACCCGATCTGATATAGATCGTCATAATCGACACCTTTGTTCATATACTTCTTTATCAAGATATCTACCATGTAGAGATAGCGCTCAACCAAATCGTTGCGTAAATCTATGTCTCTGGTCTGGTAGTATTTCTCAAATAGCTCTTTGTTGTTGATTCCCGCCTGAGAACTCATCGACAGACCTTTCGTTTAGCGTGTGTATTTGATCATTCTGATGCGTGTCCCGCTGCCGACTTCCGAAACAATATCCACTTCGTCCATCAGTGCTTTAATGATAAAAAGACCCAGGCCTCCCTCTTTCGGTGTGTTAAGGCAGGGTTGTTTGTACTGACTGACATCGTACCCGCTGCCTTTATCGATGACCGATACGGTCAAGCGATCTTCTCCGACCTCGCAGTAAACTTCAAATAGTTGAGTTAGGCCTCCGCTATGGCAGACGACATTCGTACACGCTTCGGATACAGCCACTTTGATGTCTTCGATCGCATCGATATCAAAACCGACCGTGTTCGCTAAACACGAAACCGCCATGCGAATCGTTCCCACATATTCTGGTTTCCCGGGAACAGAGAACCTTAGTGTGTCGGGCATAGCTCTGTTTTCTCCTTTTGCATTTTTTTATGCTTGGTGTTCAGGGCACAAAATTTTATCCAGATTCGTAATTCGCAACAGTTTCATAATGTTATCCCTGGGGTTCTGAACCGATAGAGAAAATCCTTTCTCTTTAATCCGTCCATAAGCTCCGATAATAACGCCCAAACCTGTACTATCCATATAGCAAAGGTCTTTCAAGTCGATTATAAAATCTCCTTTATGCTCTTGAAAAGCTTCGTCGAGCAGGCCTCGAAACACGGCCACTGTTGCGACATCGATTTCCCCATTTGGTATAATCGTCCATCTGCGATTTGTTTGATCAAAACTTTTTTCGACCTCTAGTTTCATACTGTGCCCTCCGTTTGACTATACCCTATGGTAACGCTGGTAAAACAACACCTATCCTTTTGGTTTGATTTCCATGTCGAGCTGTGCCGCTTCCTCTGATTCTTCATCGTCAAATTCATCTTCTCTGATTACTTTGGCCATTGCAATCAGATTAGCATCGTCAGCCACCCGCATGATTTTTACGCCTTGGGTTGCCCGGCTAAGCCTGGAAACCTCATCCATTTTAATTCGAATGATGATGCCGTCTGAGTTGATAAGAAGAATTTCGTCCTGCTCGGTAACGGCCAGCGCGCCGATCAGTTCGCCGGTTTTGGTAAATTTGCCCTTATCGTAGGTGAGAAGACCTTTTCCTCCACGAGCCTGTACCTTGTATTCTTTCATATTCGTCCGTTTCCCGTAACCGGATTGGGTAACCACTAATAGATCGCCGCCCTGGTCAGCCAGTTCCATCGCAACTACTTCATCTCCCTTGCCAAGCTGGATCGCCCGAACGCCACCTGCCATCCTGCCCATTGGCCGGACGTCATTTTCATGGAAGCAGATGCATTTGCCTTGTTTGGTTACGATGATGATTTTACTGTCGCCGGTGGTCTCCTGGACTCCGATCAGCTCGTCTCCATCCTTCAGTTTTATGGCTATCAGACCGGTTTTGCGATTGGTGTCAAACTGTGACAAGTCGGTTTTTTTGATGCTGCCAAACTTGGTTACCGTAATCAGGTATTTATCTTCGGTAAAATCCTGAATCGGTATCATAGCTGTAATCCGCTCCCGCTGCATCAAATGGAGGAAATTGATCGCCGGCGTTCCTCGGGCAGTGCGCTGTGCCTCCGGTATTTCATAGGCTTTGATCCGGTGGGCTTTTCCTGTGTTGGTTAAGAACATCAGATAGTCATGCGTCGAAGTGATGCAGAGATTTCGGACAAAGTCGTTTTCCCGCGTGGTCAGACCCGTGATGCCTCGTCCACCCCGGCGCTGCGTTTTATAAGTATCCGCCGAAATTCTCTTGATATAGCCCAGATGTGTCAGCGTGACAGCGACGTTTTCTTCTTCTATAAGATCTTCTTCTTCGATTTCTTCAAGGTCAGCCATCATTTTGGTGCGTCTCTTATCGGCATATTTTTTACGTGTTTCAAGCAGTTCTTCCTTGATAATGTTCATTAACAAGGCTTCGTCGGACAACACTTTCTTATACCAATTGATCATCTTTACGAGTTCGGCATACTCAGTTTCGATTTTTTCTCTCTCCAGGCCCTGTAACCGCGCCAGGCGCATGTCAAGGATGGCCTGCGCCTGGAGCTCCGACAAGCCAAAGTTTTGCATCAAACGCTCTTTGGCGTCGTTGTAACTCTCTCGAATGACGCGAATGACTTCGTCGATATGATCAAGCGCTATCCTCAATCCTTCCAGAATGTGGGCTCTGGCTTCTGCCTTGCGCAGGTCGTACTTGGTGCGACGGGTGATGACATCCTTTTGGTGCAGCAGATAGTATTCTATCATCTGCTTTAAATTGAGTAGCTTCGGCTGACCATCAACCAGAGCGATCATGATCATGCTGAAGGTCTCCTGCAGCTGAGAATGTTTGAACAGCCGATTCAAGGTGATTTGCGGATTGGCGTCTTTTTTCAGCTCAATTACTATGCGAATGCCGTTCCGGTTTGACTCATCACGGATGTCGGAAATTCCATCCACTTTTTTATCTTTGACCAGATTGGCAATTTTTTCGATCATCCGGGCTTTGTTGACTTGATAAGGAATCTCGCTGATGACAATCTGTTGTTTGCCCTTGTTTGTTTCTTCTATTTCGGTGCGCGAGCGCACAATCACCCTGCCCTGCCCGGTACGATATGCCTGGCGAGCGCCGTTTTTTCCCATTATGGTGGCACCGGTTGGAAAATCCGGGCCTTTCACTATCTTAAGCAGATCGTTAATGTCCGCTTCAGGTTGGTCGATCATCAAAACCGTTGCATCGATGATCTCGCCCAGATTGTGCGGCGGGATCGAAGTGGCCATGCCGACTGCAATACCATTGCTGCCATTAACCAACAAATTAGGGAAACGCGCCGGTAAGACCGCTGGCTCTTTTTCTTCGCCATCGAAATTATCGGTGAAGTCGACCGTTTCTTTGTCGATATCGCGGAGCATCTCCATCGCAAACGGTGTCATGCGAGCTTCTGTATACCGCATCGCAGCGGCGCCATCGCCGTCTACGGAGCCGAAGTTGCCATGTCCATCGACCAACATATAGCGAATCGAAAAATCCTGAGCCATCCTAACAAGCGCATCGTAAACCGAGCTTTCGCCGTGGGGATGATATTTACCAAGCACTTCTCCAACGATACGAGCAGATTTTTTATGTGCTTTGTCCGGCGTTAAATTCAATCCCGACATTCCGTAAAGAATTCTACGATGAACCGGTTTCAGGCCGTCCCGAACATCTGGTAGCGCCCGACCGACAATGACGCTCATGGCGTAATCGATGTACGAATTTTTCATCTCGTCGTGGATCTCGGTTTGGATCAATTTTTTATCTTCAATGAAGTTATCCATGCTGGGCCCTGTTCCTTCTCTTTGTAAATATATTAAATGTCGAGGTTTTTGACGTATTTAGCATTGTCTTCGATGAACTTTCTACGCGGCGGTACTTTATCGCCCATCAAAATGGAGAAAATTTCATCGGCGGCAGCCATGTCGTCAACCGTTACTTGTATGAGGGTGCGCTTTTTATAATCCATGGTCGTTTCCCATAATTGTTCCGCATCCATTTCGCCGAGGCCCTTGTAGCGCTGCGGCGGTTTTATGCCCTGACGGCCGATTTCGTTCAAAAGTTTTTCCTGTTCCCGTTCGGTATAGGTATAATAAACTTCTTTTCCTTTGACTGTCCGGTAAAGCGGCGGTTGAGCGATGTAGATATAGCCGCCTTCCACCAGAGGTGTCATATAGCGGTAGAAGAACGTCAGCAACAGCGTACGGATATGAGCTCCGTCGACATCGGCGTCGGTCATAATGATGATTTTGTGATAGCGCAGCTTTTCTTCGTCAAAATCTTTGCCGATATTGCAGCCAAAAGCGGTGATCATATTCTTGATCTCTTCTGAGTTGAGGATCTTATCTAATCGAGCCTTTTCAACATTCAAAATCTTTCCGCGCAACGGCAAAATAGCTTGACGCCTGCGGTCGCGGCCCATCTTGGCCGAGCCGCCGGCGGAATCACCTTCAACTAGAAAAATTTCCGATAGCGCCGGGTCTTTTTCCGCGCAATCAGCCAGCTTGCCGGGCAGCGCCGTGCTGTCCAGCACGCCTTTGCGCCGGATCATCTCCTTGGCTTTGCGAGCGGCTTCTCTTGCCCGTGCGGCGCGCAGACAACGCTCGACGATCGCTCTGGCCTGCTGCGGATTCTCTTCCAAAAACGCCGTCAGGTTTTCATTGACAGCCGTCTCAACAAAGCCCCGCATGTCGCTGTTGCCAAGCTTCGCCTTGGTTTGACCTTCGAACTGCGGGTGCGTCAGTTTCACCGAAACAATAGCGGTGAGGCCTTCGCGAACATCTTCGCCCGCAAAACCTTCTTCATTGTCTTTAATAAATTTGTTTTTCCGTGCATAATCGTTGAAGACGCGAGTGAGGGCTGATTTCAGGCCTATCAGATGAGTGCCCCCTTCAGATGTGTTTATGTTGTTAGCGTAACTTAAAATCAGCTCGTTGTAGCGATCCGTATATTGCATAGCAACTTCTACTTCATAATCTTTTTTGATTTGATCGATGTAGATGATGTCGGGATGCACTATTTCTTTATTTTTATTCAAATGTTTAACGAATTCTCGAATGCCGCCTTCATAATAAAAAACTTCCTGCCTCTTTTGATCCGGCCTTTCGTCTTTGAGCGTGATTCGAATGCCTTTGTTGAGAAAAGCCATCTCACGCAATCTATATTCCAGCGTATCATAGCTAAAATCCAACTCGTCAAAGATTTCGGCATCCGGCTTAAAAGTAGTTTTTGACCCGGTTTTGCGCGGGCTTTCACCAATTATTTCAAGGGGACTGGTAGTTTTGCCACGACTGTATGTTTGACGGAAAATCTTTCCGTCGCGTCGGATCTCAACTTCCATCCACTCAGACAACGCATTGACAACAGACGCGCCAACGCCATGCAGTCCACCGGATACCTTATATCCGCCGCCGCCAAATTTACCGCCGGCGTGCAAAACAGTATGTATAACTTCCACCGCAGGTATGTTCAATTTAGGATGCAGGTCAACCGGCATGCCACGTCCATCATCTTCTATCATGATCGAATTATCGGCCTTGATAGTTACATTGACATAGCTGCAAAACCCTGCCAATGCTTCGTCGATGCTATTGTCCACCACTTCGTACACCAAATGGTGCAACCCTTTAGGACCGGTTGTGCCGATGTACATACCGGGTCTTTTTCGAACCGGATCTAATCCTTCCAAAACTTGAATCTGTTCTGCTGTATACTGTTGCTGTTTGACGTCTGGGGCTGCCATTCGCTATCCTCCGAATTTTGTTGTTTAGCGGCGGTTCAGAAAGCGAACAGCCGCGGCATTAACATTATAATTATAGACTGAATCTGTTATTTTTTCAAGCAAATTGCCTGGCCTGGCAAGCGTCGCTTTGCGACAATTGCAAAATGTTTATTCTGAATAAAAGCCGAACAATTATTCTTCTTCAGCTGTGGAGAAAGGTGTCGCTTTATACCAACTTTTCATCTGGCCCGCTAAAGGCAGATGTTTTCGTTATGGATAATGCTTTTACACAGCTTGTGCATGGTTTTTCTCTAAGCCCTTATTCCCTTATTCCTTTTTGGGGTATTGTTTGTAGCGTGATTTTTTTGTATTATGAAGAGACATCAAATCAGCAACAAGATCTAACTTTTATTGAAAAGGATATCTCCATGACTCGCTTGGAAGAAACTTGGGAACAAGCAAAAGAATCATTAAAAAATGATCTGACAACTGTCAGCTATGAGACTTGGATTGCATCCATAATCCCTCATCGTTTGGATTCGGACAAGGGCCTGCTTTATTTGGTCACAACTGCAGGAATGGGAAAAAGTATTTTGGAGTCTCGCTATCAGTCGATGATCGAATCAGCCGTTCAAAGAGCCTTTGGCGCTTCTTTATCGGTTGTCTTCAAAGACATGGAAGAAATCGAAACAACTGAACCGGAAGAAGATCCTGTTTTTACAGACGAAAAATATCTGAATCCAAAATATGCATTCAGCACTTTTGTGGTGGGAAAAAACAACTATTTTGCCCATGCTGCATCTATGGCAGTGGCAGAAAATCCTTTTAACGCCTACAACCCGCTATTTTTGTACGGCGGCGCCGGTTTGGGAAAAACACATCTGATGCACGCCATTGGACATTTTATTGATTCTCATAACCCGCATATTAAAGTGCTGTATGTTTCCTCAGAAATGTTCACCAATGAACTGATCCGCTCTATTCGAGAAAACAAAACCGGTGATTTCCGCAAAAAATACCGTAATATCGATGTGCTGATGATAGACGATATTCAGTTCATCGAAAAGAAAGAAAGTGTTCAGGAAGAGATTTTCCACACGTTCAACACCTTATATGACGCACATAAACAAATTATTTTATCCAGCGACCGCCCGCCCAAAGACATCGCCACTCTGGAGGAGCGTTTGCGTTCCCGCTTTGAATGGGGCCTGACAGCAGACATCCAGCCACCTGATTTTGAAACCCGGGTGGCAATCCTCAGCAAAAAAGCAGAACTCGAAAACATACCGATCAACGAAGAATTTATGCAAGTCATCAAATTGATCGCTGAACGCATTCTTTACAACATCCGTGAACTGGAGGGCGCTTTTATTCGTGTTGTGGCTTACGCTACCCTGACCCGTCAGGAAATTACTCGCGATCTGGCTAAAGAAGTATTAAAAGACGTTTTTACAAACGATCCTATCGTTGTAACAGCTCCGCTCATAAAAAAACACGTTTGCCTTCACTTCAACATTAAAGAAAGCGAAATGGATTCAAAGAAAAGATCACGCAACTTGGCGTATCCGCGTCAAATCGCCATGTTTTTATGCCGTGAAATGACCGATTTATCCCTGCCTAAAATTGGCGAACTGTTTGGCAATCGTGACCACACCACCGTTTTGCACGCCTGCGACAAAATTTCCGGAGAACTAAAGATTAGCGACACCTTAAAGCCGGTCCTCGATGAAATTAGGAACAAGATCAAGGAAGGATAAAATGACTTTTCCACATCTTTTTTTGAAAGAAATAAGTTGAAATAATCACTTTTCCACAAACTTATTAACAAATCCACAGCCCCTATTACTACTGCTACTGCAAAAAGAAATAAGAGAAAGAAGGGACTTCCCGTGAAACTATCCTGTAACCAACAACTGCTCAGTAAAGCTATCAATACTGTTTCAAAAGCTGTAACGGCTCGCACAACCCTGCCATTACTTAAAGGCATTCTTTTAGAAGCCGATGGCACACAATTGAAACTGACAGCGTCAGACCTTGATCTGAGCATTGAAAGAATTATACCGGTGACTGTCAGCGAACCGGGTGTAATCGTTCTGTCTGCTCGCTTGTTCGGAGACATCATTCGTAAACTGCCCAACGAAGAAATCGAAATAGAGACTGGTGAAAATCATATGGTAACAATTCGCTGCACCGGCTCAGAGTTCAATATAATGGGTCAGAAAGAAGATGAGTTTCCAAAAATCGGCGCAGTTGACGATAGCGAAAAACTGAGCATTGAAAAAAACATTTTAAGAGAGATGATCAGGAAAACTTCCTTCGCTGCCAGCATTGAAGAAGCAAAAGGAATAATTATAGGCGTATTAATGGAGCTTGAGGAGAATTCACTAAATTTAATAGCGTTAGACGGCTTTAGAATGGCAGTGACAAAAGAACCGTTGAAAAATCAAAAAACAGCCAGAATTATAGCCGCAGCCAGAATTCTCAACGAGATTAACAAAATACTGGGAGAAGAAGAAGAAAACGAAACGGTTGAGCTCGTTCTCGACCATAAAAAAGCGGTTTTTTTCTTAAAGGACATTCGCATTGTAGCGCGCTTGCTGGAGGGTGAGTATATTCGCTATCGTGAAATCCTTCCCAAAGAAAACAGCTGTCAGGTAAAAGTAGACCGCGGAGAACTGGCAGACAGCATCGAAAGGGCTTCTTTAATGGCCAGAGAAGGCAAAAGCAATTTGATAAAAATGAACATAAGCGACGACCGTTTGGTGATTCATTCGCGCTCAGACGAGGGTAAAGTCAGAGAAGAAGTCTTTATAGAAAAAAGCGGACAGGATTTGGAAATAGGATTGAACGCAAAATTTTTACATGATGTTTTGCGCGCGATTACCGACGAAGAAATCCGCATGGAATTTAATACCAGCGTCAGCCCCTGCCTCATAAGACCTCTTGAAGGAGACGGTTTTCTTTATCTGATATTGCCGGTTCGAATGATAGCCGGTTGATTTTTCGATGTTTATCAAAGAAATCGAATTGTTGAATTTCAGAAATTACAATTCTGAAAAAATCAGTTTCGAAAAAACCATCAATATCATAAGCGGAGAAAACGCTCAAGGTAAAACAAATCTTCTGGAGAGCATTTATATTTTAAGTCTTGGCAAATCATTTCGCAGCAACCGGGATGCGGAAATGATACGTTTTGGTAGTCATTTTTGCAGCGTTAAAGCCATAGCCATATACGAAAAAGAGGGCAAGGATCAAAAGATAGAGCTTGTTTACAAACCGGGCGAAAAAAAAATACGTCTTAACGGTATTCCGGCGGAAAAAACCAGCGATTTGCTGGACCATGTGTATACCGTTATTTTTTCGCCGGAAGATTTGAAAATCATCAAAGACGAACCGGAAAAAAGAAGGCGCTTTCTCGACAGAGAACTCTGCCAGCTGAAACCAGCCTACTATAGGAATTTAGGGCGTTACAAAAAACTGCTGGCGCAGCGCAACATTTTGTTAAAAAAGGAACCGGTCAACCATGATGTTCTGACAGTTTGGAATCAGGCACTGGCAGAAACAGGCAGCCACATTATTTTAGAAAGAATACGATTTTTAAAACAGTTGAACAAATTGAGCGGAAACATTCATCATGCAATCAGCGACGGCAAGGAAAAACTAAGCTTAAATTATGAGACCTGTTTCGATAAAAAAGATCTTCCCGAAACGGTCGAAGAATTACAAAATCTCTTGTTTAACAGGATGCAAGCAGAGCAGGAACAGGACATTCAAAGAGGCAATACTGGAAGTGGTCCGCATCGTGACGATATACGAATCGAGATCAATGAAACCGATGCCCGGCGTTATGCATCACAAGGGCAGCAGCGAACAGCAGCGCTTGCCATGAAGCTGGCAGAGATTGAATTAATACGCAAGGAAAAAGAAGAAGAGCCAATTTTATTGCTGGATGATGTCCTTTCGGAATTGGATGAAAAAAGGCAACATGACTTATTGGCCAAGTTAGAAGGAGTTCAGTTGTTTTTAACGACGGCGGACTTGAATCCGTTGCTAATAGCTAAATTTCACGAATATCGACTGTATCAGGTGAAAGACGGTCGTATAAAAACAATTTGACACCCTTTATACAGACCCGTATAATTATATGACTGTGGCGATTTCATGAGACAATGAGATAAATAGAAAAAAAGAGGAGGTGAATCACATTGAAACGAACATTTCAGCCTAAAAACAGGCAGAGAAGCAAAGAGCATGGTTTTAGAAAAAGAATGAGCACTAAAAATGGTCGCAATGTGTTGAAGAGAAGAAGGCTTAAAGGCAGAAAGGTGCTTTCGGCATAAAGACCAGACCCTGGTCTTTTTATTTCGAGGGCGAAAGACTCGCCAATGCTGAAAGAGAATGTACTGCGGTACAAAAAGGAATTTGCTGTCCTTTACGGCCGCGGAAAATCGATACCAGAGCGTTGTTTGGTGCTGATTTACATTAAGAATCATCTGCCAATCAAACGCCGAGCGTTTTTAGCCAGCAAGAAAGTAGGCGGCGCCGTCCAGCGCAATCGAGCTAGACGATTGCTTAAAGAAAGCTATCGGTCAGTAGAAGAAAATATAGTCGAAGGCTATGATTTTGTTTGGATCGCCCGCCGTAATATTGTGCAATTGAAATGTGCGGATGTGAAAAAAGCTATGGAAGCCGCCTTAAAAAAAGCCGGATTGATTAAGAAAAGTAATGGTTGAAAAATGAAAACGCTCATTACCGGAATGGTTAGAGGATATCAAAAATGGATTTCGCCTTTGTTCCCGCCATCATGCCGGTTTTATCCCACTTGTTCCGCTTATTTTATTCAGGCAGTTGAGAAATATGGCGTGGCAAGAGGAAGTTTGTTAGGAATTAAACGAATTTTAAAGTGCCATCCCTTCCATCCAGGAGGATATGACCCTTTGAAATAAATCGGAGGACATGAATGACGACTTATGAAAGTATCATGTCGGTAATAGCCAAGCCAATGGGTTTGCTGCTGGAGCTGATTTATAATCTGATCCCGAGCTATGGGATAACCTTGATCGTTTTTACCTTGATAGTCAGAGGGTGTTTGTTCCCTGTGTATGCTTCGCAAATAAAAGGCTCCATGCGCATGAAGGATATCCAGCCCAAAATGCAGGCGATCCAGAGAAAATATGCCAACGACAAACAACAAATGAATGTCAAGCTGATGGAGCTGTATAAAGAAGAAAAATACAATCCGGCCCGAGGCTGCTTGCCCTTGCTGATTCAAATGCCGATTATTCTTGCACTTTTCGTATTGTTGCGCAATCCAACGGCGTTTATTGAGACACCACAAATGATCATGGCGGTTCACGAACCATTCTTGTGGATTCCGGATTTGTCTCAGCCAGATTCCTGGATTTTACCGATTGCCACCGGTGTCGCTCAATTTTTCGCCTTTTCCTTTACCCCAGGAATGGGAGGACAGGGCGCGGATGTGGCCGGGACTGCCGGAATGATGAAAATGATGAAGTATTTCTTTCCCATTATGCTGGTCTGGATGGCACGGGCGTTTCCTTCCGGATTGGCAGTGTACTGGTTTGTTGGAACGTTGTTTATGATAGCGCAGTCGTTGCTTATGAGCAAATGGAGAAAAAAACAAGAAGCGCGTGCGACGGCAGCAAAAGCCTAGCGCATGAGGAGGAATAGAACAGATGGATTTTTCGGAAAAATGGGGCCGAGATATAGATGAAGCGGTCAATTTGGCATTGGCCGATCTGAAGCTTGACCGCGAACAGGTTAAAGTTATCGTTCTAGAAGAGCCGTCAAAGGGATTTTTGGGCTTTGGTTCAAAACTGGCCAAAGTACGGGTTGAAAAAAAGGAAATTGATCAGCCTCTGAAATTTGCAGAAGACAAACCGCCGCAAAAGGACCTGTCAGACCAACGGACAAAGACAGAGAAGCGGGAACAACAAAGAGGCGACAACAAATCACAGCCTCAAGCATATAGGAATAGGGAAAGACAGAAACCAAGCAGCGGTAAAAATAATACAGAAACATCAGTTAACGGTGTCGGCATTCGGATTCGGCCTGATAATATGGTGCCGGTAGAAAGCGATCCGGCATTGGATTTTCTGCACGATTTAACTTCAAGAATGGGGCTGAACCTAACAATCAAAGCAATGAAGAATGAAGAGTGTTTGTATTTCGACATAACGGGCCGCGACTCCGGAACGGTTATTGGAAAAAGAGGACAAACGCTGGATTCAATCCAGTATCTGACAAGCTTGGTTGTGAATAAAGGTACCGCCAACTACCAGAGAGTTATTGTCGATGCCGAGAATTATCGCCAAAAACGTGAGAAGACGCTTGAACAACTGGCGAATCGCTTAGCCGATAAAGTTATCAGATCCGGTCGCAGTGTACGGTTAGAGCCGATGAACCCTTATGAACGGAAAGTCATACATGCAGCGTTGCAAAAAAACAGCATGGTGACGACCGCCAGCGAAGGAGAAGAGCCAAACCGGAGAGTTGTAATAGAGCGGAAATAACGATGAATCAACCTGCGGTAACGCAGGTTTTTTCTTAAGGGTGGTGAAAAAGCGGTGACAGATGAAACGATAGCAGCCATTTCAACAGCCTATGGCGAAGCCGGTATAGGGATTATAAGAATCAGCGGTGAGCAAGCAGGTTTTCTATTGGACCAGCTTTTTCGACCAGCATCTGAGGGGCCTGTTCCAACCGACTGTGCTCGGCAGCTGCGTTATGGAACAATTATTGATCCGGCCATCGACCAAGCGGTTGACGAGGTTCTGGCAGTGTTCATGCCGGCTCCGGCAACATATACGCGTGAAGATACAGCAGAAATATATTGTCATGGTGGTTTAATACCGCAGCGAAAAATACTGGAATTGGTTTGCCGGGCTGGAGCTCGCCCGGCAGAGGCGGGCGAATTCACACGCCGAGCTTTTATGAACGGCCGGATTGATTTATCTCAGGCTGAAGCTGTGATAGATCTCATAAAAGCTAAGACCGACGAAAGTTTTTCGATGGCCTATGATCAGATGGCAGGGAGGTTATTCCAGAAGGTTCAAACAGTTCGTGAACAGCTGATGCATGTTTTAGTTCATTTAGCAGCCAGCTTAGATTTTTCGGATGAAGATATTGAATTCATCAGTCCGACAGAGATCGATTGCGTGTTGGCCGAGGTAATCGACCAACTTGAACAGCTGCTGGCCACCGCTCACACTGGTCGGATATTACGAGAAGGTTTGAAAGTAGCTATTGCCGGCCGGCCTAATGTAGGAAAATCTTCCTTGTTGAATACATTGCTGCGGGAAAACAGGGCAATCGTAACCGACATCCCCGGCACCACCCGAGACACTATCGAAGAAATCCTGGATCTTGGGGGATTGCCGATCTGCTTGATCGATACCGCGGGTATTCGTGATACCGGCGATAAAATTGAGAAGCTGGGTATAGAAAAAAGCCAGGCTGCATTTCGCGGGGCAGATTTAATTCTGTTTATGGTTGACGGCAGCCAAGGCTTAGAACCGGCAGATCTTTCTATCGCCTGGGAAATAGCTGCTAAGGCCGTCATTGGCTTGGTCAATAAAACAGATTTAGATCAAAAGATTGATCTGTCAAAGATAAATCAAATCTTACCTACAGTTGAATTTTTATCGGTTTCTTTGAAAGAGAACAGAGGGGTTGATCTGTTGGAAACAGCTATTCGAGATTTCATCTATGGTGGCGCTGTAAGAACATCGGTTCATCCAATGGTTTCCAATCAGAGGCACATCAGCTTGATTGAACAAGCGGTTGAAGCTGCCAGGCAGGCTCGCTTAGAATTGGCAAACAAACAGACGCCAGATATGATAGAGGTCGATATTCGGGAATGTTGGTCTAAATTGGGAGAAATCACCGGTGAAACGGTTCATGAAGACATCATCGATGAAGTCTTTGCGAGATTTTGTTTGGGGAAATAGCATGCAGTACGAAATGGGTGAATATGACATTATTGTAGTAGGCGCCGGACACGCAGGCTGTGAGGCCGGCCTGGCGGCGGCCAGAATGGGGAAGCGGACGCTGGTTTTGTCTATGCAATTGGAGGCGATCGCTCTAATGGCTTGCAATCCTTCAATCGGGGGGACGGGAAAAGGACACCTCGTACGCGAGATCGACGCTCTGGGCGGTCAAATGGGACTGGCGATCGACAGCAGTGTTATTCAGAGCAAAATGCTCAATTCGTCCAAAGGGCCGGCAGTGCAGTCCTTGCGTACGCAGGCGGACAAACCGACCTACCAAATGGCAATGAAACAGGCCCTGGAAAGACAAAAGAATCTGGATCTCAAACAAGGTGAAGTCAGCGGCTTGATTGGAGAAGTGTTTCCAAGCAGCGGGGAGCCCTCTGAAATGTCAAATTATGGAATTCGAGTGACGGGTGTTATTTTAACGACAGGAGCAAGTTACCGGGCCAAGGCGGTCGTTTTAGCAACCGGCACTTTTCTGCGAAGCCGTATTTTTATAGGGGAAAATAATTTCAGCAGCGGTCCGAACGGATTAGCACCGGCGCTTGAGTTGACAGATTGTCTTCAGGAATGGGGCTTGAAGATGAGGCGATTCAAGACAGGCACACCGGCAAGAATCGCAGGACGGTCGCTTAATTATGATAAAATGATCGAACAGCCAGGGGATTCCCGTATTGTGCCTTTTTCTTTTATGAATGAAGAGCTTGAAAAAAAGCAAGTATCCTGTTGGTTGACCTATACCAATGAAACGACGCACCAGGTAATTCGTGACAATCTGCAACGATCGGCGTTGTTCGGAGGACAGATCGAAGGTGTCGGACCGCGCTATTGCCCATCAATAGAGGATAAAGTCCATCGTTTTGCCGACAAGGAGAAGCATCAGATATTCATTGAGCCCGAAGGATTGAACACTGATGAAAAGTATATCCAAGGTATGTCTACAAGCCTGCCGGAAGATGTTCAAGTTCAGTTCTATCAAACCATCGCAGGTTTAGAGAATGCAGAAATTGTTCGCCCGGCTTATGCGATAGAGTACGATTGCATAGATCCTCTGGACCTGAAATTGAATCTGGAACACCAGAAAATAGCCGGCCTGTTTTGTGCAGGCCAGATCAATGGCAGCTCCGGCTATGAGGAGGCAGCCGCTCAAGGATTGATGGCCGGCGCGAATGCTGTGTTGGCGATCGAAGGAAAAGAACCTTTTGTGCTAGACCGCTCGGAAGCCTACATAGGTGTTTTGATCGATGATTTGGTGACAAAAGGAACAGATGAACCATATCGCATCATGACTTCTCGAGCGGAGTATCGTCTGAGCTTGAGACAAGATAACGCAGACCTGCGCTTAACAGAAAAAGCCTGGGAGATAGGGTTGATCAGCGAAGAGCGCCGTCATAAATTTCTGAAAAGGCGGGAACAGACCGAAACAGAACGTCTCCGCCTGGAAAATACTATGCTCAAACCAGATCAAATCAATCCCTTTCTTGCAGCGCTGGAAGAAGCGCCCGTCCATACTAAAATCTCTTTGGCCGGGTTACTTAAGCGTGCCGCGGTCACATACGAGAACCTTGCAAGCATCGACCCTGACCGGCCGGATCTTTCCGTTCATGTCATTAAAACGGTAGAGGTCGATATTAAATATCAAGGATATATTGAAAAACAAGAGCAGCAGATCCGGCGATTTAAGAAATTGGAAGAACGGAAGATTCCCGAAGAGATCGATTATACGAATTTATCCGGTTTAAGAATCGAAGCCCAGCAGAAACTTCAGCATATCCGACCGGCCTCAATCGGACAGGCCTCTCGGATTTCTGGCGTATCCCCGGCGGATATAAACGTGCTGTTGGTTCATTTAGAGCAGAGAAGGCGACAGAAAAATGGATAAGCTGAAAGACATGCTAAAACGCATAGGAATAGAACCGGATGAACAAAAGCAACGGCAGTTTAGCGGGTATCGAAACGCAATCATCGAATGGAACAAAAAAGTAAATCTGACAGCAATAACCAATCCGGACGAATTTGAAAACAAACACTTTGTAGAATCACTGATTATTGCCGACAAACAAGAGTTCAAAGAAGCAGAAAAAATCATTGATGTTGGAACAGGAGCCGGGTTTCCAGGCGTTCCATTAGCCATTTGTTTTCCGGATAAAAAGTTTGTCCTGGTCGATTCGTTGGCAAAACGTTTGCGCATCATCGAACAGATTGCCGGCGAGCTGCAGATCGGCAATGTCGAATGCCGGCATGGGCGAGCCGAGGATCTGGGCCGGCAGGCCGGTCTAAGAGAAAGCTTCGATCTTGGTGTGTCTCGGGCCGTGGCGCGACTGGCCACACTGGCTGAACTGGTGCTGCCATTAGTTATGCTTGGCGGAAGCTTTGCCGCTTTTAAGGCGAATAATTCGGAAGAAGAGTTAATAGAAGCCAAGGCCGCTATTCATAAGCTTGGCGGCACTCCCTTAAACACTCAGAGGATGCTCCTGCCCGGCGACATCGAATCCTTACCGGTTTATTGGTTTCGAAAAAATCGGCCAACACCAAAGGAGTTTCCAAGGAGAGCCGGAATCCCTTCAAAAAAACCGATCATTAAATAACAATCGTCTGTTTTCGGACTTTGTTTCACGTGAAACATTCTTTGTCTTATATTCAAAATCTTAAATGTCAAAAATAAGTATAGGCTAAGGCTCTGCTTTAAGCTATAATTAAAGTGTGCCTCGAAAGGTGTGGCGCATGATCTACGAGCCGGAGGTGACCGATTTGGGCAAAGTAATTGCAATTTTTAATCAGAAAGGCGGAGTCGGCAAGACGACGACTAATATCAATTTAGCGGCTTGTCTTGCTCTTAAAGGAAAGAAGATCTTAATCCTTGACATTGATCCACAGGGCAACACGACTAGTGGTGTTGGCATTTTAAAGCGAAACTTGAAGTATACGACCTACGAAATGCTGGTGGATGATAAAATCAAGGCAGAGGATATTATACTGCCCACCGGCATAAAAAATTTGGACATCATACCCGCCAGTGTACAGCTGGCCGGCGCAGAAATAGAACTGGTTCATCTCGAAGGCCGGGAAAAACGTCTGAAAAGAGCAATTGACCGCATTAAATCGCGCTATGATTACATATTGATTGACTGCCCTCCATCGCTGGGTCTGCTTACGATCAACTCCCTTACGGCAGTGGACAGCGTGCTGATTCCGATCCAATGTGAGTTTTATGCGTTGGAAGGGGTCAGTCAGCTGATGAGCACGATCGAGTTAGTGAAAAAAAACCTGAATCCGGGATTGGAAATCCAGGGTGTTATTTTGAGTATGTTCGATGGTCGTACCAATTTGTCAATTCAAGTGGTTGAGGAAGTAAAAAAATATTTCCGCGATAAGGTTTATACCACTGTCATTCCCCGCAATGTAAGGTTGGCGGAAGCCCCCAGCCATGGTCTGCCTATAACGGAATACGATCCGAAATCAAAGGGAGCGGCAGCGTACCTGGAATTCGCAGAAGAATTTCTTGAACAAGAAGGAAAATTGAGATGAGCAGCCAGAAGAATAAAGGGCTGGGCAGGGGGCTCGGGGCCTTGTTTGAAGAGGTCAATATTCAAATTAACGGGGCTTCGGAAAAAGAACTTGTCAACCAGGAAATTAAATTTATTAGCATACACAACATTAAACCAAACGAGAATCAACCAAGGCAGCAATTTACGGCGGAGAGCATTGGAGAATTAGCCGAATCCGTTCGCACGCACGGAGTGTTGCAGCCGTTGCTGGTCAGGTCCATTGAAAAAGGTTATGAGATAGTTGCCGGTGAACGACGCTGGAGGGCCGCCAGGGAGGCCGGCCTGAAGGAAGTGCCTTGCTTGGTAAAGGAACTGGATGATGAGCAAAATCTCTTAATCGCTTTGATTGAAAATATGCAGCGAGAAGATCTGAATCCGATCGAAGAAGCTGCCGGGATAGAGCGCATGCTCAATTGCTTTGGAATGACACAGGAAACGGCAGCCAAAAGTCTTGGTAAAAGCCGTCCGTACATCTCAAACGCAATCAGACTGTTGCAACTTCCGGAAGCTGTGAAAGAGATGGTTATAAGACAGGAATTGAGCGCAGGGCATGCAAGAGCTATTGTGGGCATCAAAGACGAGGCAAGAAAAGTAGATATCGCTCAAAAATGTGTCGAACAGGGATGGTCGGTGCGAGAAATTGAAAAATATATTAAAGATAAAGAAAATCCGACAATTAAAAATAAGGCTCGACCAAACAGATTGCGTGCGGAGATAAGACATCTTGAAGAAGATCTCAGCCGGCGATTGGGAACAAAAGTACGCATCAGCCTAGGAGTCAAGAAAAATAAGATCGAAATCGAATACTATAGCAGGGAAGAGCTCGAAAGATTAGTCGAATTGTTATATTCGGAGTAAATTGTTTCACGTGAAACATAAAGAGGATCTTATAATGCCTATTGCATCAAATCAAAAACTAATGTATGAGATCATCGAAAACATGAGCACGATGGTTCGTGTGATGGATGAGCAGGATACAATAACCTATATGAATAAAAGAATGCGGGCCGAATTTGGAAACAGAATCGGCTGCAAGTGCTTCGAAATGCTGGGCTTGCCGGGACATTGTATCGATTGTGCAGGAATCCGGACGCTTCGCACGAAAGAAATAGAAACAAAGGAATTTGAATGTGGAGACAAGTTTTATCGCATTATTGCTTCGCATGTTTTTGTTGAAGAAGCCGGTCATTTTACAATTGAGTTACTGAATGACATTACTGATCAGAAACTGCTCGAGAGGGATTTTTTAAAACATTACAATAAACTGAAGGGAGATATTTCTTTCGCGAAACAGATTCAAATTACGGCGCTACCGCCCGATAAAGTATACTGGAATGCACTGCGCGTGCAATCGGCCTATCTACCCAGTGAAGATCTAGGCGGTGATCTTTTCGACATTCTGCGTGTCGACGAAGAACGATGCCTGTTTTATATTGCGGATGTTTCCGGTCATGGCGTCCGGTCTGCTTTGTTGACGATGTTTTTAAGACAGGTTATCAGAGGAATGAAAGCTGGAGCAGCTGATCTGTTGTCTGTGATCGACGAACTGATTCATAGCTATCAGGAACTGCATATTGATACAGAGCAATATATATCTGTTTTGATCGGACTCTATAATATGAAAACGCGTGCTCTATCTTTGGTCAACGCTGGTCATAACTGCCTTCCTCTGGTAGTTGAACAAGATAATCGGGAAACAGTTATTACAGAGATTAAGCTCTTCGGCATGCCTATCTGCAGCCTGCTAAGGCATCCCAATCATGAGATAAAGATATTGCAGATGGAAAAGGGAGACCGTTTGTTACTCTATACCGACGGAATCCCTGAAGCCTTAAACGGGCAAACCGGGAAATATTTCGGCATGCAGAATCTATTAAAGGTGATTATGAAGAATAGCGAAAACAATTGGGATAAAATGGCAGAACTGATTGTTCAGAAAGCCAAATCCTTTGCGGTTACATCTCCGGTTGATGATATGGCGGCTTTGGTAATCGAAATTTTATAAGCTATCGATTCCCTGATTGGCAAGTTCGTCTGCCCGCGCATTCTGAGACAGAAAATACAAAAAATCCTCTTCCTTGAAATAATCCCCATTAATTTCGGTGAATTTTTTATATAACGCCGATCGATCCGTCTTCTTACTGTTAAGGTTGACATGGCCTTTGATCTTAAAAAAACTGAAGTTATGCAGGGGCAGCAGGTCGATCAACAGCTCCCAGAGATCTCTGTTTTCGACGGGCTCCCGGCGGCTGTTAAGCCAGTTCGTTGACTGCCATCGGTCAAACCATCGTTCTCGGAGGCCATTTATCAGGTATGAGCTATCAGCGAATACCATTACTGTTTGCCGGGGCTTCTTGATCGCCTGAACTCCTTTGATTAGAGCTGTCATTTCCATTCGATTGTTCGTGGTGTTAGGCTCACCTCCAAATAATTCAAGCCGATGTTCTCCGTATTCCAATATACAGCCCCAGCCTCCGAGGTTGCTGGAAGATTGATTCCCTCGGCAGGCACCGTCGGTAAAGAGATAGATCGGTTTGGTTTTCCTGTCAGTCATGGTTACAGTCTCCTTTTAATTCATTATGGATGTCCGGCTTCTAATTGTAAAGCGATCTTAAATCCAGCGTAACCGTTTTGTAATATAGAAAACGTATACTCTATTTACTGCGATATAAATGTTTATGGAAGGAGGGGAGCCGGAAATGAGGAAAGTGATAGTGGTATTGTTTGTCGCTACTTTGTTGATTATGTCGACTACAGTCGGTGTTTTTGCAGCAGCGGATCCAAGCGTCACCGTTGTCAGTCCAGGCGCCAGTGTAACCGGCAACAGTCTTTTGATTTCCATTAAAATGACTGCCCCTAAAACGATTAAGGTGTTTGTATATGAAGAAAAGTTAAAATCTGGCAATCAATTAAAATCGATTGATCCATTAAATACAAACGTTGATAAAGTAAATCCTGATGATATCCGCAGTGTTTCGATTATTAAGCCATTGACTTATAAAAATACGAGTTCTTTAAAATTTTTTAACAAAAAAATCGAAAATGTAGGCGAAGGCCTGTATCGCATCTGTGTTGCTACGCTTGATGCGAAAGGCAATATCGTTGCGACTTCTAATGTACGGGCGGTCATGTTATCTAAATCAACGTCCGCCACGGATATTTTTCAAGACAATGGCGGCCTGTTAAAATGGGTTCAGAATTTTATAAAGAACATCTTCCGTTCTTAAGGCGATAGAATCATGAATCCGCAGCAGCAGAAGATCGAGCGGTTTAAAAATGTTGTTATTGCCTTGTTGTTTCTTATCACCCTGATTTTTCTCTATACTTTTTGGATCGGCCCGGTGCGGCCGTCTTTTCAATTTCCGTCATTAATTGGAAAAGCAAGTGAATCACAAATCCCAACCAGTGCGGTGCTATGGCCTAATCAAACGGTGGTGGACTTCGGAAATGGCGAAGCGACGGTTTTAGATCAAGCGCCCCCAAAGGCCTGGGAGTTGATGAAAAAAACCTTTTCAGATTTTAATCAAACCACCGATTTAAAAATAAATGAGATAACCCAAGACCAATATGAGAAAATCATGGATTTTCGTTCTATCATTTTTAAATATTCTTATAGCATACCAGCGGAGAGTTTTTGCTCGATTCATGATATAAAAGCAGGCAGCGCCTTAAAATCAACGCCAAACTTGTCAGAAATTGGATATTCGACAGGCAGTCCAGACAGTCTTTTCATAGCAGACGTTAAGGCGCAAAGATATTATCGTTTGATCGGAGAGTCCAATGCCGCAGCCAGCTGGCAGGCATTGATAGATGGCATTGATAATTACCAGAATCCGACTTATTATCCAATCGGGATATTTATCGGCAATCAACACCAGACCTTGATACCGGTAAATTTAAGTTCTTCGCTTTCTCCTTTAGCTTATCGTGGTGATTTTAAGCGATCCATGGAAGAAAGTGCAGCGCAGAGTTTTTTTGGAAAGACGCTTGATTTTGTGAGAGGCGTTGAAGACAGTCGGGGTACTATCACTTATATGTACGGATATAGCCAAAAGTTATTGACGATATCACCTGTCGGGGTGATTGAATATAAAGAACCGCCCAGTCGGGATTCCGGCACCACAGAAGCTTTTGAAAAAGCCTTAAAAAAAGCCATTCAATTTATAGAGACACACGGAGGTTGGCCAACATCAGAACAGTCTTCGATCAGTCTGACCTTGGATGATGTTCAAATTATAACTAGGGACGACTTATCAGGTTTTCGCTTTTTTTTCAAATTGATGCTTGATGATAACACCGTGTATTACAGCAACGAAAACCCTGTTGTTGTAGAGCTTTTGAACGGCCAGATAACTTATTACCGCAGAGACCTGATCGATGTTTCAATTTTAGAAAGCGAACCGGATTCGTCTCCGCAGTGGCGTGAAGCAGAGACGGCGATCAATGTCCTTGCCATCGAGCAAAACAGCGCTGCTGTGGCAAGTGTTTTGAAAAACCAGGGGGTTTCTATGAAAGAGACCAAAGGAGAAGCCCTGTTTAACGAAATCGCTGAAAAAGTGGACTTTGTCGGCTATGGATATGCTAAAATACCTACAAAAAGATATCTGATTCCGGCTTGGGCGTTTCGAATCAATAATATGACATTTCTCTTTGAATTGTACGACGGTCATCCGCTGGGTTATTACTTGCGAGAAACACCATGAAGAAGGTGAGCCATGGACTGGTCTAAGGCCAAAACGATTATTATAATAGCATTGGTGCTGGCGAACCTTTTTCTGCTGACTGTTTTTTTGCTGAATCGCTCTAAGGAACAAATGAGCAGTGATATTTTGGAAAAGGATGTCATTGAGCTGTTGCAGCGAAATGGTATCGAGCTTGCAATCGCGCTGCCGGAGTATGATCGTGAAATGCCCAAGCTGAAAGTAGAATATGAGCGGAAGAGCACGGCCGCAATCCAGAACTATGCAAAAATGCAAGAAACGCTTTCGTTTAATCAGCGTGACGAGGCAAATGTGGTTGCGCTGACAGATCGTATTATTGAATCCTGCGGGCCGGTAGCTTCGACAGCAAAATTTGACAAATTGATCAAGCGTCAGAAAGAAGCCGACGTTTATTATAAAAACATCTATAATGGGGTTGAAATAGCTGACAGTTATATCTGTTTCACGGTGGAAGATGGAGCGATTAAGGCTGTAAAAAGTTTTTGGTTGAAGCCGATAGAGCATGGAAGAAAATTACAGATCCTATCGCCTGCTGAAGCGCTGTTGAACTTAATGCAGATCGATGGGCCAATTCAGTCAGCGGTCATTAATAAAATGGACCTCATATATTGGCTTGATCAGCAAATAGTAGAAGAGGAAGATACTGTGACGGATACCGCCTTTCCGGCGTGGCGGATCGGATGGTCGGATGGCCGGACGGAAGTCATCCCAGCGTATAAAGGGATACAGGAATAACATGGGTTTACATTTTTGTTCTTTTTCAAGCGGTAGCAGTGGTAATTGCGGTCTGGTCTTTACGGAGACGACAGGTATATTAATTGATGCGGGCATCCCCGCCCGCCGTGTCTGGCAGGGATTTACAGATATAGGCTTTTCAGTGGATCGATTGAAGGGACTGCTGATTACGCATGAACATAGCGATCATGCTCGCTGTATTGATCCGGTTGCGGGGAAAAAAAAGGATCTGCCGATTTATGCAAATGAGAAAACCTGGACGAAGTTGACCACCCGGGTAAGCTTTGAACGCCGCCAGTCCTTTACGAAACAAGCTTTTTCGATTGGTGATATTGAAATAGAAGCATTTGATGTTTCCCATGACGCCATAGAACCGGTGGGCTTCAGTTTTAGTTCCGGTGGCCGACAAATCAGCTTGATGACAGATACCGGTTGTATTCCGGAGTTTCTTCCCGATTCGGTGCTTGATGCGGATCTGTTAATTCTAGAAGCCAATCATGATGTCAATTTACTTCGGGTAGGTCGTTATCCCTGGTTTTTAAAGCAGAGAATAATGGGAGAACAAGGTCATCTTTCCAATGAAGCGGCAGGATTTTGGTTGGTCGACCTCTTGAAAAAAACAGCCAAAAAAGAGAGAGTCGTACTGTTGGCTCATCTTAGCAGCGAAAACAACTTTCCGCAATTGGCCTGGCAAACCGTGAAAAACATATTGGAAGATAATGGCCTTTACCTGGGAGATGATTTGGTGCTGGAGACTATTGTTCGCAATGTGGTTAGTCCTATTTTTTAGCAAAGGCATTCCGCTCACAATATAAAATCAAATGAAAGACACAAGAAAAACATAATCTTTTGGAATAATAGGGGTGTTAATGATAGCTTAAAAGACCGGCCAAAGAACAAAAAACAAGAGGTGACAAGGCGATGGACAAAGAAAGCAAACCTAATTTTATAATAATCGATTCGCCAGAAGAAACGGTAAAGGATGAAAATTCGGATTTTTTTGATTCGAGATTCGTCGAAAAAGAAAAGCCAAACTTAGCTTCAAAGCCAAAAGGAAAAGGTTGGGGCAAAAAACTTCTGGCCGGATTGCTGGTTGTCTTGCTGGCTTTCGGGGCAGGTTATGGAGGTGGCTTGGCAGCGGCCCGGCAAGGCGGAGAGGATCGTTCAGCAGGCGGAACCGGTGCGATTCAAGCTATTCAGATCAAACCGAATGACGATCTGAATACTGCCGAGGCGATCGCGGCCAAGGTGATACCTTCAGTCGTCGGAATCAGCACGATTACAAAAGTTGTCAGCCAGGATTTTTGGGGAATGCTGCAGGAGAACAAAAGAGATGGCATTGGAACCGGCATGATCGTTGACGCGAGCGGCTATATCCTTACCAACTCTCATGTCATCAGCGATGGCAAAGCAGATAACATCACTGTTCAGCTGTTTGGCAACAAAGAGTATAAAGCGAAATTTTTATGGGCGGATCCGACTATCGATCTGGCGATAATAAAAATCGAAGCCAGCGGATTGCAGGCTGTTGAGCTGGGCGATTCAGACACTGTCCAGATCGGTTCCTATGCAGTGGCGATCGGGAATCCGCTGGGGCTGGAATTTGACCGTAGCGTGACGCAGGGCGTCATCAGCGGTCTGGACCGCACCATCACCGTAGCCGGTCAGGGAGGACAGTTTGGAGGTGGCCAGAACGCGATAAGAATGGAAGGACTGATGCAGACCGATGCTTCAATCAATAATGGCAACAGCGGCGGCCCGCTGTTGAACAGCCGCGGCGAAGTCATCGGCATCAACAGTGCCAAGGCGGCGTCGGCAGAAGGGCTGGGCTTTGCTATACCAATCAATATAGCCAAACCCATCATTGAGGAAATCAAGCAGACAGGCCAATTCAACAAAGCCTATATAGGTATCAGCGGAGTGAATGTGGCAGATTATCAGCGTTATTATCCCAACGATAAACTGGGGACCGATACAGGGGTTTTTGTTGGTGAAGTGATAGCCGCTTCGCCGGCAGACCTTGGCGGCTTGAAGGTGGGTGACGTGATTGTAGCGGTCAACGATAAAACGATTGAGACGATGAACCAATTGACACGATCGCTGTTTGCCTTCAGCCCGGGCGAAACGGTTACGCTGAAGATCTTTCGTGATCAACGGTCGATGGAAGTAGAAGTCCGGTTGGGCACGGCGCCGGTACAGTCATGAAAATAAGCATCGCCTGCGTTGGCAAATTGAAAGAGCGGTATTGGGAAGCCGCGGCAGAGGAGTACATAAAGCGACTGAAGCGGTTTGCCGATATAAAAATAGTGGAAGTCAGGGAAGAGCGCTTACCTGAGCAGGCATCTGAACAGGAAGAACGCCAGGTGGTGGAAGCAGAGAGCCTTCGTCTGATTAATCAGGCCAGGGAGCGGAGTTATGTGATCGCCCTCGATCGCAACGGCAAAATGCTCGACTCATTGCAGCTAGCTCAAGAATTTGAGAAACTTGCTCTGGCCGGTAGAAGTGAAATCATTTTTATGATCGGCGGGTCGCTCGGTTTATCAAAAAACCTTTTAGCGCAGGCAAATGAAACTTGGTCCTTTTCAAAAATGACCTTTCCTCATCAATTGATGCGGATTATTTTGCTGGAACAGATCTATCGGGGATTCAAAATCATACGGGGCGAGACGTACCATAAATAGTACTAAAACAAAATGAATTGAAAGAGCTGCTCCTCCGGATACCGGAAGAGCAGCTTTCTTTTGTATGTACCGATTTATAGATTGAGTTTCGCTTTATTCCCTGATTGACTTTTAGCAGAGAGAATCAGCCATTTTTCGACATGGTTCACTCTATAAGAAGAAAATAAAGGTGTCAAGGACGAACAGCGGAATCAAGAACACCAGCGACCAGCCCATGTAACCGAAGAAGCTGGGCATTTTGATCTTGTTTTCTTCAGCGATCGATTTGACCATGAAGTTGGGCGCGTTACCGATGTAGGTATTCGCCCCCATGAAGACAGCACCAGCGGAAACGGCCAGCAGGTGTATGTGCGAGATGGTCCCCACCGTAGTTACGACACCGCTGGTCGTACCTAGAGAAGCAGCGGTAGTCATGAACACCAGATAGGTCGGCGCATTGTCCAGGAAGGAGGACAGGGCGCCTGTCGCCCAGAAGAATTCCCAGGCTTGATCGAGCCCCAAATCTGCGCCGCGGGCCATCAGTATCGCCAAGGCAGGGATCATGGTAATAAAAATTCCGAGGAACAGCTCTGCAACTTCTTTGATAGGCCCGAAGGTGAAAGCGTTGAGTTCGCGTGTGCTTTTGGCAGTGGTTTTCAAAGAAAGGAAGGCCGCTAACAATATAATTCCGATCTGTAGCAAATAATTGAGAGTAATTTTTATTTCAGGGAAGAGATAAAATCCTACTACGGTTCCATCGGCTTCGAGCAGAGATGGAATGTTAGGAATTGTTCCGTTGAGGATAACAGCGGTGATGATCATGAGAATGAAAATCAGATTATGGCCGCCTTCTATCCGAAGCGGTTCTTTTACATTGGATTTCATCATATCAGGCGAACGACCGGCGGCGATTTCTTTTTTGTAGAAGTGGCGATCAATAATTACATACACGATGCAAAGAATTACTACATTGAAGATCATGGGCGGGAAGAGGCGCATGGTCCACAAAAAGGGGATGCCGCGTAAAAATCCAAGAAACAGCGGCGGATCGCCGAGCGGAGTTAAGCACCCGCCCATATTTGCAACCAGGAAAATAAAGAAGATGATTATAAAACTCTTTTTTTCCCGCCAGGCGTTTGCCCGTATTACTGGCCGGATCATGAGCATCGCAGCGCCGGTGGTGCCGATCCAGCTTGCTAAAGCGGTGCCGACCAAAAGCAGAGCCAGATTGACCTTTGTCGTTCCGACCAGCGTTCCCTTTAAAACAATCCCCCCGGCGACGACAAACAGGCCGAACAGGAGAACAATAAAGGGCACGTAATCCAGCAGGATCATTTCGGCAAGCTTGATGCCCGCCGTTTCAATACCAAAGCCGATGACAAAAGGAATAAAGAAGACTGCAGACCAAAACAGAGAAACTTTGAACCTGTGATGTTCCCACCAATCCGGCTTCAAAAGAGGAAAGAGAGCTAGGGACAGGAGCATTCCGACAAAGGGCAGAACACTCCATAGAGGAAGCAGATTACCGAGTTGTTCGTGCATTTTAGGTTTCCTTTCATAAAATTTCTGTGAACAAGCTGTCTCCTGCGGCACGCACCCGGGTGTACCGCTTAAAGAAGATGCCCACAGTTTTCTGGGATCTTTCCAACACAGAGATTATACAGAAGGAAATTGTATTAAGCAAGCAAACAATTTAGCGAGAAAACAATTTATAAGAAGACATGCGAAATATAACCGTATTGGTTATAATAAACGAGCGCAGTCGAGCTTATTTCAACATAAACTACCTTTCAGCAACGCTGCTGTCTTGCTCGCTCAAGGGAGCAAACTATAATGTGAGTTTATGTTATAATAAACGAGCGCAGTCGAGTTTATTTCAACATAAACTACTAATAATAAAAAAGCTAAAGTCTAGAGAAAGAATAAAGAGGGTTTGCTATGATGATTACAAAAAACCGTTTTATAGTATGGTGCGTTATCCTCGGTCTGCTGCTGGCGGGCGTAACAGCCTGTACAAAGACAGAAACGCTGACCGACACAGACGATCAAACAACAGACACCAGTCCACTCATCCGCGTTGCATCGCTGAAAGGACCGACAACGATGGGGATGGTTGAATTGATGTCGAAGGCGGAAGCGGACAAAACCAAGTTGAAGTATCAATTCGAAATGTTTGGAACAGCGGACGAGATCGTGCCTAAAATCGTTAATAACGATCTGGATATAGCACTGGTCCCCTGTAACTTGGCAAGCATCCTGTATAACAAAACGGAAGGCAAGATACAGGTGGCGGCGATCAATACGCTGGGGGTACTCTACATAGTAGAGACCGGCAATACCATCAGTGAGATAACGGATCTGAAAGGGAAAAAAGTTTTTAGCACCGGAAAAGGAACGACTCCAGAGTTTGCCTTTAATTACACCCTTACGCAAAATCAAATCGATCCATTAAAAGATCTGACTGTAGAATATAAGAGCGAGGCTACGGAGATTGCGGTCGTGCTGGCCGAACAATCGAATGCCATCGCCTTACTGCCACAACCTTATGTAACGATCGTCCAGGCTCAAAACCCAAACATTAGGGTAGCGCTTAGCCTGACGGAGGAATGGAATAAGATCAGCGCCGACAGTCAGCTGGTCACCGGCGTACTGGTTGTCAGAAAGGAGTTTTTGGATGAAAACAGCGATGCGTTCAAATCCTTTCTGGAGGAATATCAAGCGTCTACCGACTTCGCCAATACCGAAGTGGTTAAAACAGCGGAACTCGTTGAAAAATATGGAATAGTTCCCAAGGCAGCGATTGCTGAAAAAGCGATTCCGGCCTGCAACATCACCTATATCGAAGGGAACTCGATGAAGCAGGCGGTCAGTGGGTATCTGAAAGTACTGTTCGAAGCCGATCCAAGATCCATAGGCGGAAAGTTGCCAGCCGATGACTTCTATTACCAGCCATAAGAGGAAAATTCAGGGCCTGCTCATTTTGGGCTTTTGGCTTGCAGTCTGGCAAATTGCAGCAGCGTTGATTGATCAGGATCTGATATTAGCGTCTCCTGTTCAGGTGGTCCAAAATTTGGCCGCATTGATAGATGAGTCGAGCTTTTGGTCGGCCATCACCTATTCTTTTGTTCGGATCATCAGTGGCTTTTTGTTAGCTATTATGGTCGGCATACTATTGGCGATCATCAGCGGAAGGAGCAAAGTTATCCATGCTTTACTGTCGCCGCTTTTCGTAACGATTAAAAGCGTGCCTGTCGTCAGTTTTATTATTTTAGTCCTGATTTGGTCAGGCAGCGCGTACCTTTCAGTCGTAATCAGTTTTTTGATGGTGCTGCCGATTATTTATTTGAACGTCGTTGAAGGAATCGTTCAGACAGATCAGCAACTGTTGGAGATGGCCAAAGTTTTTCGGGTTTCGTGGTTTCGACAAATAAAAGCAATCTATACTCCCGGCGTGCTACCCTATTTTCTGTCGGCATCAAAAATCGCGCTCGGCCTGTGCTGGAAAAGCGGCGTGGCGGCTGAAGTTATCGGCTTATCAAGCGGGAGCATTGGCGAAAAAATGTATCAGGCCAAAATCTCGCTTGATACTGCGGAGCTGCTCAGCTGGACACTGGTGATCATCACCATCAGCTATTTCTTTGAACGTATTTTTATCACATTATTGAAGCAAATTGAGCGAAAATTAGCAGGAGAAGCCCAGTCATGATATATATTGAAAATGTGACCAAAGCCTATGGCACACGCATAGTTTTGAATAATCTGACGCTGGAATTTCCAAAACAGGAAACCACGGTCATCATGGGTCCGAGCGGCTGCGGTAAAACAACACTGTTAAACCTTTTGCTTGGACTGCAAAAGCCGGATAGAGGAACGATAGGCGGTCTCGAAGGGGCTCGTCTGGCTGCGGTCTTTCAGGAAGATCGCCTGTGCCCTCAGCTATCTGCGCGCGATAATATATTGTTAGTTTTGAAAGAGAACTATTTTTTATCGCGGATTGAAGCTGCCGCGGCAGAGATCGATCTGGATATTGAAAGCCTGGGACGTTCTGCAGCCAAACTATCCGGCGGCCAAAAACGCCGTACGGCCATTCTGCGAGCGATGTTGGCGGAGAGCGATTTGGTCTGCCTGGACGAGCCCTTTAAGGGGCTTGATCAGCATACCAAGTATCGCACGATGGACTTTGTAAAACGTAATATCCAAGGAAAAACAGCGGTAATCATAACTCATGACAGCGCAGAAGCGTCTTATTTTAAGGGGCACCGGTTTAATATGACGCCTGACGGAGGACTTATGTAAAGCTGTTTGAAGGTGAAAGAGCAGACAGATGAAATGGAGATCGCCGGAACATCTTTACAGTTTCAATCTTTTAGAATAAAATACAGAAACGCAGGGAAATGGAGAGGAAGTAAATGGAAATCAAGGTTTTCCCAGGGCGTCTGACAGGAACCGTTGACGCGCCTCCTTCTGCCAGCGTAGCGCACCGGGCTATTCTTTGCGCGATGTTGGCGGAAGGAGACAGCACCTTGTCTAATTTAGAGTTATCAGATGAAATCCAGGCGACTATCAATGGGGCAAAAGCATTGTATAATGACGGCCTGACTGTTGATTGCCGGGAATCGACCGGAACGCTTCGCTTTCTGATGGTCTTGTTGGCTGCGGTTGGCAGAAAAACCACTTTTCTGGGAGGGCCGAGCCTGGCTGAAAAGCCGCTGCAACCCCTGATCGATCTGCTGACAGAACATGGTGTAACATGCACAACAGAAGGGGCAGCGCACGGCTGGTTTCCTCTGACGATTGAAGGAAAGCTCCAAGGGAAGAGGTTTTTGGTTCGAGGTGATGTCGGTTCCCGTTTTATCAGCGGTCTGATGATGGCTCTTCCTCTGCTTGGTGCCGGCGCGGAGATAGTTCTAACCTCACCTTTGCAAACCAGAGACTATTCTAATCTGACAATGGAAGTTATGCGCCGCTTTGGCGTTACGCTGACAGCGACGGAAAACGGTTGGAAGATGGAAAAAGAAGCCGATTATCAGCCGGCACAACTTGAAATTGAAGGAGGTTACGCTGGCGCAGTGTATTATCTTTGCGCTAATCGCCTCCCTAGAACCAATGTAACAGTGACAGGTTTATCGGCGGCGTCTCGACAGCCGGATCGGGCGATCTCAAATATAATTCCCGCATTGGGAAACGGCTTGGAAGTCGATGTCAAAGAAATTCCCGATTCGGTACCGGCGCTGGCCATGACCGCGGCTCATGCCGAAGGAAGAACTTCATTTTTCAACGCCGGACGATATGAATATGAAGCAAAGCGGATGCAACTCCTCTGCCAAAACATTCTCAGCATGGGGGGCCAGGCCGACATTGAAGATGACCGCCTGATAGTTTATGGGAAACAGAATTTATCTGGCGGCTGTGTTATTCCGACCGGCGGTGATTATCGAATCGCAATGGCAACGATGATAGGTGCGCTGGCCTGCCTGAAGCCTGTCGTTATACAGGACGCTGAAGCGATCAACCATTTTTATCCAAATTTTTTTAAAGATTTTGCCCGCCTGGGCGGAGTTTGTGAAATCATTTCACCATCAAAAGCAGGTAAGAAGAAAGGATAATTAAAATGACTTATATCCCAACCTGCGACCAAGCCAGGGAAATACTCAAAGAGTATAATAAGGAAGCGTTCCATCTAAAACATGCGGAAATCGTTTCCGGCGTCATGCGCTATTTCGCCAAACAATATGCGCCTGAAGAAGAAGAATTTTGGGCGGTGGTCGGTTTGTTGCATGATTTGGATTTTGAGCAGTATCCGGAGGAACATTGCGTCAAGCAGCAACAGATCATGCGAGATTTAAATCTCGATGAAAAATTAATCCGCGCAACTGCTTCGCATGGTTGGGGATGCACCGGAGTAGATATCCAACCGCAGTCGCAGATGGAAAAAATTCTGTTTGCGACCGACGAACTGACGGGCTTAATAGGTGCGGTTGCCATTATGCGGCCATCAAAAAGTGTTGACGATCTCGAAGTCAAATCTGTGCGCAAGAAGTTCAAAACCCCGTCTTTTGCAGCTGGCTGTTCCCGCGAGGTGATCCGGAAAGGCGCGGACATGCTGGGTTGGGAAGTGGATGAGTTAATAGAAAGAACGATTGCTGCCATGCGCAGTTTGAATCCGCAGGCAGGCATATAGAAAGGTTTTTACGTGGGATTTATCTCCCTTTTATTAATCGCGCTTGGTATATCTATGGATGCGTTTGCGGTTTCTGTCTCAAATGGGGTCTGCTATCGTGGGGCCGGCTGGCAACCAGCATCGACGCCTTTGCTGTCGGTATCAGCCTGGCTCTGATCAATACAAATATCTGGTTGGCGATTGTCTTTATCGGCTTTGTGACCTTTGTCTGTTGCGTCATAGGTCTTTTGGCAGGCCGGCGGTTTGGCAGTTACCTGCGCGGGAAGGCAGAAATAGCTGGCGGTCTGATTCTGATCGGTATTGGTTTTAAGATACTTTTCAGTCATCTGTTCGGATAAAGAGTTAAAAGAGATGTGAATCACCGTTTCTTTGTCCGGATGCCTGGATTGACGAAGACGAATAGTCGGTGTTAGAATAAAAACGGACAACTAAATACAAGCAAAAGACGATGTTTTGGAAGATCACGCCGGTAAGTCGGCGCGCTTTGCAACTAAGAGGGAAGCAGGTGAAAAGCCTGCGCGGTCCCGCCGCTGTATGCGCATCAACTTCACGTTAGCATGCCTGGAGACTTCTCCGGAAGTGCGCCACTGGAATTCAGTTCCGGGAAGGTTGTGAGGGGGCAGGAACTTGCCGGGCGCAAGCCAGAAGACCTGCATCGTTTAGAGGTTCGGCCAACGGGTAATTGGTAATACGCATCTCGTGTCAACGGTTGAAAACGGAACTGTGAAATTTAATTCACAGTTTTTTGTACTGCAGGAAAATAAAGGAAAAAGACAATGAAAAGTATAAAGAAACCGCTTATTGTTCTGATTTTGATAGTAGCATTGTGCTGTCCGGCGGGTGTTTTTTCTTTGTCCGTAAACGATAGCAGCACGACACTTGATTATTTGAAATTCGCGATTCCACAACCAACTCTTGCAAGTATCGGCGGGGAATGGACCGTGATAGGTATGGCGAGGCAGGTAGAAGCCGGGGGTGCTGCTTGGAAAGAGAAATTTGAGGAGTTTGTGCAAACATACAGTCACAATGCGCTGCTTGCGCTGCAAGAGGCGGAAGGGCAGCTCTCCGCAACTAAATTGACCGATTACTCCAGATTGATTCTTGCATTGACTGCTCTGGGGCAGTCACCGGAAGATTTTGGCGGTTACAATCTGCTCAAGCGCCTGTCCGAGCTAAATTCTTTGACCCGACAGGGCGTCAACGGACCGGCCTATGCCTTGCTGGCGCTGGACAGCGGAAACTATTCGATTCCCAAAGTAGCATCGGGCGGGATTCAAGCCACCCGGGAAAAAATGATAGAGTTCATTTTAAAATCTGAAAGGAAGGCCGGCGGCTTCGCGCTCAGCGGTGAAACCGCGGACCCTGACGTAACCGCGATGTGTGTGCAGGCATTGGCGCGTTATCGCGACCGGCCGGCTGTTAGCGCGGCGATCGATCGAAGCCTGACCATACTGATGCAGGCTCAGACGACAACTGGCAGTATCGCTGTCAACGGCATTGAAAGCTGTGAATCAACGGCTCAGGCCATTCTGGCTTTGACTATGTTAGACATTAACCCCGAAACAGACAGTCGTTTTGTCAAACAGGCGGCCGGTGGACAGTCCCTTGGGTTGATCAGCGGACTGAATCGCTTTGCGGTCGGTAACGGGAGCTACCGCCACTTGGCAGACGGGTCGGCAGACCTGATGGCGACCGAACAGGCCCTGCTTGCTCTGACCGCTTATGAACGGCATTTGAAAGGCGTGAATAAGCTGTACCAGATGTCTGATGCCAGGCGGGCAGAGAGACCGGCCGGTTCAACCTATGTCTATAAAGTCATATTGAACGGGAAGTATCTGATATTTGACCAACCGCCGATCAATGTCAACAGCCGTGTCCTGGTGCCGATGCGGGCAATTTTCGAAGCATTGGACGCTGAAGTCAGATGGGATCCGGTCAAAAGAAAGGTGAGCGCCTTGCTGGACGGTCAAACCATTCAACTGACAATCGATTCGAAAATTGCAACGGCTAACGGCCGCAACATTACATTAGACAGCGCGCCGGTAATCGTTAACGGCCGGACGCTGGTGCCCATCCGCTTTGTAGCGGAAAGCTTACAGGCTAAAGTGAACTGGAGCGGCGAGACCAATACTGTCATCATATTTAAGAAATAAGGCGGTGTTACGAAACTATGAGAAAACAATTTATAAAAACCTGGCTGATAGTTCTTTTAGCAGTTCTTTTGGGAAGCGGAGCGGCCTGCTCAAAAGCCAGCGATGTTGCTGAACAGCAGGGCGCAGATGATCCCCGGATGTCGGTGGCGGCGTCTAACTTAGAAGAAGAAACAGGAACTTCATCCGGTCAAGATGAAAATGCCGGCCAGCCAGTGGTCGCGAATGCTACAAAAACACCTGCTGTTGCAGCAAACGTGCCATCAGCGCGAGCTGATACAGTAGCGCCGACGGCTTCCGCGCCGGCACCGCCGCCAGCTACCGCCTCGGCATCACCGCCAGCTACCGCTAAAGTACCAGGTGCAGCAACTCAGAAAAGCGCACAGAACTGCACGATCTCTATTGAATGTCTGACACTACTGGATCAGATGGATAAGCTGGAAGCTGCCAAAAGAAGCTTAGTACCGGCGGACGGCATACTTCTGCACACTCAGAAAATAGAATTCAAGCCGGGCGACACAGCCTTTGACGTTCTGAAGCGGGTGACAAAGGAAAAAAGAATACACATGGCCTTTGTCAAAACGCCGGCTCTGAACAGCTATTATGTGGAGGGCATTGCCAATCTCTACGAGTTCGACTGCGGACCGACTTCCGGTTGGCTCTATCAAATCAACGGAAAGACGATGGGCACCGGCAGCAGCAACTATAAACTGAAAGACGGCGATCAGATCGCCTGGAAATATACCTGCGAACTGGGAGATCTTTAGAAGGCAGCGCTCCCGATGGCAAAGCGCGATCGACCCTTTTAAGACCCTTTTAAGTAAGGAGTCAGTTTGTAAGAACGATGATTCCAGAAAGGACAATTTATAACAATGAAAAGAGCTACTCGAATTCTGGCGATTTTAATCGCGCTGATGGTCGCCGCTTTAACGCCGCTGTCCACAGTTAACTTCCCTGCCTATGGCGGAACGCCGGAGCAAGAGGCTGCCTACAGTCTTGGCCGGGCGGTGGCCTTTTATGAAAAAGAGCAAAAGTGGCAGCTGAACAATTGGGAAGAGTTAGCGGCCATTAGCGCTGCCGCCGGGGTGCCTTCCATAGACATTGATTTGCGACAGTGGGATATCTGGAACGAGGAGACACCGGCGGTGCAGACGGCGCCAGATGCGGACAGTTACTTGAGCAAGTATCATTCGTTTGTAACAACCGCTCTGATCAGTGGAAAACTGCGCGAAGCGTCGGGCGTACAGGCGGTTGAACAATTGGCTGCCAGGGCGAAAGCCGATGGAAGCTTTGCAGAAAACGATGGTTCGAAAGCAGCAGCCGACGCTCAGGCGTATGCAATGCTCGCTCTTGATGGAGCGATTCGCAATCAGGTCATACCGATCGCTCCCAATGCCTATCAGGGTTTGCAGGCGGCCCGTTACCTGGCCGGCTTGCAGCAAACAGCTGAAGGAGATACAAAAGGAGGCTTTAGCGGCGCCTGGGACGGGGGGCTTTTTACAGTCGATGCAACGGCGATTGTCGCAGTCGCGCTGGCCCCATATATTCAGGACAATGGGGCGGACGCGACGGTAGCCTATATCCGTCCGGCGCTGGAACGGCTGGTGGGATTTTTGGAGCGCGAGCAACTTCCATCCGGCGGTTTTCTATTTAAGTGGGCTGGCGGGCCAACATGGCCGGGCGGCAAAACCGAAAGCGTCAATTCAACAGCCTATGCCATCTGGGGCCTGAGCGCGATAAAAGGAGCTTTGGTCAAAACAGGGCCGTTGACCGAGGTTGATTTAGAATTAAAAAACCGCATTGATGTGGTGCTGGCCAATGCTCTGTCCGCCCTGCTGCAGTGGCAGAATCCGGATGGCAGTTTTCGGGTAATTAAAGACGGCGCTGCCAACTTCGACAGCTTTGCCACCCGCCAGGCGATGATCGCCCTGGCAGATATCAGTCTTGATCGGGAATACTTCAATTCTTTGGCGCTGCGCGGCTTGACGTTGTTTCCCGTTGAGTTTTCGCTGATTACCGACAAAGACGTTACAACCAACTTTACTACGAAAATGTCAGCCGCAACAGGCGACAAACTGTCCGCAGTGGCGGCCCTGGCCTGGAAAAAGCAAGGCTTAGAACCTAATCTTTTCCAGAGCGACGCTTATCACTACAGTCTTAATGGAAACGGCCAGGCGGTGACAGAGGAAACGGTAGCTGTAGCCGGAAGCGGCGGCAGCGCGCAAATCAGCCTGGTGGCCAATAGCGTCACGCGGGAGGTCGTTTTCCAGGATTCGACCATGGGCGTAACATTGGGCGAGCCTGTTAAAGTGACGCTTTTGGAAAAAACCGGCGGACAGCCGGCAGCCGGCGTTGCCTTGACGATCAATGGCGCCTATGTCGGAGAGGATTATGATTACACAACCGGCGGCATGGAACCGTGGAAAACCGACAGCCAGGGGCAGATGACGATACCCGCCAACAAACTGTTAGAGGCCAAAGATTATGTGCTCTCAACAAAAACGGACGGCGTCAGCAGACCGACAGCGCGGCTGTCCGTCAGCCAGGGCGCTGCCGAAACCAAAACCGTCAGCGTCCGCATCGAAGGGATAGAGCGCAATATTGCCTATGCCCCCGAACTTAAGATGGTCAGCGACGGCAGCAAATCCTTGACCGCTCAGGACGCCATCGAAAAGGTGCTGACAGACGGGGGTATTTCCCATGAGATTACGAAAGGGTTTATTAACAAGATAGACGGCATTCCGAATTCATATTTTGGCGGCTGGGATTACTGGAACTTCTATCATAATGGCGTATCGGCGAACAGCGGTATCGGCGAAACGCTTCTTGCAGACCAGGATCAGATCTTGCTCTTCTATGGGGACAGTACGACTGTTCAGCCTAAACTTGAACCGGTTTACGGTAACAAGCTGCTCAAGCTGACGATTAAGAAATCCTGGTATGATTATGCGACCTCGCAAATGCACCAGGATGAACCGGTTGCCGGCGCACAAGTGACCATTGAGCCGGCTGCCGGTAAAAAAATCAACGCCACCAGCAATGAACAGGGCGTTGTTACATTTTCACCCTTATCGCCCGGCACCTACCGGCTGCAGATTGAAAAAGCCAGCGCCACAGTCGTGAAAAATCAACTGGCTCTGCCGGAACTGGTTCGCCAGGCGCCCGACTACGGCATCAAACTGGATGCAGATGGAACGGTGACTTTGGGAGCACCCTTCGTTGTCGTCGGCTCAGGCGGTTCCGGCGGTGGACAGGCGACGCAGGTAACGCTCAAGGTGATCGGCTATGATGGAACAAAGGCCGTTCTCTTCCTGCCCGAGACGAGCTACGTTTATCAGGGCGGCGAAACAGCCCTCAGCTTATTAAAAAAGGCGGCGAATCTGTCGGTCACGGAAGATGGAGGCTACGTTTCTGTTATCGATGGACTTAAGGAAAAGCAGTATGGAGCGGAGAGCGGATGGAAGTTCAGCATAAATGGTAGCTATCCGGCCTTTGGAGCCGATAGCTATATGTTAAAAGCCGGTGACAGGGTGGTCTGGAGTTATGTTCTATCAGCTGACGCGACCCCCGACCCGGCGTTTCCCGGCGAGGCTCCTCCGGCGCCAGTGCCCACATTAGAGGACTTGACGATCGATTCTTCCTATGTCGCAACAGCTGATGAGACATTTGAGGATATTTCCGCCGACGACTGGTTTGCTCCGGCGGTGGGTTATCTGGCTTTCCACTCTTTAGTCAACGGCCGGACGCCTTCTCTCTATGCCGCTGCCGATCCTGTGACCCGTGCGGAGTTCATAACCTTGTTACAGCGGATCACCGGTGATCGGGAAACAACAGGGGAAGCAACAGAAGAAGATATATTCTCAGATATGAAAGCAGATGATTGGTATGCTAAAGCAGTGCTTTGGGCGGCCAAGAGGGGACTTATCAAAGGATATCCGGTCGCCGGCGGTGTTGAGTTCCGCCCGCAAGCGCCGATCAGCCGGCAGGAGATGGCAGTGATCATGGATAGATTGCAGCGTCAGACAGTACTGCAATTCTGGCCCAAGCTGAAGTCGGACTTACAGTTTACGGATGAAAGCGCGATTGCGGATTATGCGCAGACGGCGGTCCGCGATCTGCAGCAGGCGGGATTGATTTCAGGGATACCCAATACAGGGACTAAGAGAGACAATAGCGGCGGCTATCGGTTTGAACCGGCTGAAGCAACCAGCCGGGCTCAGGCAGCTCAAATATTAGCGGCTTATCATAAAGCCTACAGGCCGGTGTTTTTACCCCCATCCCAATAGAGACGAGGCAGTCTTAAGCACAAACGTGAAAGAATCTCATAGCTGATCGTCTCCGCCTTGTCGGCCAGTTCTTCGACCGCGATGAACTGGTCGCCTTGGCGTCCAACCAATACCACTTCGTCGAACTTGCGAACTCCGGGAATATCGGTGACATCGATCATACACTGATCCATGCAGACCTGTCCCACCACAGGCGCAAATTGACCGCGTATCAGAACCCGGCCCTTGTTTGAAAGGTGCCTGGGGTAGCCGTCGGCGTAGCCCATCGGTATCGTTGCGATTACACTTTCGCGTTCGGTGGTGAAATGACGGCCATAGCTGATGGAACAGCCGATCGGCATTTTTTTCAGGAAAACGATATTAGCTTTTATAGAGAGTGCCGGGCGAAGCGGTAAGACATTAGGATCGCTGTAAACAGAGGGATAGCAACCATATAGGGTGATGCCCGGCCGGACTGCGCTGTAATAGGACTGAGGAAAATTCATAATCGCGGCGCTGTTGGCTATTGTAAGATAGGGAGCCGCTACGCCTGCCCGTTTAAGATCATTAGAAAAAGTTTCAAATGTTTTAAGCTGTTTAAGCGTATAAGCCGGATCGGCTTCCTCGGCTGCCGCGAAGTGGCTGAACAATCCTTTTATCTGGATGTTGGGGAGGCGGCTGATCTCGACAATTTCAGCGATGCTTTCAGGCGTTGGCATGACTCCGATCCGCCCCATTCCGGTTTCCACCGCAACGAGAACAGGCACAGTTTTGTTTGCTTGTACAGCCAGCGCGGAGAGATCGCGGGTGTTCGTGTAGGAGCTGACAACAGGTATCAAGTCATATTCAAGAACATTTTCATGATAAGCCCAGGGAACCAGTCCCAACAGGAAGATATTGGACTTAATTCCTGCCTCGCGCAGTTCGATCGCTTCTTGCAAAGTAGCGACGCCCAGGTTGTGAACGCCTGATTCAAGCAACACCCGGCTGACTTCGACCGCTCCGTGGCCATAGGCGTTTGCCTTGACTACGCCGATGATTTCAGTGTTTCCTATTTTTTGCTTAATCGATTCGACATTGAATCGAATATGGTCAAGATCGATCTCCGCCCAGGCCGGTCTTAGCAGTTTCTTATACAACAGTGAGCCCCTTTCACTAAAAATTACTTATTAAGTATATAGAAACTGATTCAATAATTCAATCGTATCATTTATCCAGCAGCAGATTATTGAGCAAACAGGTGGTTTATAGCGTAAAGAAAACGCTTGGGGAAAATTATTGACAGTGAATATTGCATATAGTAGAATATGAAAAGTGCCGGAATGGCAATGTTTAGCCTGCTGTTGTAGCTCAGTAGGTAGAGCACATCCTTGGTAAGGATGAGGTAGGCAGTTCGAATCTGCTCAACAGCTCCATTTTATCTGGAAGGACATTCTCTGCCGGATTGCCAGCCCGGCTGCGAATGTCCTGAACAGCTTTTGCGGACTCGTATATAGGATGGCTGACGAGCACTCCGGAAAGCGAATCCGCAGTCCAAATTAAAATGCATTTTAGCAGGAGGAAAATCAGAATGGCAAAAGCGAAGTTTGAGAGAAATAAGCCGCACGTGAACATTGGAACGATAGGACACGTCGACCACGGAAAGACGACCCTGACCGCGGCAATCACCAAGACTCTGCACC
>DUVF01000051.1 GCA_012841165.1 Clostridiales bacterium
AGATCCAATTCTGCGGCGCCGCGCAAACCGTGACCGGTTCCTGTCATCTAATAAGTACCGACAAATATAAATTCCTGCTTGACTGCGGGCAGTTTCAGGGCAGCGACACGGAAGACCAGTGGAACTATAGCTTTGACTTTAATCCGGCGGAGATCGATTTTGTGTTGCTTAGCCATGCGCATATAGACCACAGCGGCAGGTTGCCGCTGCTGGTCAAAAAAGGGTTTAAAGGAAAAATTTACTGCACCGCGGCGACCGCCGACCTGCTTCAGATCATGCTTTTGGACAGCGGTTATATCCATGAAAAGGAAGCCGAGTGGGACAATAAGAAAAATGAACGCTTAGGTCGTCCGCTGCGGGAGCCGCTCTACACGGTTGCCGATGCGCAGGCCTCGTTGACACATGTTGTCCCGGTCTTGTATGACCAGTTGCTGGAAGTGAACGATCAAGTCAAGGCGGTTTTTAATGATGCCGGTCACATCTTAGGCTCCGCCATCATTGAGGTGTTCACCAATGTCGATGGCGACGAATCAAAGCTGGTTTTCTCCGGCGATTTAGGTGTGAAGAATAAGCCCATCCTGAGGGATCCGACCATCATCAAGAAAGCAGATTTTTTAATTTTGGAAACGACCTATGGCGACCGGGTGCATACACAAAGTGAAGCCAGCGTAGAAACCCTTATCGATATAATTCTGAGGACTGCCAGAAGAGGCGGAAATACAATCATTCCTTCTTTTGCCGTAGGTCGGACGCAGGAATTGATTTATGAGCTGAATCGTTTCTATGAAGCGCATTCAGAGTTGCGCGAGGAACTAAACCGTATCATGGTCTACGTCGACAGTCCGCTGGCGATTTCGGCCACCGAGGTTTTCCAAAGGAACGCCAGTGTCTTTGATGATGAGACCCGTGAATACATCCTGAAAGGAGACAACCCGCTCGACTTCAAGAACCTGCGCTTTACGCGCAAGAGCAACGAGTCTCGGGCATTAAACGATGATCCCAGTCCGAAGGTCATTATTGCGGCCAGCGGTATGTGTGAAGCCGGCCGGATCAAACATCACCTGAAACATAACTTATGGAATGCCAAGGCGAGCATCGTCTTTGTCGGTTATCAGGCAGTCGGCACTTTAGGTCGCTCCATCTTAGATGGCTGCGAAGATGTTTCGATTTTCGGCGAGCGGATACATGTATCGGCAGAAATCCATAATCTGTCAGGTTTCTCCGGACATGCCGACCGCGAAGGCCTGTTAAATTGGCTGGGCGGCTTCCAAAAAGAACCTTACCAGATATTCCTGGTTCATGGCGAACTTGAGGCGAAAAATGCCTTTGCCGAGTCGGTCAAAAACTGCTTTGGCTACGATTGTATAGTCGTACAGGGCGTCAGTGAATACGAATTGATCAAGGATCTGGCCGCCAGCCATGAACCCGTCAGTCAGCGAATGGCGGATAGGGAGGCGATCAATCGATTAAAGGAGAATATCAGCGCCATCCGGATCGATTTGGAGGATCTGCTGTACAAAGCCAATCTGGCGGTCGATGCGGAATTGACGCCTGAGCAGATGGAGCAGATCAACCGCGTTGTGCTAAGTATGGAAAAGAACACGGTGGATCTCGGTATGGCCCTGACCCACCAGTATCAAAAATGAGAATTTTATAAAAAAGATCACTCTGTGACTGAGCATGAAAAATGGTCAGGCAGAGTGATTTTTTATTGAATATTGTGGCGGGTGGCTTTAGTCGGACGGCAGATCCTTAAAGTGGAACTGTCGGCGGCCGGTCGCATAATCGTCGACCTTATGGCCATCGCCGGTCAGGCGGTATTTATATGTCACCAGACCTTCTAAGCCGACCGGTCCGCGGGCGTGCAGCTTGCTGGTACTGATGCCGACTTCAGCGCCGAAGCCATAGCGGAAGCCGTCGGCGAAGCGGGTGGAGCAATTATGGTAAACCCCTGCGCTGTCGACCCGGAGCATAAACCTGGCGGCAGCCTGGGAATCTTCGGTTACGATGCTGTCGGTGTGATGTGAACCATAGCGGTTGATGTGATCGATTGCTTCGTCCAGATCATCGACCAACCGGATGGCGAGCACATAATCCAGATGCTCGGTAGACCAGTTGGCAGGTTCTTTCAGAGTTTCGCCCAGCAGACTGGAAACTTCGGCGTCGCCCAGCAGACGGGTTTGCGAGGCCGCCAGGGCGCGGGCGATGAGCGGCAGTATTTCGGCGGCCCGGCTGCGATGGACGAGCAGCGTTTCCAGCGTATTGCAAGCGGCCACATACTGAGTTTTGGCGTCGGTGACAATTGCCGCCGCCTTAGTTGGATCAGCCGCTGCATCGATATAGATATGACAGACGCCATCGGCATGTCCCATCACCGGGATGCGGGTATTATCCATAATGTACTTCACGAATTCGTTAGATCCCCGGGGTATTAACAGGTCGATCGCCGAATCCAACTCCAAAATCTTCAGAGTATCTTCGCGTGATTCGATGAGTGTTAAAAAACCTTCCGGCAGTCCGGCAGACAGACCGGCGGCATAGATGAGGTCGAACAATACTCTGTTGGTTTGTCTGGCTTCGCTGCCGCCCTTAAGCAGGGCGCAGTTTCCACTTTTCAGACAGAGAGTCGAAATCTGTACCAGGGCATCCGGCCTTGACTCAAAGATGACTCCAATCACTCCGATCGGGCAGGTGATTCGCTCCAGCAACAGATCTTTGTCAAGCTGCCGCTTTAAAACTGTCTTGAACAGGGGATCCGGCAAGCCGATGAGATCGCGGATTCCGGCTACGCTGTCCTGCAATTTTGTCTCATCAAATTTCAAACGTTTGACGATAGGCTCCGGCAAGCCGGCTTCGATTGACGCGGCGAGGTCGGCCTGGTTGGCTTTTAAAATTGCGTCTTGTTCCCGGATCAAGGCTTCTGTAATCGCGTATAAAGCCTGGTTGCGGGTCTCCAGGGGGAGCGCCGCCAGCTGGGGAGCGGCTGCTTTGGCGCGCTTGGCAGCTGCTTGGATATCAAAGTCCATTTGTTACCTCCATGTTTGGTTTCGTGTTTCGATATCGGATGGGTCGTTGCTTCACTCATCCTCCATTAAAGCGGCATTTCGCCGGCCGGGAGTAGAAAAGTGAGCTCTGTTTTTATTATTTGTCAGATGATCGGCATCGGCGCGCCGGTCAAAATTGCTGATCGGTTCCGGCCCCTGCAGAACGGTGCGCTTAACATATAGTGTCCCGTCGCGGCGGGTATGGGTGCGCCAGGAGACCAGCGAAATTTCTCCATAGATCAACTCCAAACAGGTAATACCGCGAGGATGGATACAGCAGCCGGTGTTGAAATAGGAGGGTTCGTTGTTTTTGGGGAATTTTGCCCGATGCGTGTGGCCGCAGATGAGCATGATGTTTTCGTAGGAATTCCAGCGATTATAATTCCTTTCCACTTTGTGCCGGCGGTTGCGGTTTTTCGACGGGTTGGCGGCGTATTTGATGCCTACGATGTGCATAAATCGCCAGACATAGCGGATCAGAAAAAAGGACAACCACCATAATTGATCGTTGATCAGATCGCCCTGGTGGCCGTGGACAACGAAGATCTCCTGGCCGGTCACCCGGTGTTTTAGGATGATCGCTTCATGGGCAACCAGACCGGGAAAGAGATCGCCCACGCTTTCGTCGAATTCATCGTCGATGTAATAGAAATTTTTCTTTAGATATTCGGGGTTGCTCATCTGCAAATTATGGTTGCCGAACAATATGATTAAGCGGTCATCCAGGAAGAATTTGCGCAGCATTTCAAAAGTCGTGACATGGGCGGCATAAATATGGTCAAACTTAGGCTGTTCGATCAACTCATCGCCATCGCCGACTTCGACATAGGTACAGCCGGTTTCGTAGTAATAATTGAGAGCGTGTACATAGATATGCCGGTTCCGTCCAAATTCATCCGACAGACTGTCGTCGCCGCGGTGGACGTCGCCGAAAAAAACAAACTTGGATGTATCATCAAAAGGTATCGGAAAGGCGTTGCGAAATACCTCGTCGAGCCGTTCTCGTGTGCGCATTATAAAACCTCATTAAAACTGAAAAACAATCTCGATCATTATATCATAGGCACAAACCTCACTATGATACAATGTTTCCTACCTTGCGGCAACGCCGTAATCCAGCAATTGTAAAGAGTAAGGCTGGATAATTTGTTAGGAAACATTATATCATATTTTAAGCTGGCTTGCTTTTGAAATGCTACAGTCTGAATCGGATGCTGCTACTCAAATCAAAACTGCTCTTCAATTTGTTCCAGCACAGATCGGCTTAGCCCCAGGATCAGACCATTTACTGCTGCATGGCGAATGCCTTTGGAATCGCGCAGAATGAGGTAACCGGATTGGTGTTCGGGCAGGCGGCTCAGTTTTGAGTAGTCTCCGGGCAGAGCGTACAGATCGCAGATCCAGTTATCCGCCACCTGTTCAAGCGGTACTTCCAGAATCAGCGAAGCATCACTTTTTTTATGGATGGCCTGGAAGGAGACTGAAAAATCGTAGTAGTCGCCGGCTAAACACCGGGTATGACCTTCAACAGTCAAGTTGTGACGGTTGAAGCGGATGCGTCTGGGGAAGAAACGGCGGTTGGCGCAAGTTACCGTGAATCCTTCATGATAGAGCGCCTGATGCAGATCGATCAACCGCAAAATCGGCAGCAGGCCGGCCAATTGGCGGACATCATCCGCGTTGTGAAGAAGGATGGTGGATCGGGCTGTCTCGTCCTGCTGCCGGAGCCAGCGGGTATACAAGCTGATGATTTCGGAGCCGTCGATGGTATCGGTTCGCAAGTGATCCAGACCGAGGTAGCGCTCGATAGTTTTTTGACGAAGATCCGGCAGATGTTGACGCAGGCCGCTATAGTGCTCAAGCAAACGATAAAGGTCTAATTTTTGGCAGATCGGCGGCTGTATCGACAGGCCGAGCTGTTTTATACGTGCCTGCATAAAGGGAAGGTCGAAGCTGTTGCCGTTAAAGCTGACCAGAACATCGGCGGCTGTCAGTGTGTTGGAAAAACTCTCAAGCAGTTCCGCCTCATCTTCAGGTCTTTCGCAAAACAACTGGCAGATCGTTTCGTCTGCCGGCGAATAGCTTCCGGCAAGAATGACCGGGCAGGCATTGGGAGACAGGCCGGTGGTTGCGATATCGAAAAAAACCAGCCGCAGACCGTCAAAATAGTGTTTAAAAACAGAACCGGTCTCCGGGGTGAAGGAGGTCGGCGATATGATGGTTTTCATGCGTTTATTGTATCATACACAGAAAGGCAAAACAAAACAGACCGCCGGGGGAGCAGTCTGTTTTGTTCAAAGGGGTATAGGGATTAAAGATTGAGATTATCAGGGGGGATAACCTCAATCAAATTATACGATATGTTTGAAAAAAAGCAACAACTTATCATTAATAATTGAAAAAAAATAACAATTAGCCAAAATGCAGGTATAATCTATGTCATGGGGAGGTGCCGGAACGTGTCTCATGCTACGCCCGCTATGACCTGGATTTTATGGATAGCCTTCGCTTTGCCGGCGGGAGCTGCTTCCGCCATCCTTTGTCTGACCGTTTTTAACCGCCTGCCGCCAGCCTGGCTGACCGATTACGGTGAACAGCCGGACGAGCAGTTGTGGCAGGTTCGTCTGGATAAGAAAAAATATCTGCCCGGGCTGGGGTTTTACTTTGCCGGGGTCTGTTTTCGTCTGCTTATGCTGCCGCCGCTGTACGCGCTGCCGGCCTGGTGCGCAATTTTTTGCCTGACCATATTGGCCCTGGCGGATATCAAATACCTGATTCTGCCCGATCAGTTTATTGTTTTTTTGCTGCTTACTGCAATCGGTTTTTTGCCCTGGCTAAAGACATTTTGGTTTTTGCCTGCCGGTATCGCTGCTGCCGGTGGAGCCTTGTTGGTAATCGGTGGAATCGGCCGTCTGATTTATCGCCGGGACATTCTGGGTTTTGGAGATATTAAGCTGGCGTGCGCGATCGGAGCGTTGGCCGGGCCAGCGGCGGGAGTCCTGATTATCTGCTTCGCTTTGCTGGGAAACGGGGCGTTGGCGGCGGTCGGCCTGATCAGCCGACGGCTGCAGCCAGGTGACGAAAGTCCACTCGGGCCATGGTTAGCCGTTGTAGCGGTCGTCTTTCTATTGTTCAGGTCATGGTTTGAGTGATATAATGTTTCCTGAAAGATTATCCAGCTATATCCCTTGCGATTGCTGGGTTGCGGCGTTGCCGAGAGGTAGGAAGAATTGTATCATGGTGAAATTTGCATCTATGATATAATAACTCAAAGATATTTAGAAAGGTATTGAAGAAATATTATGAAGGCTATTGAAGAGTTGATTGAAAGCAGCCGTAAAATCGTTGTTAAAATAGGCAGTCATGCGGTATCGGACGAAGCCGGCCATGTCAACCGGGAAGCTATGCGCAGCATCGTCGATCAAATGAATCAGTGGATGAAAAGAGGAAAACGTGTCATTATCGTATCTTCCGGAGCCGGCATATGCGGCATCGCGGCGATTAACAAATGGCGTCGCAAGGACGATATTCATTATAAACAAGCACTCTGCTCGATCGGTCAGGTCGAGTTGATGATGCTGTATAAAGAGTTTTTTGCCGAGCACGGTATACATGTCGGTCAGATTTTGCTTTCGGCTGACGATTTTGAAAACCCGGTGCGCAATCTGCATATTCGCAACACCTTGTTCACTCTGGTCGATGAAGGCGTGGTGCCAATTATTAACGAGAACGACAGTGTCAGCGTGGACGAGATCAAGATCGGTGACAACGATACGCTGAGCGCGCTGACAGCCAATTTATGGGGAGCGGATCTTTTGATCCTGCTCAGCGATATAAATGGCATATACGATAAGAATCCCAAGATCGATCCCGAGGCCAGGTTGATTCAAACCGTCATGGATATCGACCGGCTGGAGAAGCAGATAGATATGAACGGAACCAGCGCTTTTGGCACTGGCGGAGCGATTACCAAAATTGCAGCCGCCCGCAGCGTCAATCGCATGGGTATTCCCATGATCATGGCAAATGGAACCAAGATGGATATCCTAAGTCATTTGGAAAGCGGCCAGGAGACAGGCACGGTATTCTTGCCCTGAGCCGGCGCCCTGCGGGGCAGGAAGGAAAATAATTGAAATGAAAAGCATCGGTATGATAGGCTGCGGCAACATGGGGTCAGCCATTATAAAGGGCTATCTGCAAAAGAACCCTGACGCGGCAGGCCTGATTACAGTTTATGATCTCGATCACAGCAAAGTAGCCGAATTGCGAAAGCTTTGGCCGGGAATCAAAGCGGCCGAAAGCCTGGAGGAATTGACCGAGGCGGCGGAACTGATTTTAATCGCTGTCAAACCGCAGCACTTCAAGGAAGTGATCGATGAAATAGGCGGTAGGCTTAATGCGGAGAAACATTTTATAGTTTCAATCGCCGTTGGGATGCCGATAGACAGGATAAGCGCCTGGCTGGATGCAAGCAGCCGGCAGACAGAACGATCGGCCTGGCGCATCGTCAGAGTGATGCCGAATACACCGGCTTTGATCGGGCAGGGCATGTCCGCTCTCTGCCGCAGTTCGGCTGTCAGCGATACTGATTTTCAAGAGGCGATCGGCTTGTTCAAAGCGGTGGGCAGAGCCGTGGAGATTCCGGAGCAGCTGATGCATGCTGTAGTTGGCGTTTCCGGCAGCAGCCCGGCCTATGTATACATGTTCATAGAAGCGCTGGCCGATGGAGCGGTGGCCTGGGGTCTCAGCCGGTCGGCAGCCTATGAAATGGCTGCGCAGACTGTCCTTGGCGCAGCCGCCATGGTACTGGACAGCGAGTTGCATCCCGGGCAATTGAAGGATATGGTCTGCTCACCGGGAGGAACCACCATTCAGGCGGTAGCGGCGTTGGAGGATAAAGGGCTGCGCACCGCGGTCCTGGCGGCGGTAGATGCGGCGGCCGGAAAATCGAAAGAGATGGACGAACAATGACTTTTGAAGAAACTACGATCAGCAGTCGAATGATATATGAGGGGCGAATTCTCAATTTGCGGCTGGATCAGGTAAACACCATAAACGGTGAATCTGCCAGAGAGATTGTTGAACATAGCGGGGGAGTAACGATCGCGGCGATTACAGACGACAATAAAATGGTTATGGTAAAGCAATATCGCAAGGCGGCTGAAAAGGTCGTTTTGGAAGCGCCGGCCGGTAAGCTGGACGGAGACGAAGAGCCTCTGGCAGCTGCGCGTCGCGAACTAAAGGAAGAAACCGGCTACGAAGCGGGCCGGATCGAAAAGCTGACTTCTTTCTACGCTTCGGTAGGCTATTCGACTGAACGTCTGCATCTTTTCCTGGCGACTGACCTGATTCAGGGCGAGCCGGCGTTCGACGAAAATGAAGCGATCGACATTCATGAGATCGACCTTGGCGAACTTAAACAGGCGGTCATGAGAGGCGAGATCGAAGACAGCAAGACAATTGCCGCGATAATGATGGCAGCTGTTCGGCAGGGCGTCTGAGTTTAAGATTTTGGGAGAAACGAGATGGATCGCATCCAAGATTTTCTGGATCATTTGGAAAACACGCGCGGAATAGCAAAAAATACACGTTTGGCGTATGCTCGTGATCTCCGGCAGTTTTTGGCGTACTGTAAAAGAAAGGGCGTTGACCGGATCGAAGATATCAGCCAGACTCAGGTGGCGGCCTATCTGCTTCAAATGAAAAGTGATAAGATAGCCAGCGCCACCATCAACCGGAGACTGGCTTCGCTCCGTCTGTTTGGCGACTATATGGTCAAGCAGGGCTTATGGCAGGAGAATTCGGTAATCGGTATAAAAGCGCCGCGGGGCGAGCGTTCACCTATAATATATCTAACAGTAGAAGAGATCGAACAGCTTTTGCAAAAGCCGGATGCATCGATGAAGGGCAGGCGCGACCGAGCGTTGCTGGAATTGCTTTATGCGACAGGAATAAGAGTCAGCGAGGCGGTCGATCTTGATCTGACAGATTTGAATCTAACGATCGGTTATCTGATGACAGGCGGCGTCCGGCAGCGTATCATTCCGGTCGGTCGGCCGGCCCGGCAAGCGTTGACTGAATATATTGAAACGGCGCGTGACACCTTCATCAAAGAGAAGTCGGAGAACGCGCTCTTTGTTAACATGGACGGCAAGCGTCTGACCAGACAGGGCATATGGAAAATCATCCGCAATTATGGAGCGGACTTGCCCTTTGCCGACCGGTTGACGCCTCAGATCCTGCGCAACTCATTCGCGGTGCACTTGGTGCAGAACGGAGCCGATCTGAAAACGCTGAAAGAGCTGATGGGTCAGGAGGATATTTCTGCGACACAGATCTATATGATGGTCATGCGCAACAGACTGAAAGAAGTCTATGACAAGGCTTTTCCAAGAGCTTGAACAGCCGGAAGCAGGAACGGTGATATTTGCGGTGACTGTTAAAAATATTATTAAATAATTAAATTAAAAAACAGGCTAATGGGTATAAATATAGATATTAAAAAAGTCAAAGAGGAGGAGGAAGAAACGATGAAAAAGAAAATTTTAGCCTTGGTTGTTGCATCGTTGATGATTCTGGCTATCACTGGTTGCTCGTCAAAAGATGGCGAAGCGGCCGATACTGGTGCTGCCGGCGAAGACGATGTGATAAAGATCGGTGTTCTGGAAGACCTCTCAGGTGATTTTTCATTGGTCGGGCAGCAAAAATTGCACGCGGCGGAACTGGCAGTTGAGGAAATCAATGAAGCAGGCGGCCTGTTGGGCAAAAAGGTAGTTATTGTTGCTCCCGACGCGCAATCTGACACTCAAAGGGCTCAGGCGATGGCCAAAAAGCTCATATTAGAAGATAAGGTGGCGGTCGTTCACGGCTGCTATACCAGCGCGGCGCGTGAAGCGGTCAGGCCAACCTTTGAAGAGAACAAGGCCTTGTTGTTTTACAACAATCAATATGAAGGCGGCGTAGCCAGCAAGTATGTCTTCTGTACAGGGGCGGTGCCCGAACAGCAAGTGGTTCCGCTGACCGACTATATGGTGGAAAAATTTGGAAACAGAATGTACATCATCACGGCTGATTACAACTTCGGACAAATATGCGCTGAATGGTTCAGAGTGGCAGTTGAAAACAATGGCGGATCAATTGTCGGAACTGAATTTGTTCCACTTTCCGTTTCACAGTTCGCAAGCTCTATTCGCAAGCTCTATAAGCAAGATACAGGCTGCCAAACCCAACATTTTGATTGCTATGATGGTTGGCAATACGCAGGCCTCGTTCTATGAGCAATGGTCGAAAATAAATAAGGGCAGCCAGCCGATGGGAAGCACGGGAAACATCGGGCAGACTTATGAACACAAAAGATTCGCGGCCCCCTCGCTTTCAAACATGTATGTAACGACGAACTATGTGGAAGAGATTGACACCCCCGCATCGAATGATTTCAAAGATCGCTGGCGTGCCAAATTCCCCGATGAACCTTACATTGGCATGGAAGCTGAAGCGGAATATGCGGGAGTCCATCTGTGGGCAAAAGCTGTAGAGAAAGCCGGCACAACCGAAACTGAAGCAGTAATCGCTGCTCTGGAATCGGGCGACATCAGCTTTGACGCGCCTTCCGGCAAAGTGACGATCGATCCTGCAACGCATCATGCGGTGCGCGATATCTACCTTATGAGGGTCAATGATAAGCACGAGCTGGAATATGTGACGAAGTGGGATGCAATTGCTCCGGACTGGTTGTCTAAAGAAAAGGGAATCGATCTGACAAAGGATTCACCGAATAAACAATTTACTCCTATCGACTAAAGATTTATTAAAGGCGAGCCTGATGACTCCCAAAACCTTAACTATCGTATAAATGCCCATGGTTTTGGGAGTCGTTTAGCAAGCCCTCTACAGATATTAAATATAAAGCGGGAAGAGCGGGTAATCTGCCATGGATTTATATTCTAGCATATTTAACTTTATGTATCTGTTTATCGATAGCTTTGGATTCCTGATCATCAGCGCCCTTGGTCTGGCCATCATTTTTGGTATGATGGGGATCATCAATTTGGCGCATGGCGAATACATCATGCTGGGAGCATATATTACAACGCTTACCGCAGCCGCCGGCATGCCTTTTATCATAGCGCTCCTCTGCGGATCGCTGGGTGTTGGTTTGTTTGGCGGAATAGTTGATAGATTGATCATTCGCCATCTGTATAAAAGGCCTCTGGATTCTGTCGTCGCCAGTTGGGGCGTCAGTTTGATAATGAGCCAGGGGATGCTGGTGTTGATGGGGCCTTCCATCCCCGGCCTGTCAACTCCCATGGGTTCAATTAATGTAGGCCAGTTTGACTATAGTGTATATAGAATTTTCCTGGGCTTTTTAGCTATTTTCATAATGATCGTGCTTTATGTCCTTTTTAAGAAGACCAAATTTGGCTTACATTCAAGGGCGACCATGCAAAACGCGGTGATTGCCCGGAATCTGGGTATTAATTCCGACCGCATGTATTGCATGACCTATATTCTTGGTTCGGTATTGGCCGGTCTGGCGGGAGCTTTGTATGCCCCGACCCTTTCTATTGTTCCGACCATGGGATCTAACTTCATGATGTTGAGCTTTGTTACCGTAGTTGTTGGCGGGGCTGATCCGATGACGGGAACTCTTCTGTCGGGCGGACTGCTCTCTCTCTTTAACGGCGGCTTGTCGATGATTTTCGGAACGCTCATGGGAAGGCTGGGCTTGCTGGTCGTAGCCATTCTTTTCATCCGCGTTCTGCCGGAGGGTTTTTCCGGTCTGGTGGAAAGACAAACGCTGAGGGTAAACAGAAAAAAACAGGAGGCTATATCAAATGGCGAGAGCAATTAAAGCTGAGAACATCGTAGCCGCAGGCTTCCTGGTTTTTGCGTTTACACTGCCTTTGTTCAAAGGTGCGTATTCCGTCTCGATGTTCGCACACTATTATATAGTCGCAATCCTGGCTCTGAGCATGTCGTTAGTTTGGGGTTATTGTGGGGTTTTCAGTTTCGGAGCGGCTGCTTTTTATGGAGTAGGTGCTTATGCCTATGCCATTCTTTCTCTTTCGGCCGGAGAAACTGCCTTGACGCCGCTATATATGTTAGTGGCCGTCCTCATCTCTACTCTGTTGGCAGCCGTTATCGGTTATTTCATGTTCTATGGCGGGATCAATGATGTCTTTGTAGCTCTAATCACGCTTTGTGTATCTCTGGTGTTGGAAACCTTCATGGCTCAGACGGCGGGTTCGCAGTGGTCGATCGCCGGAGTACAGCTGGGCGGGTATAATGGGATCAATGGAATACCGACCATCCATTTCGGAAATCAGGCCATTACAGGTATACCTTTTTACTATTTCGTTCTGTTCATACTGCTTGCGGTGTATATAGTTTTGCGGATGATCAAACATCGCAAAGCCGGATATACTTTGATTGCCATCAGGGAAAATCGGGCGCGTTCACTTCTGTTTGGCTACAATATAGAATTCATTCAAATGATAGTATTCGCTCTGGGAGGAACTGTCGCCGGAATGGCCGGAGTTCTGTACACTGCCTGGGGCGGTTACATTACCCCCAATTCGATGGGGCTGATACAGGCCACTATACCGGTAGTGATCGTGGCTGCCGGAGGCAGAAAGAACATGACCGCGGCCCTGGTTTTCGCAGTAATCTATGCCTGGTTTACGCAGACGCTTTCCGCTACAGGCAGCGAATACGGCAATATCATTGTTGGTGTATCGCTGATCATCGCTATTCTGTTTGTACCGAATGGCTTTATCGTGGCGGTGTTCGACTGGATCGATAAATTTATAGGCTGGGCGACAGGAAAGAAAAAAGGTTGAGCTGATATGCGGACAATTAAAGACACAAATGAAGAAACAGTTTTGAAATTAGAGAACGTTTCGAAAAATTTTGGCGGTATCCAGGCGGTTGACGATTTTAGTTTTGAAGTTAAAAAAGGAGAGTTGCGCTGTCTGATCGGCCCTAATGGCGCCGGAAAGACAACGGTATTCAACCTGATCACCGGCGTCTATCCGGTATCGGAGGGTAAAATAATCTACAAGGGCGAAGATATTACAAAAATGCCCGCATATAAACGATCACGAAACGGCATCGCAATTAAAATGCAAATTCCCGGCGTTTATGAGAGTTTGACGCTGCGAGACAACTTAAAGATCGCCTGCTACAATTTCCTGACACCGCACTGTAAGCGCCGGGAGCTTGAAAAAGCGGTTGATGAGCTGATCGCTATGGTAGGTCTGGAATCTCTGGGCGATCCGATCGTGGGCAATCTTTCCCATGGGCAGCAACAATGGCTCGAAATCGCAATGACCCTGGCAGCCAAGCCGGATTTGCTGCTGTTAGATGAATTGGCAGCCGGCTTTGGACCGGAAGAGACAGCTTTTACCGCTAAACTTGTCAAAATGCTTCATGAGCAGGGGCTCACTATCCTGTTTATAGATCATGATATGGATTTTGTGAGAGAAATCGCGCAAAAAGTAACGGTCATGCATTTTGGCAAAAAGTTTGCCGAAGGAGAAATGAGCGATATTGAGCAGAACGAAGACGTCCAAACAATTTATCTGGGAAGGAGCCAGGGGGGTGACAACTGATGCTGAAAACAGTCAAACTACGTGCAGGCTATGGCAAGGTGATGATACTCCAGGGGGTCGACTTCCATATTGGCAAAAAAGAGATCATATCCATTATTGGGCGCAACGGCGTAGGAAAAAGTACGCTCATGAAGACTTTGATCGGAGAGGTACCCGTTTCCAGCGGCAGCATTGAGTTTGCTGGAAAAGACTGCACAAAGCTGAAAGCATATGAGAGAGCTCAACTGGGCATGGGATATATACCTCAGGGGCATGGCGTGTTTCCGCTTTTGACAGTTGAAGAGAACCTGCTGGTAGGGCAGTGCATCAACGGAAATAAGCAAACCACCAAGAAACACATGGAACTGGTGTACGATTATTTTCCGCGCTTGAAGGAGCGACGGACTCAGCGGGCAGGTACCATGAGCGGCGGAGAACGGGCAATGCTGTCCATAGCCAGAATTTTAATTGGTGAACCCTCACTCATCTTATTTGATGAGCCGTCAGAGGGCGTTCAACCAAATATTGTCGAGTTGATCGGAGAGATCATTCTGAAGATCAACGCTGATTTGGGAGTCACTATTTTGCTGGTTGAACAGAATATCGGACTGGTTCAGCAAGTATCCGAAAAAGCCTATGTTATCGATAAAGGATTGATCGCGCACGAGCTTGATAAAGCCATGATAAATGACAACGAGACGACTAAGAGGTTGTTGGCGGTATAGAAGGGAATGGTTAGTGTGAGGAAAATAGATCCGCAAAAGCATTATGCGTATGCATTTGACCGGAATTTAGAGCCGGTTGCATATGTCGATCCGGGTGAAATATTACAAATAGCAACTAAAGACGCTTTTTCTGATCAGCTCACCTGCGAAAGCCAGAAACCAAGCGATGTGAATCAGAACATCAATCCCCAGAGCGGCCCTTTCTATATAAATGGCGCTAAACCGGGCGACTGTCTAAAAATAAAGATCATATCGATCGAACCGACCCGCGATTGGGGGGTAAGCGCTGTTTGTGTGGGCTATGGCGGGCTGGTCGGTACCAGGATGACCCGAATGATCATGCCGCCTCTGGAAGAAAAAGTTTGGATCTATAAACGCCAGGCCGATGGCAGTTACTATCACTCGGAGAAACTTCATTTTCCCTGGCAGCCTTTTGTGGGAACAATTGCGACGGCGGATAAATTAGAGGTGGTCAGCGCTGTGTCGCCCTATCATCTGGGCGGAAACATGGATGTAAAAGATGTTTGCCCCGGAAACACCATCTATCTTCCGGTGGAAGTTGATGGCGGGATGTTGTTCCTGGGCGACTGTCATGCCTGCCAGGGCGACGGAGAATTGAACGGTGTCGCGCTGGAAATCGCGGCTGAGGTTGTGATTCAAGTTGAAATAATCAAAGATAAAAGCATTCGCTGGCCGAGAATTGAAAGCGACAGTGAAATTATGGTGGTCGGTAGCGCAAGACCGATGGAGGACGCTGCCAGAATTGCCTATGCCGAATTGATCGATTGGCTGTGCGAGGATTACGGCTGGGACATGATCGAGGCGTATCAACTGCTGGGACAGTGCGGCAGCCTCTATGTCGGAAATATGGTCGACACCTGGTATTCTCTGGTAGCTAAAGTCAACAAAAAATATCTCTAAGAAATACTAATTAAATAACAGAAGGGATGAAAGAAAATGAAAACCAAACTCGAAAAGAGCCTGGCTGCGCTTGAAAAAGAAGCTGTAAAAAAATTACAGCAATTTGTACAGATCGAGAGCACGACAGGGATTGAACAAAAGGGCCAGGCTTTCATCGCCGAGTTGATGAAAGAAGCCGGAATGGAGATGGACATATGGTGCCCGACAGATGACGACCTGAAAGGATTAAAGGGCTATGATGGCTGTGGCGCCGATAATCTGGGCGACCGGCCAAATGTAGTCGGGATCGCGAAGGGGAGCGGCCAGGGAAGGTCATTGATATTAAATGGCCATGTCGATACGGTTCCGGCGGGAGATCTGTCGAAATGGATATATGGTCCGTACTCGGGGCACATTAAAGATGGGGAACTTTATGGCAGAGGTGCCTGCGATATGAAGGCCGGCTTGTTGGCCGCGGTTTTTGCCTATAAAGCCGTTAAAGACGCCGGCATAAAACTAAAAGGAGATGTGCAGATTCAAAGCGTAATCGGTGAAGAGCTGGGGGGCGTCGGTACCCTGGCCTGCGTGGGCAGAGGATATCAGGCGGATGGCGCGATCATCATGGAACCGACGAGCAACGTCATAACCACGGGAGAGGTTGGAACGATGCTCTTCCGGATCATCATTGATGGAAAACCGGCGCACGGCTCGGCCAGCTATGAAGGAGTTAACGCGATCGATAAGTTTTGCTACGTCTACAAGGAGATCAGAAATTGGGCGGATGAGTACAATCAAAACTCTGATGAAAAAAAGGATCCGCGTTTTAAAAATTATAAAGTGCCTTGCGACTTAAGTTTTGGCATCGTCAATGCCGGAACCTGGTGCGCCATGCTGCCGGAATTTCTGACAGCGGAAGGCCGCTATGGCTTCCCCATAAAAGAATCGGTTGCCTCAGCTAGGAAGTTGTTCGAAAAGGAACTTGAGCGTATTTCGCAGCAGGATGAATGGCTGGCCGAACATCCTGTTCGGGTTGAATGGTATAACGTGGCATGGGAGCCCTATGATCTTCCGGCGTCGCATCCTCTGGTGACTACTTTGCAGGAAGTATGTGCGGAAGCGGGAATGTCGACAGAGATAGGCGGTAATCCTTATGGCACGGACATTAAGTATATGAACGACATGAATACTCCGGCTGTCATCTTTGGCCCGGGCACAATTAAAAAAGGCCACTTCGTGAATGAAAGCGTGCCGATCAAGGAGTATCTTCAGGCAATCAACATCTTAGCCAGGATGATCGTTCGTTGGTGCGGAGCAGTTGAATAAGTCGCTGTGCTATGATGCGATCAAAAGACCGGAAGTTTGACAAAATAAGCAAAAGAGGGGAAAATTTTATATGAAAAGAAAAGTAGTGTTTATGTTTTTGAACGGTGCAATAACTGAACCCCAGCGACAGGAGATGGATTTAGGCGCGTCAGTGATGATTTTTCAGGGTGTGGGCGGTTATGACCAAGCCTGTGAAAAAGCCCGGGGCTTTGTAGAAGAGGGAGTTTATATTATCGAATTGTGCGGTGGATTTGGAGCAAAGGGCCATGCTGCCGTCATTGACGCTGTCGAGAACAAGGTTCCGGTAGGGGTCGTGCGCTATGACAGCTTCCCCGGCTATGAGCATAAGTCCGGTGATTCCCGCTGGTTCAAGGGATAGTTAAAATTGTGGCAGCTGGAAAGCCAGGCTAATTAAAATTATGCTCAGCCAGCAGCAGAAGCCCATGATTAGGGGCTTGCCATTGCGCTTGAGCATTTTCACCAAATCTGTGTTCAGACCGATGGCGGCCATTGCCATCACGATGAAGAACTTGCTGAGACTTTTAAGCGGCGAGAAGACGGCTGGGTCAAGACCGAAGCGGCCGGCGACGGTTGTGATTAGACAGGTTAGAATAAAAAAGAGAATAAACAGCGGAAAGCTGTTGCGCAGGCTAAAGCGGTTTTTAGCCTGGAGCGCTTCGCTGGGCCTATCGTTTGTTCGTGTCTGTTGGCCGGCCTCACCATCAATTAGGGCCGGCTGGTCGGATTCCTTTCTGGCTTGCAATATAGCCAGCCCCAGTGTCAGAGGGATGATGGCCAGTGTGCGCGTCAGTTTTACGGTGACCGCGTGATCGAGAGTCTTTGATCCGAGATGGTAAAGACTGTCCCAGGTTGCCGCCGCGGCCGTCACAGAAGAAGTATCGTTGATGGCGGTGCCGGCAAACAGGCCGAAGGCGTCGCCCGAGTCTTGTGGGAAACCAAGCCAGGCGCCCAGCGTTGGAAAGATAATCGCGGCAATTACATTAAAGAAGAATATAACGGAGATCGCCTGGGCGATCTCCTCGTCTTTGGCACGGATGACCGGAGCAGTGGCGGCGATGGCCGATCCTCCGCAGATAGCCGAACCGACGCCGACGAGAATAGAGGTTGAGGCTGGAATACGCAGCGCTTTGTGAATCAAAAAGGCAATCAACAGCGCGACACTGATGGTGCTCAGGATGACAGGCAGGGATTGCCGGCCGGTTTCCAAAACGATAAAAAGATTCAAGCCAAAGCCTAAGAGAACTACGGCCGCCTGCAGGATTTTTTTAGTACAGAAATTGATGCCGGCCTGATATCTTTGTCGGTTCTTTAAAAGGAGAGCCAACCCGGCTCCTGCCAGAAGGGCTATGACCGGTCCGCCGATGACAGGCAGAGCTTTGCCAAGGAGCCAGGCGGGCAGGGCGATCAAGCTGCAGAGCAGTAGCCCCGGTACATATTTGTTTATATTTATCATAGCGAAATAATAACATAAAACTTTAGAGATGATCTAAAAAAATTGAAGCGAAAACATAGAAATGTTATGATAAATATAGAAGGGAAGTACATGTATGCAGGAAAATAAAACAAACAACAATAATGGCAAAGGTTACTTCGATAAAAAAGAAAGTTTACCGGTCAGTTCGACCGTTACCGATGAGATAAGGGCTTTATCGGAATTATGTTACCAAAATGGTACTATTTGCTCTGAACTTTATGAAAAACATAAGGTAAACCGCGGCTTGCGTGATCTTGCGGGAAACGGCGTACTGACCGGTCTGACCGATATATCAGAGGTGCGTGGCTTTGAGAATAGAGAAGGACAGAAGATTCCCGGTGATGGTCGATTGTTTTACCGGGGTTACGATATCCGCGATTTGGTCAGGGGTTTTGTAGAGGATGGTCGGTTTGGCTTTGAGGAGACGACCTATCTGCTGATTTTCGGTCAATTGCCGACCGCCTCCGAGTTGGAGGATTTCCAAGCGCTACTCTCCAGCTACCGGACTCTGCCACCTGGCTTTGCGCGTGATATCATTATGAAGGCGCCGACCCTGGATATGATGAACACCTTGGCACGCAGTGTACTGACTCTGCATTCCTACGACCATGCGGCCAATGAAATCGACATTCCGAATGTGTTGCGGCAATGCCTGTTTTTAACGGCGGTCTTCCCCTTACTGTCAATTTATGGATACTGGACATATAAGCATTACTACGAAGGCGAAAGTTTAATCATCCATGTTCCTAAGAAGAATCTCAGCACAGCTGAGAATATTCTCCACATGTTGCGCCCCGACAGCCGGTATTCGCCGCTGGAGGCGGCGCTGCTCGACTTGGCGTTAGTGTTGCACGCGGAACACGGCGGCGGGAACAATTCCACCTTTACCACCCGCGTCGTCTCGTCATCAGGTACGGACACTTATTCTGCGATTGCCGCAGCGTTGGGATCCCTTAAGGGGCCAAAGCACGGCGGCGCCAATCTGAAGGTGGTGCAGATGTTTGAGGACATGAAGCAGACGGTTGACGACTGGGAAGACGAGCAGCAGATCAGCGTCTACCTGTACGATCTGCTTGAGAAGAAGGCCTTCGACCGTGAGGGGCTGATTTATGGCATGGGCCACGCGATCTATTCCTTATCCGATCCCCGGGCAGAAATTTTCAGGAGCTTTGTGGAAGATCTGGCTGAAGAGAAGGGGCGGATGAAAGAATACCGGCTCTACTCAACGGTCGAACGTCTGGCCAAACAGATCATTCAAAAGGAGAGGAAGATTTATAAGGGGGTCAGCGCCAATGTCGATTTCTACAGCGGTTTTGTCTATAGCATGCTGAATTTGCCGCTGGAACTGTACACGCCGATTTTTGCCATTGCCCGGATTTCCGGTTGGAGCGCGCACCGGATCGAGGAGTTGATCAACGCCAGCAAAATCATTCGGCCGGCCTACATGAGCGTCGCCGCCAACCGGCCTTATGTCAGTATGGCGGAACGTTAAAATGATAGCCCCATCCTCATTGAAGACGGGGCTATCGGCTTTATAGAACTCTCATTTTTTTAGGAGAGTATGAAAAACCTAATCTGTCCCCATAACCGTTACTTTATCCATAAAACCATTTTTCTGGAAGAAATCCTGAATTTTTTTCATGTGTTCTAAACTTGGCGGACAAACGCTATTGAGCGTATAAGGTCTTCCGAGAGCATTAAACTTACTTATGCCCAAGTTATGATAAGGTAGAAGATCAATGTGCTTAATCTGTGCCTCATATGGCTTTAAGAAATTAACTGTCAAGTTAAGATCGTATAGTTGGTCATTTATTCCAGGAATAATAGGAATTCGGATAACAATCGGCATAGCTGTAACAATTTTTTTAAAGTTTGAAAGAATTTCTCTATTAGATCCGCCGCAATATTTAATGTGCTTCTCTTCATCGATCAATTTAATATCAAACAAGACATGGTCGATCCATTCTAAAACTACAGGGAGGGCAGATTCCGGGAACTGGCCACATGTTTCAACAGCCGTATTTATCTCGTTAGCTTTTAATTGCTGGCTGAGATCAGCAATAAACTCTGGCCACATCAAAGGCTCTCCTCCAGAAAAAGTTACTCCCCCCCCTGAAGTTTCGTAAAACACTTTATCCTTTATAACTTCTTGAAAGATTTCTTCAACACTCATCAACTCTCCGGATTTTTTTCGCGCCTGAGCTGAGCACACGTCAACACATTTTAAGCATGATGTACAAAGAGATCTATCAAACAGCAATTTCTTATCACGCTCATGGATGGCACCGGTTTCGCAAACTCCAGAACACTGCAAACAACCTATACAGTGTTCTGGATAAAACAATAAATCGGGTGAGTTGTTTTGCGATTCTGGATTAGCACACCATGCACAACGTAAGGGACAACCTTTAAGGAAAACTATGGTCCGTATTCCCGGCCCGTCATGTATGCTATATTTTTGTATGTTAAAAATCAGAGCCTTAGTTGTCATTTGTTTGTTTACCATGCAGAGTTCTCTGTGCGTTCAATAATCAAATTCTGGGCATCAGGACGTAATTCGACAAAATATGCGCTATATCCAGCGACCCGGACTAGTAAATCCTGGTAATCCTGTGGTTTTTCAATGGCTTCTAGTAATGTTTCTTTTTTTACGACATTGAATTGAATATGATATCCCCCCAACTTTTCTTCTGCTCTGAGCAAAGAGATAAGATTCTTTTTATCATTTTTAGTTGCAATTAAAGAAGGAGAAAGTTTCATGTTCAGCAGGGTTCCACAGCCATTTTGGGCGTGATCCACTGCACAGACTGATTTAATAACAGCGCTGGGACCGTTTTTATCATAGCCAGGAAAAGGAGAGATACCATCTGCTAAAGGCATTGTTGCCTTTCGTCCGGATGGCAGCGCGCCAATAACTTTTCCGTGCGGGATGTTTGCTATTACTGGAACCAATCCATTCACATATTTTGTATCGAATATAGACGTATGTTGGCCGCACATTTCGCAGGAAAGCGCGACAAACTTTTTCGCGATTTCGTCCACATAAGGTTCATCATTACCATACTTCGGCGCTTCATTAATCAGAAGTTGCCGAATGTTCTCAAAGCCCTCAAAATTATTGTCAAGAGCTTCCAGAAGTTGATCCATAGTTAATGTTTTTGTGTCGTAAACAAGTTTTTTGATGGCTGCCAGTGAATCTGCCAAATCAGCAACTCCCGTAGATTCCATGCCGGGTCCAACATTATAAGTCGCACCTTTTTGCATTACCTCTGTTCCTGTTTCCATACAACCCTCGACACAAATTGACCGCAGAGGCTTGGGCAAACGGAGCATATGTGCTCTTTCAACGACCGAACAAGCCATGCAAGCAGCCTGAATCAAATGTCCCAGCTGTTTTTCCGTTGCTTCTTCTAGTTCGGCATATGTTTTAAATTGTCTCGGATCACCTGTTTCCAATCCTAATCGTTCTGGACCGACCAGTTTGCTGACTCCGTTCGTTAAGGCCCATTCAACTGCAGTAGCATAGCTGAAACGTCCGCCTTCGTCCCACATAGTCGTTTTACCAGGGATTTGTGGTTCGACACATCCTGCTACGCACCAATTCCAAAGATCTTTTTCTTCGACACCATTGTTTCGTAAAATTTCCCAAGCTGTTTTATCGAAAAAGATAGCTGGTTGACCCGTTCCGATTTCAACCAATTCACACACCTTCATCAGAAAGTCATCGGAGGTTTTTTCGTTAATGCGGACATTGACAGTTGGAACATGCATGCGTGTGTCCATAGTGGCTTGTAATGCCATGAAGGATAATTCGTTTGCCGCATCTTCACCATCTTTAGTGCACCCTCCAATAGTAAGACCGTGATAGGGTTGGTAGCCAGAAAACATCATGGCAGCGCCTTCAGAAATTACATAAATTATCTCAGCCATCTTAATCCAAAGGCAATCAATCAACTCCTGAGCTTCTTCATCTGTCAGCAAGCCGAGGTCTTTATCCTTTTTATAAAAGGGGTAGAGATATTGATCCGGCCGATCGATACAAAATGAGGTAGTATTCTCTTCGCTGAAGAGTGCGATTTGAGTAAACCAGACCGCTTGTATTGCCTCATGGAAAGAGGTTGGGGGATTGTAGGGAACGCGCTCACAAATTTCTGATATTTTCATTAATTCATTTTTGCGGAGTGCGTCAGATTCGTTTTCTGCCGCCTGCCTTGCAGCCTCGGAATAGCGCGATGATAAAACCTTGACGGCATCGCAGCATATCATGGCAGCTTCATAAAATTTTCGCTTGTCATGGTAGCGAATATCGTAAGGATCCAGTTTAGAAAGCTGATTTTCAGCATCTTGACGAATACCCTTGAAACCTTTTTTGAGAATAATGTTTCCATATCCTGGTGCAAATTCCCCAGCGCCAGAAGCTGACTTGTTATCTCCAAAAACCACTCCGCTTTCTATGGCGATATTCCTAAGATCTGGAGAAATATTGGCTAAAAAGTATTCCTCCATAGATTTCCCCTGCCAGTAGGGGAAGACATCTTCTCGCAGGATTGTTTTATCTTCTTCAGAAATCTGGTATGGATCTTGGGGGCGTGTTGCCATAGTATCAAGTTCATCATTTATCCACAGCCAACAAATCTCTGGACAAATCAACACGGAACGTGGTGTCTTTCCATATGTTCCGACTATTAATTCGTCTGGGTTAATAGATATGGTTTTTTCGGTAAAATAGTTATACAGGCTTTTGGCACGCCGCATGATGGCATCTTCTGCCTCGGTTTCTTTGTAGGTTTTGGTGTAGGATAGAGCTCGCTCTATATCTACTGTTGGAGGGTGATTCCAATAATTATCCCTCAGCCTATTAATTCTTTCAGTTGCGCCTAATTTCCATTTTTCCCTGCTCTGTGTCTGCGCAGAAGCAGAGCAGGCATTATCTGTTCTCATGGTGTTGCCCTCCTTCCGTTAAGAACTTTTTTGGTGTTTATCGAACACGCCTAAATCAATCTGCCATTCGTCCGGCAATAGATTAGATCTTTCTATTCCAAATGGCGTCACTTTAAAATTGGCTGTGACATTACCGTCCTCATCAAAACGTTCATTAAACATTTCTGCCATACCGGTACAAGTCATGGAATCAAGGTGAAATCGAATGTTTTTCTTTGTAAATTGTTTCTCTTTGCCAAAAACCGGCTTTAGCATCTCCATAACGGATTCCAAGGACATTTCTTCGCCTGTTTTAATCAACGCATAGAGCACGCCGTATTTTAGCGGATATTGATTGTTCAAAGCCATTTCTATCTCTCCTTTACGAATTTACGAATGTGATCTGATGTTGAGCAATTCTTTCGGGTTCATTACAACCATCACAGAACCGACGAATAAAACACAAGCCCCTACGATGCAGAGAGTGGTAACTTCATAAGGGATAAGACCTAAAGCGCTGAACAGCAGTGATACAGGGATTCCCCAGAGCGCGAAACTAGCGTTGATAGCAGTTCCTCGACTAGCCCCAATTATTGCCATAGAATTATAGTTAACGGTCCAGGTCACAGCTCCGAATATAGCGCCTGCGACCATTAGAAGTACGTATGGCCAAACTGTTAAGGCGGTGCCAAGGAATTCCCATCCAAATAATATTCCGCCGGAAGTGAAAGCTGCAAAAATGGGAACCATTATGATGCCATTTGTAGCGGCAGATGCAAACAATTTAATCCCAACAGCGACACTGGGGTCTACCATATCCATACCATAAGTGCCAACACAGCAATCAAGCGCAAGTCCAAATGAAGATATAGCAGCTAATAAAATACCCAGCCAAAAATATGGATAATTACTACCTTCTGGAGGGCCCCAGGATACAAGCGCGCCTCCGATTACCACTATAACGATGCCCATTACAAGTCTTGGATTTAAACGCTCTCTTAAAATAATAGAACTGATAATAGCGCTAAAGACAGGAAAAGCGGCGCTGATGGCCATAACATAGGGAATCGGGCATAAGAAGATTGCCACACAAACTGTACTCATTGCAACAGGCCCGCCGAGTATGCCGGCCAGAACACACCATTTCCCCGATCTGCTTTTTAACACCCTTATGTATTCTCTGCCCTTATGATGCGGGATATTCCAAACCAGCATCCAACCAGCCGCAAAAAAATCGCTTACTGTCGCAACAACAATACCGATCAATGCAATCTCTGCGAAGGTGCTTCCTATAGTTGTGTAAGGAACATTTCCCTGTGCCAAAACCCAAAATGAGTTTAAGAATGGATAAGTAAGCCCTGCCATCAATGCTAAAAAATACCCCCAAGCCCCACGCTTTAGACGGTATTTCTCCATTGCGGACTGTGCGTTTAAAGTAACATTCTGTCCCATTGTTCGTGTCTCCTTTCCAAATCCATAATAATGAGTGATAGAAAACAGAGGCCATCTGTCTGAAAATTATAACAATTGCCATTACGCTTTGTAATGGCCTTTTAAGAGAGTTTACAGAGTTAACAGGCTTGCCGTAATCAATTGAAATGGATAAAAAGTTCTAACTTTTAATTCCAGCTGAACCAAATGATTTTCTAGAGGAGATTTAAAAGAGACAGTAGTTGTTTTTGAGTGCCTATTTCCATTTTTTGATATGCTGAAGAGATGTGCTTTTTTACAGTTGATGTGCTGATAAAGAGTTCTGTGGCAATTTGCTCAGCGGACATACCTTTGCCGGTCATAAGTACAATAACTTCATATTCACGAGGAGTTAAGTTATATTTCTTTTTTAACAAGGAAAATCTATACATAAATAGTTGAGAGCTTGAATACACGGTGGCACAGAATTTTTGACGTGGCAGCGAGGAAGTACAATTCGCTATTTCTATAAGATAACTGTCTTTGGCAGTAGTATAATCAAATGGTCCGATTTTTTCATCGCCAGTGTTGCTAATAAGTGAACATAATTGCTGTATTCTCTTTGTAAGTCGTCCTTCGCATATAGATTTGTTGAGGCCGTCTTCCTTTTCTATAAAACGACGAAAAGCAGAGTTGCTAAGTTGAATATTATAGGAACTATCCAGCACGCATATGCCTATTGAATCAACTATGTCCATGATCGATAGCAGTTCATGCATGGAGGATTCCTCGCTCCTTAAATAATTATTGAAGATGTTAGCTAGATGTGGTTGGTAAATTTTTATTAATTCCAACTCCTTAGTTGAAAATTCTTTCTTCCCCGGATCTCTGAAGAAACCGGCGATAATTCTGCTGTTAGGATGGTCGGGCAGGACAATGTTTGCATCGATAGAAGTTTGTATATAGGCGGGTTCAACAAATTCACGGTAGTATAGGGTCTTTTTCCGCTCTTCCGTGGAAAACAAATCATTATTTCGAAAAGCGATATGCTCTTTACGCATCAGGATAGGGATTACATCGTCCATTTCGAAATAATTCCTCTTGTATACATCAACATCATGCTCATCCCAACCCAAAGAATAGAAAGTATTAACTTCGTAATGATTTTCAGGTGCATTATAATCAATTAATATAAAATTAGCTTTGTCGTAATAAATCTGAGAACATATCCTTTCTAAAAAAGCTTGAATAAAGACATGCAAAGGCCGGTCATATGCCATGTCGCCATACATCTCATCAATTGTACTATTTATGCCTGTAAGTTCATTGAAAGAAAAAACTAATGATTCGTTACTCATAACCACAACCCCATTAGCCGGTCTAAACGCAGTCGATGCCTTGCAGAATTTTCAAACTAGTCTGTCTTTAATCTGTATTATATTGTGTTATTAAGTCGAGGTCAAATGGTCAAAAAGGTTAAGTTTTTAAATACTTTTTCGAAATAGTCGCAATAATCATAAAGTTCAAGCTTGTGTGTCCAAAATACCACTATTGACCAATTGTTAAACAGGGGCAAAAGATATATTTTATTGATGATCCATTATACCAGAGGCATTACAAGTCTCATTTTCATTATTAAGTTAACAGAACACAGATCTAAAATAGGGAGGTAAACTATGAAGAACATACATGTGATGAGAAAAGATGAAATCAAATTGGAGTATTTGGACACGGGGGAAGGTAATAAATTCTTTATTGACGATACGGTTGGGAAAAATCATAATTTACCGTTTACATTTGGTATTGCTGAAGTCCATCCGTCAGTAGGAATTGATTTTGACTATGAGGGAGACGGAGCGATCTGTTTGAATCTTGAGGGAACCATAAGATTAGAAGATCCAGCAACAAACGAAACAATGTTATTTGAAAAAGGCGATGTAATTTACATCCCTCAGGCTGAAGGAAAGCATATTATCTGGAGTGCCGATGTTTATTCGAAGTTTGCATTTGTAACATACCCTCATTGGCGATAGCCATTATCAAAATCGAAGAAACGCAAAAACGTACAAATCAAGAAACGGACAAATGACAAATAAATATAGAACTTAAATACCATATGTCCAACATATAATACATCAAATAGCGAATTGTCAGAATATTAAATGAAAGATATTATCAAATGTAAATATACAAGCAAAAGCAAGTATGTTTCTCTTTGCTTGAGATGTAATTCCATATTCCTATGATGGGCATGGGAATGCAGTGTATCAGTTGCTCTTTGCCTTGAGAAGATGAATATCAGAGAGAAGATCAGCTATTACCAAAATCGAAGAAACAACTTAATCAAGACAAGTAGAAAAAGGAGGTATAAAAATGTTACCGGAAAGAGACAAAGCAGTGTTGGGGGAATTTTCCTATGACGGAGGCAATCATTTCCCCAGAATAGATAAGCTGTTGGAAGAGTATTGGACCCATAAACCGATGCTTGATATCGAGAGGGCCAAGATCTATACAAGAGTCTATCGAGAAACTGAAGGAGAACGGATCAATATCAGAAGGGCGAAGGCCTTTAAAGCTTATCTGGAAGAAAGGGAAATCCGGGATCCTGGTTTACAGCTCATAATTGGCGATACCGCCCAACAGCCTCGGGCAGGTACGGTCTGCCCGGAGTTTCACAGTGGTTGGCTGGCAGATGAGATCGATACGATCGCGACCCGGAAACAAGACCCCTATGGCACCACGCCGGAGATGGTAAAGGAGTTAAAAGAAGAGATCTTTCCTTATTGGGAGGGTAAGACCGTTGTTGACCACTGGAGAAAACAATTGCCGGAGTGGGTGGCTCAACTGGCCCTAAAAACCGGCATTGTTGATGCCGATATCAAAACGCAAAGTCCTCCGGGAGAGGTCGCCCCTTATTGGGCAATGATCCTGAAAAAAGGCTGGGGAGGATTTATCAAAGAAGCGGAGATGCATATCGCAAATCTATCAGATATCGACCCGGAAGAAGCCGAAAAAATTGACTTCTATAGAGGTTCTATAATCACCATGGAAGCTATGGGGATCTATTCCAGGCGGGTGGCTGAAGTAGCCAAAAAAGCCGCTAGAACAGAAAAGGATCCAAAGCGGAAGACCGAGCTATTGCGGATGGCAGAAAATTGTGAATGGTTAGCAACGGAACCCCCGCGCGATTTCTGGGAAGCGATTCAATTTATCTGGCTAATTCTGGTTGGGTGCATGGCAGAAGGAAATGCCCCCTCCTATTCGCCCGGGCGCGTCGACCAGCTGCTCTGGCCTTATTTCGAAAAAGATATCAATGAAGGCAAGATGACGGTTGCTTTTGCACTTGAATTGATCGAGGCGTTCTGCATCAAAACAGCCGAGAGCACCTGGTTGCTCAGCGAAAATGCCGCGATGTATTTTGCCGGCTACCAGCCTTTCCATACTCTCAATACAGGTGGGATCGATACGCGCGGCCTGGATGCCACAAACGATTTATCCTATCTCTGGATAACTGCGAAAATGGATGTGCCACTGCATGCGCCTTCACTTTGCGTGAGAGTCCATAAAGGATCGCCCGAACACTTCCTGCAGCATATCGGCAAATTGGCGAGAATGGGTCTGGGCTATCCGGCTATCTATAATGACGAATCGGCCATCAAGATGATGCTGCTGTCGGGTGGAACTTTGGAAGAGGCCCGCGATTGGCAGATTGTTGGTTGCGTTGAACCCTTCATTTCAGGCAAGATGGCAAAATGGTCCGATGGCGGACATTACAACTTCGCGACAGCCATGGAGTTTGCGCTGACCAATGGACGCAGCCTGATGAATGAAGGTAAGTTGCTTGGTCTGGAAACAGGCGATCCTCGGAAGATGACCTTCGATGAAATTAAGGACGCGGTCAAGGCGCAAATGGCCTATTTGATTGAAGCCATCAGTGTATGCGCGCACATTTGTGAACGCCTCTACTATGAAATGACGCCATTCCCGTATATGTCGACTCTGCTTGATGGAACTTATCAAAGCGGTAAGGATCTGACAGCCGGCGGTGTTAAATACACCTACGGTCCGGCCTTCATTGGAACAGGCATCGCAGATCTTGTGAATTCCCTTTCCGCTATCAGGAAATTTGTGTATGAAGACAAGACGATCACCATGGATGAGTTGATCAAAGCCCTTGAAGCAAACTTTGAAGGCTATGAGGTAATCCATAAGATGCTCAGCAACGGAACTCCGATGTACGGGAACGACATACCGGAAGTTGATATCATGGCGGGAGAGTTTTCTGACTTTGCCTATGAAGAGATCATCAAGCATAAATCATTCCGCGGTCCGCACTACATATCGGGCCTGTATCCCGTATCTTCCCATGTGCCGCACGGCCTGGTGGTAGGAGCGCTGCCTTATGGCAGAAAAGCCGGCACGCCTCTGGCGGATGGACTTTCTCCCAAAGGCGGGACTGACTTGCATGGTCCGACTGCGGTCTTAAAATCGGTTTCCAAGGTGAATGCCGAAATTCATACCGCAGGGACACTGCTGAACATGCGCTTGGATCCGGTCAGCGTTAAGGGGGATCTGGGACTCAAACGTATCTCTTCGCTGATTCGCACCTTGGTCGATCTCAACATCTACCATATTCAGTTCAATGTAACTAATTCCGAGATACTGTGCAAGGCACAGAAAACTCCGGACAAATATCGCAGCCTGATCATTCGGGTTGCCGGATACAGCGCATATTTCACAGAGCTATGCAAAGAAATGCAGGATGATATCATCCAAAGGACGATCCATCAAGCGTAATGGAAAAACCTATGCACCCTGCGCAGCTGCCAACAGCTGCGCAGGGTTGTTATTAAAAAGGACAGAAGGAAAGGATGGGCTACAGTTGAAAAAACACGATGAAAACAACGGATTCATATTTAACATACAAAAGTTCTCCATTCACGACGGAGAGGGCATTAGAACGTTGGTTTTCATGAAAGGCTGCCCGCTGCGCTGCATATGGTGCTGCAACCCCGAATCCCAGTCTTTTACCGAAGACATTCTCTTTGTTCGAACTAAATGCATTGGTTGTGGCTATTGCCTGGTAAAATGTCCGCAACAGGCTGTATCTCCTGATGATTTTACGATCGACCGGGGAAAATGCACAGTTTGTGGGACCTGTACAAATTTCTGCTATGCGGAAGCTAAAAAAAAGGTCGGGCGCTGGGTTACCATAAGAGATATCTTACATGAATTAGAAAAAGACAGAATCGTTTTTGGACATTCGGGAGGGGGATTGACTGTAGGGGGCGGCGAGCCTTTGTCGCAACCTGATTTTGTCAGAACTTTAGTAAAAGATGCTCACCAACTCAGCTTTTCAACTGCCATGGAAACCTGTGGCCATGGTAAGTGGACAGACCTGGAAGGTATTATTGAGAACCTGGACGAACTTTTTATGGACTTGAAAAACATGGATCCTGAACGCCATAAACAGCTGACCGGTGTCGATAATGCTTTGATTTTGGAAAATGCCGAGAAGAGCGCAAAAACTGGTGTGAAACTGACATTTCGCCTTCCTTTGATTCCGGGCTGCACTGATGACGAAGAGAATGTAGCCGCTACAGCAAGATTCGTGAGCAAACTGGAAGGAAATGTAAGGCTGGAAATCCTGCCTTACCACAGACTGGGCGAAGATAAATTCGAATGGATGGACAGGGAATATGATTTAAAAGGGGTTCAGGTCCATGACGAAAAAGTTAAGCGTGACATGGAAGAATTAGCCCGCAGTTGCGGCTGCCAGGTAGTTTAATGGGTCATTTCACATAAAATTTAACCCTATTATTACGGCGTTACGGTTGCGTAAATAGGGTTATTTTTTTGTGTTATTCCGGCATTGTATTTTTCGTGCTATGATGTAACAAATGAGCAAGTGTAAAAGATATTTTCGTACTGATTTAATATAAGGAAATCTTAATGTCCATACTTCCCTTTGCTTGTTTGGCAATTGGCATCCTGCTAAGTATCGTTGTCAAGTCGGATCGTCTTGGACTGATAGCCGACAAGGCGACGTCAGTTATTCTGATCATTTTAATGCTGTCGATCGGTATCGGCATAGGGCTGGATAAAGCGCTTGTCAGCAACCTGGCTAAGATAGGCCTGAACTGTCTGATAATTGCCTTGTGCGCGGCTTTCTTCAGTACATTATTCACCGTTCTGGTGGAGAAAACCCTTCTGCCGCTCAAAGAGATTGACGAAAAACTGAAACATCAAATGCTTGACTCCAAAGCAACCCAAGAACCCGCAAAAGGAACGCCTTTGGTCTGGATCATGCCAAGCGGAGTGGTTCTGGGTGTGCTGATCGGCATTTTCAGCCGGGATTTTTTGACCGGCGAAATTACTGATAAAATTTTTATCGTCGTATTGGTTTTTCTGTTTATCAGCATCGGCATTTCTCTGGGAGCAAATCGGTCTGTTTTTCAATATGTAAAGACCTTGGGGCTTAAAATCATCTGGCTGCCTGTCGCCATTGTGTTAGGGAGTCTGTGCGGCGGTGTGGTTGCCGGATTGTTGCTCGACCTTCCATTTAAGATACCTTTTATTTCTGCTTCTGGAATGTGTTTTTTCAGTCTTACCGGAGCTTATATGACATCAGCGATGGGTGTGGAAGCCGGGGCATATGGTTTTTTAGTCAACCTACTGCGTGATATTATAACTTTGCTTTTGATGCCTTGGCTGATCAGAATCAGTCCGGGTAGTCTGATCGCCGGCGTCGGTACTGGGAACATGGATGTGATGCTGGCTCCGGTCACAAAATTCATCGGCGTCCGTCTATCTTTGATAGCTTTTCTGACAGGTACAATTCTGACTTTTCTGGTTCCGTTTCTATTGCCCCTGCTGGTTGCCGTGCTTTAATCACAGGGTTCGGCGCAAGCGGCAAAGCTGGCTGGTATGAGAGGCGGATATTAACTTCAGCTTTCGGATCATATGGCATTTTCCTGTTCGCTTTGGTGTGATAGAATAGGACGGGTATATTATTTACTATTACTAGGGAAAAAGCATTGACAGAAAAGGAGCGGCCATGCAGAAAGCGCTTGAAACACTTGAGAAGATCTTTTTCAGCGACCTGATCGGCGGCCTTGATCTCTATACTATCGTGGCTTCTGTCTTGAAGTTTATATTTGTTATAATTGTACTCTATTTCGTGGTCACGATCGTGCGGATGATCTATCTCGATATTAGGCAGACAGTCCGTTCGACGGCTGCCGCCAACACCTACATCAAGCTGATCAACCGGCGCGACCAGTTCGATTTCCCGGTGCGTGAGATATATTATGTCGATGACGGCACGACTATCGGGCGGGGAAAGGGCAACAGCATAGTTGTCAACGATCCCAGGCTGTCCAAACAGCATGCCCGCTTCATTTTATCCGAAGGACGTTTCTATCTGGAAGATCTTAATTCGACCAACGGGACGCGACTAAATGAAATACCGGTCGATCAGCCGACCGAGATACGGAATCGCGATATCATCAGCCTCGGCCTGCTCGAATTCATGTTTATCAATCGGGGGGAACAGTGAAGCGCTTTTATTTGACCGGAGCGATTGGGCTTACGGTTTTGTTTCAAATTCTCAGTCTGACTTTGGTATTGTTGTTTCATGTGAAGGAATTGAATATTCCTTTGCTCATGTTTGCAGTGTTGCTGATCCTGTTCACATTTGTATCGGTTCGTCTGGTCGATCGCCTGATGAGCGGCGACAGCTATCTGATTTTGATCGTAAATATGTTATTTTCCATTGGCGTTATTATGATATATCGGATCAAACCAGCGTTGGGCGAACGGCAACTTCTGTTTTACGCGATCGCGGTGGTAAGCTTTTTTGTGGTTTATATTTTAATCCGACAGTCTCCGGATTTCTGGAAGGATAAGACGCTGTTTTACTATTTAGCGACCCTCTTTCTCTTTGCGATTACCTTGCTGTTCGGGCTTACGCATGGCGGCGCCCGCAACTGGATCGAGCTGTTTGGCGTCCAGATCCAGCCCTCTGAATTCGCTAAAATACCCTTTGTCTTTTTTATCGCGGCGTATTACGCCAACGCGGAACGCTATTCCCGGACAGTTCTCTTTGGCCGGTTGCGTTTGGGAAGCGCCGTATTGATGGCCGCCACCTATGTGTTGATCGGCTTGTTTTTCATTCAGAGGGAGCTGGGCACGGCGGTCGTCTTTCTGTTCGTGCTGCTAGCCGCTCAATTTGCCTTTGAAAAGAACCGCCGCTTGCTTTATGGCAACCTGGCCTTAGCCGCTGTCGGCCTGACCGCCGGTTACTTCTTGTTTGATCATGTCCGGACGCGCTTTGAGATATGGATCGATCCCTGGTCGGATATCGCTGATAAGGGCTATCAGATCACCCAGTCGTTGTTTGCGCTGGCGGAAGGCGGTTTTTTCGGTTCCGGCATCGGTCTGGGCTCGCCCGGCCTGATCCCGCTGGGACATTCAGATTTCATCTTTGCGGCCATTGTCGAAGAGATGGGCGCTTTCATGGGCGTTTGCGTCATGTTGTTGTTCCTCATTCTGTTTTATCGCGGAGTGAAGATCAGCATGCGGCAAAGTTCAAACTTCTACAGTGCGCTGGCGCTGCTGGTGTCGGTCATGTTTGCCGCCCAGGGGATTATCATGTTCGCCGGGGTGATGAAGCTGATCCCGCTGACCGGAATTACGATCCCTTTCCTGACTTACGGCGGCAGCTCGCTGCTGTCAAGCTTCATTCTGTTGGGAGCCTTGCAGGTAGCGAGCGAAGACCTGCGGCCGGACGGTGAAGACCTGCGGACAGACGATGAAGACCTATGGGCTAATTGGGCAGATGAGGGAGATTGGGCAAAAAGGTCGGGTTCAGGAGCAGAGGAGGTCGGTCGATGATACGCAGCCGTAAACGCTTAGCCTGGTTGCTATTTTTGCTGATGATAGTTTTTTTAGGCCTGATTCTCTATTTGTCGCTGTTTCAACTGGTGAGCGCGGGCGAACTCAAAGAAAACGCGTACAACAAGCGCAACTGGATGGATGAGACCAAGGTTCAGCGCGGCCGGTTTATAGACATGCAGGGAAAGGTGCTGGTGGAGTCACAGCCGCAGAGTGACGGTACTAATAAACGGGTGGCGCACTTTCCTTATCACTATGCTCAACTGATCGGCTACAATTCAAAAGTTTATGGAAAGAGCGGTCTTGAAGCAAAATATAATTCTTACTTGTTGAACATTCAGAACGATAATCTGTTTGGTAAGTTGAAGGGCAATGTGCTCAAGGCGGATATCGGAAACGATGTTCACCTGACGCTCAACCATCGCCTGCAGGAGGTCGCTCATCAGGCGCTTAAAGGCAAAAGGGGGGCGGTGGTGGCGATCGAACCGGCCAGCGGACGTGTTTTGGCTTTGGTATCTCAACCGTCCTTCAATGCCAACCGTATTGAGGAAGAGTGGAACTCGATAGTCGAGAACAAGAACAGCCCGCTGTTGAACCGGCCGATTCAGGGTTTGTATACGCCGGGTTCGGTGATGAAGGTTTTGACGGCGACAGCGCTGTTGGAAAATAATGTAAATTTAGATTATGAAGACAAGGGTTCGGCGGTCATCGGCGGTTACAAAGTCGTAAATCTTAACGGCAAAGCCTATGGTTCGATCGGTTTACAAAAAGCGCTGGTGCATTCATCCAATGTCTATTTTGCGCAAAAGGCGGTCGATCTTGGAGCTGCCGCTATGAAAGAGAGCGCGGAACTGTTTTACATCAACAAAGATATTCCCTTCGAATTGCCGGTCACTAAATCAAGAGTCAGTTATCAAGCCGGGATGGGTCAGACAGAACTGGCGGCCAGCGGCTATGGCCAGGGCGAGAGCCTGCTCACGCCGCTCAATCTGGGCCTGGCGATCGCAGCGGTAGCGAATGATGGGGTGATGAAACAGCCCTTCATTGTTGAAAAAGTCATGGCGCCAAGCGGAACAGTGCTTGAGCAGGCTAAGCCGAAAACCTTGTCCGTGGTCGGCAGCCCCGCAAATATGAAGATCCTTCAGGCAGCGCTGCTCGCTACGGTGAAGGAAAACCGGTCGGCGGCCAGCATCAGAGGACATCAGGTTGCGGGCAAGACCGGCACCGCGCAAACTTCAAGCGGCAGGGCACATGCCTGGTTCATCGGCTATGCGCCATATGAAAATCCGCAGATCGCCGTCGCGGTGATCGTGGAAGAAGCAGGCGGCAGCGGCGGCAAGATAGCCGCGCCGATTGCCGGAAAAATGTTCAATTACTGGCTCAACCAGAGGTAGAAGCCAGGCGATAATTGTTATCAGGCTATGAATGAGAAAAATAACACAAAGCAAAATAGCGCAGGAAGCGAGCAAAAGCCTGTGCTGGATAGCGTGGCGCAATATGCAGGGAGGATTGATAGATTGGAAATGATATGGTCGCATGATTTTTATATAGATGCTGAGGGCGTCTGGTTTGCCGAGGGCCTGCCGGTCATCCGACCGGATATCCTGCTGATTTTTGCCGAAAATCTGAAACGGAACGATAACGGCGACTATTATATAGACATGAAAACACATGCCTGCCCTGTGCGAGTGGAGACTGTGCCGCTGTTTGCGACGTCGGCGGCCGAAGAGGAAGGCGACATTCTGCTCCAGTTGCGTGACGGCCGGAAACTCCCGCTGCCTTTCGGAGGGATTGAGATCATCGATCAAAAACCATATGTCTCATTGTTTAATGAGCGGGACACCCGGTTGTCCCGAACCGCGTTCCAGCTTCTGATGGAATATATGATCGAAGAGGACGGCCGCTATCTGCTGCGAACAAGCAAAGGGGAATGGCCGGTCGTGGAGTAAGAAAGGCAGGTAGCGCGATGAAGAGAATTGCTCAAAATCCGTTTGCCTGGTTTGTTTTGGGTATGCTGTGCTTCCTTATTTCGCAGCCGCTGATTCGCATACCCCTGCTTGGCGCGGCCGCGCAGACGATGCAGTTTACGATTTGGCAAATCCGGTATCCGATTGGGCTGATAATCGTTATTGCCCTGAGCGCCGGATTGTTTGAGGAAACAGCCCGCTGGCTGTTCCGCCGTTTTCTGCTATGGCCTCGGGATAATGGTGCGGCGCAACCGCTTATCTTCGGTCTGGGTCATGGTTTCATGGAAGTGCTGTATTTCTTCGTTCCGGCCTGGACCATGATGCTGGCGTCGGGGAGCTGGTCGCTGGCCTTGACGGAGCGGGCTCTGGCCATGATCGCTCATGTGTTCTTTACCTTCCTGATTTGGGATGGTTTTCGCAGACAGAAGCCTTTTCGCTACTGGCTGATCGCCGTGCTGCTGCATGGTTTGATAGATATTCTGGCCGGCCTGAGCGGTCTTTACCGCTGGTCGGTCTGGCAAACTGAAGGTCTGTTCGCGATTTATGATATCTTTGCTATAATCTATATTGTCTGGTCGGTCCGAAATCGGAAGCGGCCGCCGGCGGAAGAGTTTGAACCAAGCTATCCTGAGGCGGGTAAGACTTCAGGCGTCGCATTTGATGAAAGAGATGAATGATAGAAAACGATAGAAAAGGTAGGAAAATTAAATGAAGCTAAGAGGGATTATACTGATTGCGTTGCTGCTTGGAGTGTTGATGCTCGGTGGGGCCTGCGCTTCCGATTCGGCGAAGTTAGCGGAGGGCTTTGATGCAGATAGGGTAGAAGAATCCGCCGTCAAAGTGATCGACCTGTTGAATAGACAGGACAGCGCCGCCCTGGTCGATATGTCGGATGACACCATGAAGGGAGTCATGCCGGAAGCCAAGTATCAGGAAGTATACGACATGATGAAGGAATGGGGCGCCTTCAAAGCGAACGAAAAAACCGAGGTGATGGGACAGCAGAGTAACGGCGTCGACTATGCCGTGGCGATCGTCAAATCGAAGTACGAGAAGAAAAACGCAGTCTGGACGATATCCTTCGATAAGGAGATGCGCTTAGCCGGCTTGTTTGTGAAATAGATAATAATTCATATTAATTAAAGTTTTTATAAAATCTTTGTTAAAACGGCTCATTTAATGAGCCGTTTTAATATTCTTTGCCAAGAATAATCAAGCAACGATATTGACAACAAAATACGATGATATTATATTAAATACTAACGGGCTATTATCCTTATAAAAAAATAATGACGATTAATCAAGAGGAGGATAAGATGAGTTTCTTAAAGGAAAATAGTAGAAGGAAACAGGGGAAACATCTGCTGGCATATTTTCTGGTAATATGCATGCTGTTTTCCTGTTTTATGTCCATGCCGTCTGCGGCCTATGCGGAAACAGATGCAAATGCCTGGCAGCAGAACGGGCTTGGGCTGAATGGATTAACCCCTGAAAATGTAGTGGTATTTGCAGGAAAGACCATGGATAAGTCCAAAATGGGCTTCCTGAAAAACTACTATTATCTAACCGAAGATGAATTAAATGATCTTCGTGTAAATGATAACGGAACACGGGCATACAGTTATTTCGGCGAAGAGGCCTGGTTATCTAATTGTTTGTATTCATCCAGCGATGATCATGGGGTACAGGAGTGGAGATACAATTGCCTGACCGGTATCGATCTGAAAAAGGCTTTTACCGGCCTGGGTGTGGAAACTTCTCCGGCAATGAGCGTCAGGGTTAAATCTACCGATGGAATGTCTTATGTGCTGTCAAATGCATTTGATGAGTCAAGATATTATTTTAATCCCAAAGGGGAAAAAAGTGCCACGCCGGTGGCACCAATATTAGCATTGAAGCGTACTACTATTTCAACCCTGATCGCACCGGCTTCGGATTCAACTCTTGAAGCTCCTACGACTGCCGCAGATACATATCAGCCACTATTTGCCTATGGTCAGCAGACTGTCAATGAGTGCAACAACTGCAGTTTTGTAAAAACCGTTAACAGCGTGGTGGCTGGAACAGAAGATGTTGCCCTGACCGTTAAACGGAACGGGAAGAGCGACATGATGATGTCGATTTCGGAAATAATAAGGCAGGGCGTCTATAAGGCTGATTATCATTTCTATTCGAGCGGTTCAGCTGATATCAGAACCCACAAACTGACCGGTATACCGCTTACTAAACTGCTCAATGCCATGGGGGCAAGTGTGGAAAGCGGCCAGAGCGTTCAGCCGGCTACCAGCGACGGTTATCAAGTTAGCGCCATACCGGCGGCAGATGTCGGCAAATGGTTCGTGGCCTACGATGCTAGGGAAGACGGAAGCCAGGTAAGCAATAATACGGCCTTAAGGCTATACGGCCCCGGTCAATTTGGCAATCAGATGATCGTCAAGCATCTTACCACTCTGACTGTAACCGGTGAAGCCGCGCAAACTGGCGGCAAGAAGCAAATAGGTGGAGATGCAGAGAACGCGGTTTTCTATATTGCAGTCAAAGAAAACGCTAACAGTGAGACCAAATACTACTATTACACCAGGGAAGAACTGGAAGCCATCAAAACCGATGAATCCTTTACATTCAACAACCACGGCCGGATAATGACAGTAACGGCCAGGGGAGCATTGTTAAAGGATCTGCTTGATAATCTGGACGGAGCAACCATCACCGACAACATGATAGTCCAGTATGCGGAAGCAGATGGCTATCATGCGAATCAAAATACTGCCATAGAAAATTCTAAATACAAAGACAAGGTCGCCTGGCTGACGCAGCCGCATTTTAACGGCAGCATCACTGTTGCGCCGGCCAAAACCATTATCAGCTACGGAATCAATGAAAAATACAAGAATCCGGATGAAAACAACGTCAACGATCCTGAGGGAGTGTTTAAGGATGCGGACAACAACAGCGGCTATCTGAGAGCATACAGGGAGACCGGCTCCGGTCAGGATGATGCTAATATCGGCGGAGCCAACGCCACCGTGATCAAGTACCTGATGGGCGTTGTGGTGAGCTATGACGGAGCTCAGTTTAGCGGAAAAGACGGTTACACCTTAAAGGCAGTTAGCGATAAAAATCCTGACCTGTCCATCATCGCCGACCAGAAAGTAACCGGACTGATGCCGGGAATGCAGTTTGCGGTCAAGGCGCCTTCTGTGGTGAATTCCGTACTGGCCGCTGGAGAACCTGCCCATCGGACGATAACGGTGGAAGAAGGGGCAACTCAGACCGTCACCTTCAAGTACACGGAGCAACCATACTTTTATGTAACTAAGGGAGGCATCACCAACTACACCTATACAGACCTGGTCAAGGTTTCGGTGCAGCTGCCCGACAAGGATGCGAACACCGCCCCCTATGGATATTCCCGGCCGATGTACTACAGATACAACGGGGTCTGGCTGGCCGATCTGATTGGCGCTGAAATCATGAATGACATAAGCGTGACCGGATTTAACATCATCGCCAAGGATGGCTCTAAGACAGCTATCAGCAAGGAAGATGTGACCAAGTATTTTGTAGCTTACAACAACACCCAGTCCAAGGCCAGCACCAACATTCCGGAAGGAAAGCGGGTGACTAAGACCTATCAGGACGCCAAGATCATCATTCCTGATGAAGGTGTGAACATCACCGGCTCAGCTGCTAATGACTACACCAGCGCCGGCAAGGATGTAGGCGTACTGGTGGCGGAAGCTGAAGGCATTGTGGCCGATACCGAGACTGGCGGCGATGGCAGCGGTGGTGGCGAAGTTGCCGCTCCGACCGTAAGAGGGATAGCCTTAAAGGACGCTCCGAGCAAGGTTGAATATAACCAGGGCGATGCTTTGGATCTGACCGGATTAAAAGTGACCCTGACATATGCAGACGGAAGCAAGCGGGATGTTGCCTATGCTGATTTCGCCAACTATGGTATAAGCGTGAAACCGAACAATGGCGCTATATTGGGCGCGAACGATCAAAAAATCGTGGTCACAGTAAGCGGTAAAACCATCGAGTTAGCTATTACTGTGAACCCCGTCGCAGGTGCAAAAAAACCCACAAACCGGAACAAACGGTGACCAGAGCCGAGTTTACCGTAATGCTGGCCCGGGCTTTCGGCTTGCAGCCCGGTGAAGGCAAAACATTTGAAGATACGGCAAACCATTGGGCACAAAGCCTGATCTCTGCGGCCAGAGATGCGGGAATCGTCAGTGGATCAAGTGATCAGCAGTTTGATCCCGATGTGCCTATCACTCGTGAACAGATGGCGGTGATGATCGTTAAGGCGATCAAGGCTGATGCCTCCGGTGGAGCATTGACCTTTAAGGATAAGGACAGCATATCCGCATGGGCGAGGCAATCCGTAGCCAGCGCTGTTGCAAATGAACTGATGTTTGGTTATCCTGATCAGACCTTCAGACCTTTGGACAATGCTTCCCGGGCAGAAGCTGTATCGGTTATCGCCAGAGCTTTGCAAAAAAAACAGTAATAATTGTCTCCCATTGATTTCCCAATCTTTTTAACAGCGAGGGCCGGATTCAATCCGGCCCTCGCTGTGTTTGTTTTCCCATTGACCTCCAATTGCCTTCTTGCGATTCGTCGTAGATATATATAATAATCGGGTAACGATATTGACAACAAAATACGATGATATTATATTAAATACTAAAGGTTATTATTCTTATAAGAAAATAATGAGGTTAGAGTTAGGAGAGACAGCAATGAAACGGAAACAGATGTTGTGGAGCACTTGTTTGATGATTTTGATTTTGAGCCTGGCAGTGTCAGCTTGCGGAAAGAACGATTTGGAAGCAGACTCTGATCAGGATAAGCCAGCGGAACAGACAGAACTGCAATATGAAGGGGAAAGCCTGCTCGTCTACAGCGGCGCTGGTTTGAGTAAAGCGATGGACGCGGTTGCCGCTGCCTTTGAAGAAAAGTATGGTGCAAACTTACAGATGAATTATGCTGGTTGTGCTCAATTGTTAGGTCAGATGGAAGTCAACAAAACGGGAGATGTGTTTGTGGGCGGTTCGCTGAACGACGCCGATATTGCTTTGAAGAAGGGATTTACGGATGATACGGTCAATCTTGTATATCATATTCCGGCAATCGCCGTACCGAAAGGAAATCCGGCGGGCATAAAAACTCTGGCTGATATGGCAAAACCCGGCGTCAAACTGGTCTTAGGCGATGCGGAATCCAACGCGATCGGCAAAAAGGGAGAGAAAATCTTTGAAAAGAACGGTTTGACGGAAGCGATCCATGCAAATGTGACAGCCAGAGACGCCACCGTCAACGAAATTGTCACGCATATCGGACTGAAACAAGGCGATGCCGGCCTGGTTTGGGAAGACAACGGAGTCGGCGCCAGCGATATTGAGATCATTACTATACCTGAAGAGCAGAACGTGATCGACCAGGTGCCGGTCTGTGTGCTCAACTTCTCTGAAAAAAAGGAATTGGCTCAGCTTCTGGTTGACTTCATGTGTTCGGACGAAGGCAAAGCCATCTTCATCGAATATGGTTTTAAACCGCTTTAATGCCCGATGAGGACGAGGAGAAAAAGACGAGGGAATCGGCTGTTTCGAGGCTTGATCGGCCTTGCTCTGTTAGCTTTATTTTTGTTATACTTCACGGCTCTGGCGAACATCGTCTGGAAGGGGCTGGGAGGCTTGCTGAGCAATGTGGCGGATCCGGAGATTGTTTTTGCCATCCGATTAAGCCTGTTCACGTCGGTTACAGCGACTTTAATATGTCTGCTGTTCGCTCTGCCGGCGGCATATGGTCTCGTTCGTTTTCGGATTCCCGGGAAAAAAGGGATCCAGATCCTGCTGAATATTCCCATAGCACTGCCGCCTTTGGTATCAGGCGTAGCCCTGCTGATGCTGTTTGCGACAACCCCATTGGGTGAAACGCTGGCAAGGTGGGGCTTGCAGTTTGTGTTTTCTGTCAGGGGAATCATTTTAGCGCAGTTTTTCATTATAACGCCATATATGATCCGCATATTAAAAGCGGCATTTGAGGACATTGATCCCCGGCTGGAGTTTGTCGCTCGAACATTAGGCTGTACCCAGTGGCAGGCATTCTACAAGGTAGCTCTGCCGATTGCAAAAAATGGAATTTTAGCTGCCCTGGTAATCAGCTGGTCGCGCGCGATCGGCGAGTTCGGCTGCGCGTTGATGGTGGCAGGGGCTACTCGCCTGGTCACCGAGACATTGCCGGTCGCGCTATATTTGAACATGTCGATCGGCAATTTAGATACAGCGATGGGTGCAGCCACCTGGCTGATTCTGATTTCGATCGGATCGCTGTTCATATTTGAATGGGCCGGCGGCCGGTCAGGGCCGGCTTCCCGTGCCAATATCAAAAAGGAGGTTGCCGGTCGTCTGTGATACGTCTTGATCGGGTTTCGAAAATACTGGGGAAGTTTCATCTGCGTGAAATTTCGCTGGAGATAGGCGAACATGAATATTTTGTGCTTCTGGGTCCGACTGGATCCGGCAAGACGGTGATTTTAGAGATGCTGTCGGGCCTCTATCCGCCGGATACGGGTGAGATTTGGATTGCCGGGCGGAATGTCACGGAAATGTCGCCGGAGGAAAGGAAACTGGGCCTTGTCTATCAGGACTATATGCTGTTTCCGCATCTTAAGGTGCGTGGGAATATTCTGTTTGCGTTAAAATTACAAAAAACTGATGCGGCGGTGGCTGAACAGCGACTGCAGGAAGTGACAGAGATGCTGGGTATCGGCGGGCTTTTGGAAAGACATCCGGCGACTCTCAGCGGCGGCGAGCAGCAAAGAGTGGCCTTGGCCAGGGCTTTGATAAACAAGCCCTCGGTCTTGCTTTTGGATGAGCCTCTCAGCGCTTTAGATCCGCGCAGTAAAGAAATTTTTCAGCAGGAGCTGAAAGCTATTCACCGGGATACCGACTGCACTATCTTGCACATTACCCATGATTTTAATGAAGCTTATCTGTTGGCAGACCGGATCGGCGTGTTGCATAAAGGGCGACTGCTGGAAACCGGTACACCTCAGGAAATCTTTCAGATGCCGGAGTCAATGCTCACCGCGGAATTTGTCGGCATGGAGAATATTTACGAAGGAACTGTTTTCGTAGACGATAGCGGAGCCGGCATCCAAATCGGGCAGGTTAAAATCCGGACCGTGCTCCCGCGTACCATGAGAACGCAGATCGGAACAGCGGAGCCGGTGCATGATTCAAAGAATTCAGGTATAATATCAAAAGAGCCGAGCGAAAGACGCACCGATAAAGTACGGGTGGCGATTCGCTCAGAAGATGTAATCATCAGCCGGGAAGCGTTCGCAAGCAGCGCCCGTAACCGCTTGCCGGCCCGCGTCCTCTCGCTGGATAATTACGGCGCCTTCATTAAACTGACATTGGACGCCGGCCTGCCGCTGAAAGCGATCATCACAAAACAGGCGGTTGAGGAACTTGAAATTGCCGAAGGGCAGGATGTCTGGGCGACATTCAAGGCTTCGGCGGTGCATGTGTTTGAACAGGAGAAGTAGGAATGGATCTGATAAAAAGCGCGCAGGAAAAACTTGCAGAATTGATAGCAGAGCAAGGTTGGTTAAAAGAACCGATTCGGGTGGTGACTGCCCGCAGCCTGACAGTGGAGGAGGCTATAGGCCGCCCGGAGCGAAACGACTATCCAATTCAGAAGGGTAAAGAAGTAATGCTGGAGGCTGAATTCAGGGGCGCCAAAGGGCAGGCTTTTACCGATCAGCCGGGAACTTTTGAGGGTGATATAGAGGAAGTAATAAGCTTGTCTTTGCATAATAATTTCGAACGGGCTGTTTTAATTGCGACCCTGAATGCGGTGCTGCGCTCACAGGGCAAGATCACTGCGACGGTGCATTGCCGCGATGAAGAACCAGGCCGTTGCGCGCAAAAGCTGACAACGCATATTCGCGAACGCTTTGGCAATCCCCGCATTGCCTTTATTGGTTTGCAGCCGGGAATGGTTGCCGCTCTAAGTCAGGAATTTGAAATACGGGTGGTCGATCTTGACCCGGACAATATCGGGAAAATCAAAGCCGGAGTGCTCATTGAAGATGTTTCTCATACCGAAGAGATCCTGGAGTGGGGCGATATCATTCTGGCGACCGGCTCTACTTCGGTGAACGATAGTCTGGCCGGCTTGCTCGGCTCAAAGCCGATTATTTTCTATGGCGTAACTATTGCCGGATTGTCGTATCTGCACGGATTTGAACAATATTGTCCCTGTGCTCATTAATTAATAATTAATGCTTGACAAGGGAAGATGGATTGAGGTATATTAAGTTAGCCGAGGTAAACAATTATGAAATACAGCGAATCAATCGAAATGTATCTGGAGACTATCCTTCTGGAGGAAGAGCGCCATGGCCATGCTCATGTAGCTGAGATTGCTGAGTTGTTAGATGTCAAGATGCCCAGCGTCACAAAAGCCATGGATCAGCTGAAGAATAACGGATTGATTGATAAGGAGACCTATGGCACGATTACTCTGACAGAAAAAGGGCGGGCCGTAGCGCACCGGGTCTATCATTCTCATCAGATATTGATTCGCTTTTTAGAAAAAACCTTGCACTTATCTCCGGCAGAAGCGGCGGAGAATGCCTGCCGCATTGAACATGTGGCAACAGAGGAGTTACTGGCGGCTGTAGAACGATATCTGGCGGAAAGTGAAAAGAATACTGAATCATGACGCTATGTTAACTGGCCGGAATAATTCCAGCTTAACGGACGGCAAAAGACAGAGATAAAATGAAAGAAAATTATTTTTTTGAATACAAGTTAGCCAAGGCAAACAAAATAAAACCAGGCAAACTAACGATCTTTGGCTACCCCATTAGATTGCCGTCATCCAAGCTTTTGCAATCACTCCTTATATATACACCTTCACTTTTACTCTCTTAAAGACCTATCTAGGTCCGCCTTTGGCTGATCAGCTGGCAGCGGTCATCGACCGCTTCCGGCTGGTTGCCGAAGCACCGTTGCGGACGATTCGAAATTAACACCAGGCTGAATTAATGTTGAATTACACCTTCTATGTTTTGCGGCGCAAAAATACCTGTCATTGCGCTGCTTGCTAGTGTATTCTTTAAGGAGGCAGTCTGGCCAGGGGTTCATGCAGTACCCCGGAAGAGATACGAGAGGGGGCTGATTTAAATTCAGAAGATAACAGTGAGCAAACGCAAGAAAGAGATAAAGGATCTCAGGCTGCGCGGCGGCGTGTTATTGTTTGCGTTGGTGTTTACTATATTAGGTGCCCGTCTGTGCGCCTATACGCCTAATGAGACGGATTCTATGGAATTTTTTAGCGTCAAGATAACAGCCATCGGGGAAAGTCAAATGGAAGAGGGGCCGATCGGACCGTCCGGTGAAGTGGTCAGCAACCAGGCAACAATTTTCCGGGCGGCGTTCACCAGCGGAGCGGAAAAGGGTCAGGAAATCACAGCGGTTCAGTTTATCGATGATTTGACGCCGATTCAGCCCCGGTCGCTCAAAGTCGGCGATACAGTTTTGGTGGCACAGAACGCCGGAGCCGTTGAGGGCGCCGATGAATGGATGTATATCGATCACAAACGCAGCCACTATCTTATATGGTTGGTCGCACTGTTTCTGTTTTTGGTTGTACTGATTGGAAGAAAAAAAGGTCTATCCACGATCTTTGCGCTGTTATCGACTGCTGCGGCCATATTTATGATTTATATTCCTTCCATTTTGAGAGGTTTTGACATCTATCTGATGACTTCGTTGATCAGCATTTACATCATTGTGGTCAGCCTGCTTTTAATCAACGCTTACGACAGCAAGACACTCAGCGCTATTTTGGGGAACATCGGAGGCGTAGCAGCTGCAGGGGGGCTGGCGCTATTGATGAATCGCTTGCTGCATGTGACGGGCTTTGTAGATGAAGATTATATGCTACTGCTGCATTTGAACAAAGAAACGCCGCTTGATCTCCAGGCGGTGGTCTGGGGTGCGATCGTTATCGGCGCCTTGGGTGCTATCATGGACATCGCGATGACGATCGCTTCGGCCATGTATGAAGTAGCGGAGCACATGCCGCAGCGGTCGTTTAAAAAATTATTCCGGTCGGGCATGAATGTTGGCGTGGACAGCATCGGAACGATGACCAATACATTGATTTTAGCTTATGTCGGCAGTTCATTGACGATGGTATTGCTGATGGCGGCCTACCATAAAGACATGCTCTTTCTGTTCAACATGGAGATGATAGTCGTGGAAGTGACGACGGCAATCGTCGGCAGTCTGGGAATTTTATTCGCAGTTCCGGCGACGGCCTTTATCTCTGCTTATCTATACACGCGACCGAGCGAATGGCGGGGGATTTTGCGTTCAGACCAAGAAAACCCGCAATAATGCAAGTAAAAACATCAGTTAATGACACATTGTTGTTTTTTTAACTTGTGAAAAAAGCGTATAGATAATATAATTATTATAATTGGCTATTTCGGCGCGACAACTATCGCTGCAAGGCCATTACGCTCCTGAAATTACCGGACAGACACTTTTGATAGCATCCCGGTGGAGCGTGTTCGAAAGCCCATGGTTGCTCTAATCCATGAACCGTGGTATGCTTTTGCTTCATTATAAATGTCATAACCATTTTGACCACTTTATGTTCGTTATCACAAGTCGTTATTAAAAAGCAAGGAGATCTTAAAAGATGTTGATGAAAGAGTACCAAAGCAAACTGGTGTCGGCCGACAAAGCTGTGCAAGTGATCAAAAGCGGCGATTGGGTGGAATACGCCTGGGGTTCTAGTTCCCCCGTTTTGTTCACCGAAGCCATCGCCAAGCGGGCGGAGGAACTGACGGACGTCAATTTCCGCGGCGGCGTCATTATGAGACCGTTGACCTTTATCGAAAATGATCCCGAACAAAAGCACTTTACCTGGAACAGCATGCACATGAGCGGCTATGAGAGAAAGCTGGCCGACAAGGGCATGGCCTACTATCTGCCGATCAAATACTCTGAAGTACCGCGTTTCATCCGGGAAAATCTCCGGACAGACGTTGTGGCCATTCAGGTAGCGCCGATGGACGCGCACGGTTATTTTAATTTTGGCACCACTATTTCGCACTACGCGGCGGCGATCGACGGCGCGCGCAACGTCATCGTTGAAGTAAACGAAGATATGCCTCGCGCTCACGGCGGCTATGATCACGCGGTACACATTTCTAAAGTTGACTATATCGTCGAAGGCGGTCACCTGGGGCTTCCTGAACTCCCGGCGGCAGCACCCAGCGAAATTGACAAGCAGATCGCTGCTCATGTACTTGAAGAGATTCCCGACGGCGCCTGCATCCAGCTGGGTATCGGTGGTATGCCGAACGCCCTGGGCAAGATGATCGCGGATTCGGATCTGAAAAATCTTGGCGCGCACACGGAAATGATGGTCGACGGCTTTGTCGAAATGGTCGAGAAAGGCCTGTTGAACGGAATGGAAAAAAACATTGACCGCGGTCGTATCGCCTACTCTTTCGCCGCCGGTTCGCAATCGTTGTACGATTTAATTAATGAAAATCCAATGGTGGCCGGTTACCCCGTCGATTATACCAATCATCCTTTCAACTGTGCCAAAATCGATAAACTGATGTCCATTAACAGCGCTATCGAGATCGACCTGACCGGTCAGGTCTGCTCGGAATCGATCGGTCCGCGCATCATCAGCGGTGCCGGCGGCCAGCTTGACTTTGTTGAAGGCGCATACAACTCCAAGGGCGGCAAGACCTTTATCTGTCTGCCCTCCACTCTTACCGACAAAGCGGGCAAGCTAAAATCGAAGATTGTTCCCATGCTCACACCGGGTGCCGTCGTCACCGATACCAGGCCGGTCGTGCAGTACATCGTCACCGAGTACGGCAAGGTCAATCTCAAGGGCTTGTCTTCCTGGCAGCGGGCTGAAGCGCTCATCTCGATCGCGCATCCCGATTTCCGCGACGAGCTGATTGCGGCGGCTAAAGAGCTGAAAATCTGGAGACGAAAAGACATATAGGCAAGCGCCTGCGACCATACAGTTGTATGGAGAACCGGACAGTTTAGGCACGACAGGCTTGAACGGACTGTCAAAATGTTCCGGCAAAGTATTGATTAAGCGCTGAATGTAGTGATCCTTTTCGTGCGTCCGATAATGGCACGATTCATGCAATAAATAAAGGATGCATAAAGCAAAGTTAACAATGTTAAAAGAGCGCGTCTATCCTGCGTTCCGAAAACGATCAATGTAAACCAAGGAGGTATTAAAAATGGCAGA
>DUVF01000052.1 GCA_012841165.1 Clostridiales bacterium
ATCGGGAGAGACCCGCCGCTTTAATTCCTCCATCACCTCATCTAACTTCCCGTTCATCTTCTTCTTAGAGACGACCAGCGATATAGTATCGATGCTGCTGGGAATGTGTTCAAGCACAACGCCGTAATCTTCCAGCACGCCCAGGCAGCGGCGTACAAAACCTACCTCTGAATTCATCATGTTTTTATATATGGCGATGACGATAAAATCCTTGCTGCCGGCAATGCCGGTAATGATTTTGTCACCCTGGTCGCCGGTGTTCGCCACTATCGTAGTTCCGGGATGATCGGGTTCGTTCGTGTTTCGGATATTTATAGGGATATTGCTCGATTTAGCCGGGAAGATCGCGTCCTCGTGCAGCACAGATGCGCCCATATAGGACAGCTCCCGCAGTTCAATATATGACACGGTTTCGATCGGCTGCGGATTGTCGACGATCTTCGGGTCGGCCATCAAAAATCCGGAAACATCCGTCCAGTTCTCATAGACGTCGGCCTTCACCGCCCGCGCCACCAAGGCGCCGGTAATGTCCGAGCCGCCCCGGCTGAATGTTCTGATCCGACCCGTTGAATCGGAGCCGTAAAAGCCCGGCAGCACGGCTCTTTCGTGCTTGGCCAATTCTTCCTTCAATAATTGATCGGTCTCTTTATCGAGAAAGCGCCCTTTTTCATCAAACTTGATCAACTCCGCCGTATCGACAAAATCATAGCCCAAATAGCCGGCCATCAGTATGGCCGTAAGGTATTCGCCCCGGCTGACGATATAGTCGATCGAGGCTCCTTCCCGGATATTTTGATTGATCGATTCAAACTCAGATTCCATATCGATGTGCATACCGAGGCTGAACTCAATGGCCCGAAAACGATCGCAGATGACCTGAAATACCTGTTCGTGGCCGATGTTGTGATCAATGTGTGTTTTACAAAGATAGAGCAGGTCGGTGATTTTATTATCGTCGATAAAACGCTTGCCAGGCGCTGAAACTACTATGTATCGCCGTCCGGAATCCGCCTGGACGATATCCCGAACCTTAGCCAGTTGAATGGCGTCCGCTACAGAACTGCCGCCAAATTTTGCTACCTTGATTCCCATATTCCTTATCAATTCCTTAATTTAATATCAATACGCATTATTCTACTCTAAGATCGGGTTACAGGTCAAGGGCAGCCCGATGGAGCGTCTCCGCTTTGTCGATGCGTTCCCAGGGCAGATCCAGATCATCCCGCCCAAAGTGTCCGTAAGCCGCTACCTGTTTATAAATCGGCCGGCACAGCTCAAGTTCATGGATAATCGCCGCCGGCCGCATGTCGAAGTGCCTTTTGATCAGTTCCACGATCTTCGCTTCGTCTATCTTAGCCGTTCCAAAAGTATCGACCATCACCGAAACTGGCTGCGCTACTCCAATGGCATAGGCAAGTTCTAATTCACAGCGGTCAGCCAAGCCTGCCGCAACGACATTTTTAGCAATATAGCGCGCATAATAGGTCGCCGACCGATCCACTTTGGTGGGATCCTTGCCGGAAAAAGCGCCGCCGCCATGCCTGGCATAGCCGCCATAGCTGTCGACAATGATCTTTCTGCCGGTCAGTCCGGAATCACCCTGCGGCCCTCCGATCACAAAGCGACCGGTCGGATTGATAAGAAAGCGAGTATCGGCGTCTATCAGTTCCGCCGGTATGACAGGCCGGATAACTTTCGCAATCAGGTCATCTCTGATCTGCTCTTGTGTCGCCTCCGCTGCGTGTTGCGCCGAAATAACCACCGTATCGATGCGGGTAATCTTGTCGTCGTCGTACTCAACCGTCACTTGTGTCTTGCCATCGGGCCGTAGATAGGAAATCTCTCCGGTTTTACGAACTTCCGCCAGCCGCCTGGCCAGCTTGTGCGCCAGAATGATGGGCAGCGGCATCAGCTCTGCGGTTTCATTGCAGGCATAGCCGAACATGATGCCCTGATCTCCGGCACCGATCACATCAAATGTGTCGCTGCTGGTGTAATCGCGTGCTTCCAGCGCTTCATCAACTCCCATCGCGATATCATCCGACTGTTCATCGATTGAAGTCAGCACTGCACAGGTCCTGCCATCAAACCCACCTACGTCTTCGGTGTAGCCAATGTCGCAGATGACGCCGCGGATTAACTTTGGTATATCAATATAACAGGAGGTAGTAATCTCCCCAACGACCAGGACTAAGCCGGTGGTAGCGGTCGTTTCCGCAGCGACTCGGCCTTGCGGATCCTTTTCCAAAATAGCATCTACGATTGCATCGGAAATCTGATCACAGAGCTTGTCTGGATGTCCTTCGGTAACCGATTCCGATGTGAATAGTTTTTTAGTCATGTTGCACCTCTTTCCTCTTCAATAAAACACCCCTCGTAAGTGAGGGGCGGTAATCTTTTGTCGATCACTCCCTCATCTGCCAGAATTGCTTCTGTAGGATTTGGCACCTTTCCTCGGTTGTCGGACCTTGGCAGGTTGCCGGGCATCACAGGGCCTATTCCCTCCGCCGCTCTTGATAAAGGATCTTATTCGATTGTTCTGATTGCTTAGCCGTTCAATCCGGACTTTATTAGTTTATCCCCCTCTCTCAGCTCTGTCAATGATTCTTTCAAGGATTATAGGTCACAAGCCGGACAAAATAGGTTATACTGATTCCATTATCGACATTAAGGGGCCACCAATGGAATCCAAACTGAAAAAGAGTCATCTCCGAGTGCTTGAAGGCGGCGGGCATAAACCGGAACAAAACTATCGATTCATCTCCGCCTATGTGACCGATACCCGCCTGATGGGCGTGGTGGTTCTCTATATCCACTGGCGGGCAGACCTTGCCGAAGCGTCTGATTTTCACCAGTTTTTCTACTATGATGCGGAAGAATACGGCCTGGAAACCTATAAAAGTCTCGTTGGCAACGATGAGGCTGAAATTGACCTGCTGGAGCAGACACTGATCGGCGGCCTTGGCGGAACCAAGCAAAGCGTCAACGAAAGAGAAGCGCGCCACCTGGTCAAATATTTCCACGAAGCCAGCGCTCTGCTGCATGCGCCTCCGGCAGAACCGGTTTCCGAATACCAGTTCATGCTCGACCAGCCGGTCAAACTGACCGACCGCGAACAGCGACTGCTGACCGGCAAGATCTGCGCTCCTATACCCGGCGATTACCCGCTGATCCATTATTTTTTAATGCGTTGTTACGCCCACGACCCCGTTGCCGCCAATTATCTGGCGATTAACGATGACCTCTGCAGCCGAATCGCTCCCGCTCAGGCGGCAACCTTGTATCGCAATTCGATCGACGAATTCGACGATCCCAAGACCGGCTCCTCCTATCTTTGCGAAGCGCTGATTGAACAGGATAGCCGCTATTCAATTGAAGTTCTGGATATCCGCATCGAAGCAGGTTTGATTGCCGATGCGCAGAGACGGTCCTCCTTTCGCATCAGCCCGGCAGAAGCCGCCATGCAACTGAACCGCCCGGAATACATTACCGTCTACGATATACTGGCGGAACCCGATCAATTCGACGAGGCATTTTTGCCGCTGACCCGCAACGCGATGCTGACCGTCCATGACAACGGGCGGCTCTTTCTGGAATTCCAGAACACCAATGAACATGTCAACCACAAAGTCTTTCGTCTGAACGACGACATCATGGGGCTCTACTACATAACTGACTACGGTCAGCTACTGCTTACATCCTACTCCTTGGCTGAGATCCAGATGATGGAACATTCGCTGCTGCGCCTGCCGCTCAGACAGTATCTCGTCCCCGGCTCCAAATATGAGTTCAAGGAGCCGGTGCTGTATGAATTTATTCAAAGTGATTTTGAAGATTTCGCCGACTTTCTGGATACCCTGCAGCGCAGCTGAACTTATGCCACTAACGGCTGTCAAACTCAAGCCTTCAATCATTCATATAGAATAACGCTGCCGGATCCAGCTGAACATAGAAAGGCGGCGTCCTGTCCAAAATCGCCTGCCGGCGGGGTCGGGCGACTTCCCAACAAAGGTGATAGTCTTCCGGCGAAGCGGGCGGCGCCCCGATTTTAAGATAAAACGTCATTCGAAAAGGCGCGTCGCTGGTGTCGGCTATCCAAACCGGAAAGCCGTTGACCTGATCGGCCGTTTCGATCTGATACAGATGGTGCGAACGGATGCCGACAAAGCCCCGCTCCAGAGGTACCGCCTGTTCGCTGTGCAATCTGATGTTCCCCCAGTCCTCAACTTCAATCTCGTATTCATTGAGCCTGGTATAGGCGGCCAGGTTTCGACAGCCGGTGATACGCGCGCCCGCTAAAGTCGGCGGTCTTCGGAACAGGTTGGCCTTGTCTTCCATAGCCTCGACTTTACCGCGGTGGAGAACCAGAATCCGGTCGCTCAGACGATAAGCCTCATCAATATCATGTGTTACAAACAGCGCCGGTCCGGAAAACTGCTTTAAAAAATCGAACATCTCTTTCTGCAGTTGGTTCTTCAAATATACATCGACCGCCGAAAAAGGCTCATCTAACAGAAGGATTTCCGGATCGACAGCCATGGTGCGCGCCAGAGCGACGCGTTGCTGCTGTCCGCCGGAGATCTGCGGCGGATATCGATCTTTTAACTCGACAATATGAAATTTTTCCAACATTTCCATAACGCGGCGGCGGCGGGCTTCCTTATCCAGCCGCCCCAAGCCGAAGGCGATGTTCTGCGCCACTGTCAGGTGCGGAAACAAGGCGTAATTTTGAAATAAAAAGCCGATCCGGCGCTGCTGCGGCGTGGCAAAGACATTGGCGGCCGAATCATAGATTGTTCTTCCGTTCAGCACGACTCTCCCCTCATCCGGCCTGACCAGGCCGGCGATGCTTTTCAGCAACATGCTTTTGCCCGCGCCCGAAGCGCCCAGGATAGAGATGATTTCTTCGCCGCAGGAAAACCGGATATCCAGATTAAACTCGGCTAATTTTTTCCGAAGATCGACTTCCAGGCTCATCCCTTCGATCCTTTCATGCTTTTATTTAATAAGCGCCCCTGTCGCAGGGCAATCTGATATCTTTCCCAGTAGTTGTTCGCCACCATGACAGACAGCGAAATCGCAAAGATGATGATGACCCATATCAGAGCGCTACGCATATCTCCGCCGGAAGTCGCGAAGTAGATGGCGATGGGAATGGTGGCCGTTTTTCCCGGTATGCTGCCCGCGACCATCAAAGTCGCGCCAAATTCACCCAGTGAGCGCGCAAACGATAATGTCGTGGCAGCGGCAATGCCCGGCCAGGCCAGGGGCACGGTGATCTTCCAAAACAGCTCCCATTCTGAAACGCCCAATGTTCGGGCCGCATCTAAGATGTTGGCGTCGACTTGCTCAAACGCCGCCTTGGCCGTCTTATACATCAATGGAAAAGAAACTACCGTTGCTGCCAGCACCGCCGCGTACCAGGAGAAAACGATATTGACATCAAAAATCCTGAAAAAGCAGCCGATCGGTCCCCGCTTGCCTATCAACAAAAGCAGACCGAACCCGACTACAGTGGGAGGAAGAACCAACGGCAGGGTGAGGATGCTGTCCAGCAAACCCTGCCACCGGCCCCGGTAATTCGCCATTCGCCAGGCGGTCGCTAAACCTATGCAGAATACCACTGCGGTAGCGATCAAAGTTACCTTTATGGAAATCAGGGCTGGCGAAAAATCAAAATTCACTATTTAAACTCTTTTCTCAAATGTCCGCGAATCTACTGCCTACATAACCGTGAAACCATACTTCTCGAACACGGCTTTTGCAGTGGCGGAACTCAGATATTCCAAAAACGCGCCGGCTGCCTCTGCTTGTTTCGACGCTTTGATAACAGCACCCGGATAAACGATGGGATCGTGTGACTCTTCCGGAGCGACTGCCGCTACCTTCACCTTATCTGTAGACGCCGCATCAGTTGAATAGACAACCCCGGCGTCGGCGTTTCCTATGGCAACCCAGTTCAACACCTCAGTGACGTCTTTGGCATACACCGCCCGTTCTTTGACCGCATCGAGCATTTTATAGAAAGTGAATACCTGCTCGGCGTACTTGCCCGCCGGCACGGTTTCCGGCTCCCCTAACGCCAGCGCTTTGACCGCCGAATCGGTTGCTTCGGTAAAGTCGCTCAGATTCAGGCTGGAATCGCTGGCCGTGATCAATACCAGAGTGTTTTTAAGAAGATCGGTAATCGTAGAATTGATCAGCAGACCCTGGTCTTTGAGCGCGTTCATATTTTTGGTCGCCGCTGAAACAAAGACATCGACCGGCGCGCCCTGTTCGATCTGCTGCTGCAGACTGCCGGAACCGCCGAATGAAATTGATATTTCGACATTTGGGTTCTCTTTTATATATAATTCCTGAATCTCAGTCATGGCGCCTTTCAAACTGGCGGCGGCTGAAACAATTAAATCCGCCTTGGCCGCATCGGCCATCTCAGGTTCAGACGCATCATTTTCGGGTTTGTCAGCGCCGCATGAGCAGGTGACCGTCGCAACCAGAACAAGCATCAACAGCAACAATAATACCCTGTGTTTTCTCATCTTCTTCATAATTTCTCCTCCGTATTATACCTGCGATTATACACGCAGATTTGGTTTCATGCTATACTTTATGAAAAAGCAAATGACAAGGACTCTGTGAACTAAATATGAAAAGCTCCGGGAGGTACTTCATGGCAAAGACCGATCTGCTTTATCAAAAAAATGTCTATCAACAACGCTGCGACGCGACAGTTCTGCAGGTTCTGCCTGCCGCAAAGGGTTACGGCGTCGTCCTCGACCAGACCGTCTGCTTCCCCGAAGGCGGAGGGCAGCCGAGCGATTTTGGAACTTTAATAGATTACGGCGCAATTACTCATGTCAGTGAGATCGACGGGCAGATCGTACATCAGATCGCCCCTCTTCAAGCTGCCTCGCCGGATCAGACAGTGTCTCCGCCGGAACCCGGCCAGACCGTCACCGTTGAGCTTGACTGGCCCCGCCGTTTTTCACATATGCAGCGCCACTGCGGCGAGCATGTGCTGTCGGCTGTCTTCTACGATCTTTTCGGCGGAATCAACCGGGGCTTTCACATGGGTCAGGACTACATGACCATCGATATCCGCTTAGAAGAAAATCCGGACATCACTGCCCTCACCGACGAAGATATGCTAACTGCTGAATGGGAAGCCAATCGAATGGTATGGGACAATCTGCCGGTCACCGTCCGACGCTTCCAGACCCGTGAAGAAGCCGCCGCCCAACCCATGCGAAAAGCGCTGGCGATAGACGAAGACATCGTGCTGGTGGCAGTGGGCGATCCCGCCGACCCGGCCGGCTGCGTAGCCTGCTGCGGCACCCATCCTTCAACGACCGGTCAGATCGGCCTGATCAAGCTATATAAATGGGAAAATTACAAAGGGATGTATCGCATCACCTTTGACGCCGGCGATAGCGCTTTGAAGACAGTCCGTGAGCAATCCGCCGTACTGCGCGAACTGGGCCGGCGTTATTCCGCGGATTTTTCCGCGCTGCCGGATAAGCTGGCTGCCGCCGAAGAAAAAAACCAGGCCGTTCGCAAAGACCTGTATGAACTGAAAAAGATTTATACCGAAGAACGAGCCCGACAGCTGGTTCTGCGCTATATGAAACACATAGAGCTACCGGCCTATTCCGACAACGCGGAAGCTGCCGGCAGTATTCCCGCGCCGCCAGCCGGTGCTTTACCGCAAGCTGATACCTCGCCTCAAGCTGATACTTCACCGCCTTGTTTGCTGGTTGAAGAATATGAAATTTTAGGAATAGATGACTTAACCGCCATTGGCCGGGCGCTCCCTCCAGAGCTGCCGGTGCTGGCGGCGCTCATATCGGGCAGCGAAACCGCCGTTTTCCTTAAGAGCAACGGAACGCCCGACTGTCACAAACTGGTGCGCGATAACGCTCCGGCCTGGAACGGCAAAGGCGGCGGCCGCCCGGATGCCGCCCGGGCGGTTTTTAACCGACGCGAAGATCTGAAGTGCTTTATCGATTATCTGGCAGCTAATTACCCGGTCTGCCGCAAATAACAGTTCTTAGAAAACGGCCGTTGCCAGCATTATCCCCAAGGGGGTCGTGAACATCGAACAGAGAGTCGATAGAACGACGATTCTGGTCGCCAGATCGGCGCCATATCCATAATGAGCCGTCATGACGGGCACTATCGCAGCCGACGGCAATACCACCGACAGCAATTCGATTTTTTTAATCATCGGTGGCAGCGGCAGCAGCCATAAAAACACAAAGGTAATCAGAACAAAAACGGTCAGCCGGGTCAGCGCGGGGCCGGCGATAATTTTATTGCCGAACAGATCCTTAAAATGTGCGCCGTGCAGCATAGCTCCGATATACAGCATCGACAGAGGCGTCGCCAGGCTGGCGCAGATTCCTAAAAATTTATCTAAAAAATCCGGTATCAAATGACCGGCTCCGGTCAGGCTGAACACCAGCCCTATCAAAATTGCCACAATATTGACATTGAGTATCTGTCTGACCACCTGTTTCCAGTTTCGCTTGTTCGTTTGAATGGGATTATCTCGTCTCAGGATGTAAACGCCGTATGTCCACTGGACTATGTTCATCGCCAGATTGTTCGCCACCATCATCAGCATGCCCGCCTGGCCAAAGAAAGCCAACGTAACCGGATAACCCATAAAACCGTTGTTGGAGGAAAACATGGACAACTGCACCATTCCGCGGTAGTTTTTTTCAATGCGAAAAAGACGGCAATAACCCAGCGCCAAAAAAGCAAAAAGCATGAAGAAGGCGATTGAAAGCGCCAGCATCAGGAAAAACTCACCTATTTCCTTCCCTCTCATGGGCTGCTTGACGAGACTGGTCAGCAGCAGCGCCGGCATGGCTACGTTGATCAATACGCCGGCTATCCCGTTCATCGCCGGCTGATCGAGCCACTTTTTGTATTTACAGAAATAACCGGTCGCCAGCAGGCTGAATAAAATAAAAAAGGGTTCCCACATAAAACGATACACACCTCTTCACAGCTTCTAAATTGTCTCTTCAGAACGATCAGACGCGAAACAACCCGTTCACTGTTTCAGCCAATCGATCTCGCGGGCCGTTAAGTTCCGATAATGGCCCGGTTTCAGACGGCCGAGCTTGAGCTGCCCGATTGCAACGCGCTCCAACTCTATCACTTTATTGCCGACAGCGGCGAACATTTTGCGAACCTGCCGGTTTTTACCCTCGTGGATGGTAATCTCGACGACGGCTGACCGTTCAAGCTGTTTCACCACCTCAACCTGCGCCGGCGAGGTGACGAACCCGCCGATATCGACACCTTTGCGCAGACGGGCGATTCTTTCGGGCGACAGCACGCCATTAACCCGGACGCGATAAGTCTTGGGAATCTGGTGTTTCGGATGCGTCAAGTGATAAGCCAGGTCGCCGTCATTGGTCAACAGCAACATACCTTGTGTATTGTAGTCGAGCCGGCCGATCGGGAACAGACGCTCTCCGGTGTCTTCAACCAGACTCATGACCGTTGGCCGGTCTTTCTCGTCAGCAGTCGATGTTATATAGCCTTTGGGTTTGTTGAGCATTATATAGACATGACTTTTAGCCGGTTCAATCAGCCGCCCGGCGACTTCAACTTTATCGCCCGGCTGAACATCATAACCCAGCACGTCGATCAGCGCACCGTTGACCCTGACCTGGCCCGCCTCAATCAGCTGATCAGCTTTGCGCCGCGAAGCAACGCCCGCCGACGCTATATATCGGTTTAAACGCATATGGCAAGCTCCTGATTTGTTGTTTGGCGTTCCGGCGCAAGTTATTGCTCTCCGGCAAGTTGTTCCTCTCCCCCGCCTCAGCCAACGCAGTATTCGGCCATGTAATCGGCCAGCCGCTGTTTCAGTTGTTGGTTGGCGCCGTCGCCCACTTCGCGCTCACTGAAAAGCAAATCAAATATCTCTCTGATCGTAACGATGGCAAAGGTTCGGATCCCGAAGTCCCGTTCGATTTCCTGAATCGCCGACAATTCACCCTGTCCCTTTTCCATCCGGTCAACCGAAACAACCAGACCGGCTATCTGAATGTCGCCGGCCGCCTGCAGCAGCGGCACCGTTTCGCGAACCGCGGTACCGGCTGTGATGACGTCTTCAATGATCAGCAGGCTGTCGCCGTCTTTGGGTCGATAACCGATCAGCGATCCGCCTTCGCCGTGATCTTTAGCCTCTTTACGGTTAAAGCAATAATTCAGGTCATGACCGTAGTCTTCTGACATTGCCGCTGCCGTTGCCACCGCCAGAGGAATCCCCTTATAGGCCGGGCCGTAAAGAGCTGTCAACTCCCCGGGAATATTTCCCTTCTTCATGTTTTGCACAATGGTTGAAGCGTAAAACTTCCCCAGGCGGGCGATCTGGGAGCCGGTTCGATAATTGCCGGTATTGACAAAATAGGGTGTTTGCCGACCGCTCTTGGTCACAAAATCGCCGAAGCTGAGCACTCCGCTGTCTATCATGAAACGGATGAAAGCTTGCTTGTCGCGCCTTTCTAATTGATTTTTATCCATGGCGTTCTGTCCTTCCTCCCATCATCCGGCCGGTCTGCCGAATCTCTTCAACCGATTTATAATGCCTCAATTCCATGAATTGTTCAATTTCTTTTAGTATCCTGACAGGAGCTGCCGGATCGAGCAGCCCGGCCGTGCCAACCGCCACCGCGTTCGCGCCAGCCATCAGAAATTCGACCGCGTCCTCGCCGCTCATAATTCCGCCCATCCCTATAATGGGCAGACTTACCGCCTGCCGCACCTGCCACACCATCCGCACCGCCACCGGTTTAATAGCGGGGCCGGACAGGCCGCCCGTCCAGTTGGCCAGCACCGGTTTGGCATTGTGGACATCGATCTTCATGCCAAGCAGCGTATTTATCATGGAAATCGCATCCGCACCTGCATTTTCGACCGCCCTGGCAATCGCCGCGATATCGCCGACATTCGGCGTCAACTTTACGATCAGCGGTTTCTGTGTCGCCTGCCTAACAGCCTCCGTCACCCGGGCCGCCATATCCGGGTCGCTGCCGAAGCCGATGCCGCCTTCCTTTATATTCGGACAGGAGATATTCAGTTCCAGCATCGCCACAGCCGTCTCATTCAGCCGGGAGGCCACCGCCACATATTCTTCTATGCTATGCCCGGCCAGATTGACGATCACCGGTGTTTCAAAATTTTCCAAAAAAGGCAGCTCCTGCTCAATAAAAGAATCCACTCCCGGATTTTGCAAGCCGACCGCATTTAACATGCCGCCCCAGGTTTCAGCGATCCGGGGCGTTGGATTGCCTTCCCAGGCTTCGATGGCGACGCCCTTGGCCGTCAGCGCCCCCAGGCGGCCAGGATCATACCAGCGCGCTGCTTCACGGGCAGAGAAAGTACCGGAGGCAACTGTCACCGGGTTTTTCCAATTAACACCGGCGATTTGCACCTCAAGCATTCCAGATCACCTCGCTCCCCCAAAAAACCGGACCATCGACGCAAACCTTGCGGCTGATCGCCCTGCCCTTCGGATCCAGGACCCGGCAGACACAGCCAACGCAGGCGCCGTAGCCGCAGCCCATCCTTTCTTCCAAGGAGACCTGAACCGGCTTTCCCATCTCGGCCAACTGAGCTGTCACTTTTTGCAGCATCGCTTTAGGACCACAGGCGAAACAGGCGTCGACTTCCCACTGCCGACCCGCCAAAAGGTCTGTCACCTGACCGCGCGGAGCCTCTTTTTCTGCGCTCATTTCACGCAGCACCGCCGCAAAATCAGTGCCTGGTTCAGAGCTTGCTGTCGCGGACGAAGGCGGATCAAAACGTTCGGCGAAGCTGAATGGCGGCTCGACGATAAAGTTGACCTCGGCTCCAGTTTTTTGAAATTCTTCCAGTAAAAAGCTGTCGTCCCGATAGCCCAGCGCTGTCGTCAGACCGATCTCCCGGGCCGCTAAGGTCTCCGCCAAATGAAGCAGCGGAGGGATGCCCAAACCACCGCCGATCAGCAGCGCTGTCTGTCCTTTTTGCAGATAGTCTGTTTCATAACCCTTTCCCAAGGGCTGCGATACCCGCAGCGCCTGGCCGGGTTCTCTCCGAGCCAGCCGCCGGGTGCCCTCGCCTCTGATAGCGTAGACCAGCGTCAGCTTCCCCTCTTCCTGCCGGCAGACGCTGATCGGCCGCGGCAGCAGCAAATCAGCCTCATCCAGATACAGATTTACGAACTGGCCGGGCTCTGCTTTTTGATCGTAAGCTAAAACTAATTGCCAGACCGCTTCTGTCAATTGGCTGTGCCTGATTATCTCGTATCGTTTGGAAAAAGGGTTGCTGGCTAATTGTTTCGTCATCTCTGGTTTCACCTTTGCTGTTCGTTTATTTTCTTTGCTATTCGTTTATTATCTTTCTTTTGCCTTTACCCGCAGCGTACCCGGTTTAGGTCGTCCCGCATTGCCAGCACTGCCTGGCGAGCCGCTTCGGCATAGTCTTCGGTACCTGCTTTTCGATAAGCGGCGATGATGCCCCGCGACGAATTCACCAGCACGCCGCCGCCATCCTTGTCAAAATAGCCCCTCAGATCTTCAGCGGTTCCTCCCTGAGCGCCGTAGCCCGGCACCAGGAAAAAGATCCGCGGTAAAGCCGCCCGCAGAGCCCGGCCCTGCTCGGGATGCGTCGCTCCGACGACCGCTCCGATCCGGCTATAGCCGCACTTGCCCATCGCCTTGGCTCCCCATCCGGCGACCAGGGCGGCAACCTTCATGTAGAGCGGTTCGCCCTCGCACAGGAGCTCCTGCAATTCATTGCTGCCCGGGTTGCTGGTCTTGACCAGTATAAACAGGCCGCGGTCGCACTGATTGCAATATGATATAAAAGGTTCAATCGAATCGCTGCCTAGATAGGGATTGAGCGTCACCGCGTCTTCCTGCCACAGGTCAAATTCCCGTTCGCCTATCTTAGTGCCACCGATATGGGCCGCGTAGGCTTCCGCCGTAGATGCAATGTCGCCGCGCTTGATATCGCCAATCACAATTAAGCCGCGGCTTTTGGCATAGGCGATAGTGTCGATGTAAGCCCCCAGACCATCAAGACCATATTTTTCATACATCGCGATCTGTGGTTTGACAGCCGGAACCAAGTCGGCAAAGGCGTCGATCAGGCCGCGGTTAAACTCGAAGAACATGCCGGCAGCCGCCGCTGGAGTTTCTCCAAGCTCGGCAAAATACCGCTCTTTGATTTCTGCCGGTATCATTTCCAATGTCGGATCGAGGCCGACCACCGACGGATTATTCAATTGCTTGATGCGTTCGCTCAAACGGTCGATCATTAAGGTTTACCTCCCTGTTTTCTGATAGACGATTTTTCCGTCAACCAAGGTGCAGAGGGTCTTCCCTTTAACCTCACGGCCCGCGAAGGGCATATTGCGGCTCTTGGACTCAAAACTGGCCGGGTCGATCCGGAAATTCTCTCTGATGTCGAATATGGCTATATCGGCCGGCGCGCCTTCCTGCAAAACGCCTCTTTGATTGAGACCAAGAATCTCCGCCGGCTTTCGGCTCATCAAGCGAGCCAGATCAGCCACCTTTAATATACCTGTTTCGACCAATTCCGTAAATGCCAGACTGAAAGCAGTTTCCAGGCCGACGATGCCGAAAGGCGAAGTTTTCAGAGAGCGTGTTTTCTCTTCCCAGGTGTGCGGCGCGTGATCGGTCGCAATCGCATCTAATGTGCCGTCGGCCAGCGCTTCGATGATCGCTTTCCGGTCTTCTGCGCTGCGCAGCGGCGGATTCATCTTAGCCAGGCCGCTGTCTATGGTAACAGCTTCGTCGGTCAAAGTGAAGTAATGCGGCGCTGTCTCCGCCGTCAGAGAGACGCCCCACTGTTTTCCTAAACGAATCAGATCGAGACTGCCGCGAGTGCTGATGTGACAAAAGTGCAGATGGCAGCCGGTCGCCTTGGCCAGCAGGATATCACGGGCGACGATGATTTCTTCCGCTTCCGCGGCCAGACCGGGCACACCCAGTTCAGCCGACCGTTTCCCCAAATGCATGGCCCCGCCTGTCATCGATGTATCCTCGGCATGTGAAAAAACCGGCAAACCAAGATTGGCTGCGCTGACCATCAGATCGTGCATCAAAGCAGCCTCATCGACTGATCGGCCGTCTTCGCTGACGGCGGCGATCCCTCGTCCGGTCAGGTCTTTACAGACAGTCGCCAGTTCGACCAATTCTGCAAAAGGCACCGCCAGAGTTCCCATCTGGCCACGGGTGAGCGCGGCTACCGGCAGAACATGGACACCGTTCGCCTGACGTCCGGCTCGGTCTACATAGAGCACGTTTTCGGCATTATCCAGCGGCGGCTCTGTGTTGGGCATGCAGCACACCGTTGAAAAGCCGCCGCGGGCAGCGGCCTGACAGCCACTGGCGGTGTCCTCCTTGTCCGGGTGACCAGGATCGCGAAAATGCACATGCAGATCGATCAGCCCCGGCATGATCAAAGCATCAGCCGCACTGATCTCCACAGCGTCGCCCGGCGGCTGCCAGCTGCCATGAGGAAACATTCGTCGAATCAAACCCTCTTCAATATACAGATCGAGCTGCTCCGGCTCATTCTCCGTACAAACCGCAAAACCCTGCTTTATCCAGAATCGCATACTATCGTTCCTCTTTCATGCTCACAATATCATCGCAGTATTCACAGCGATATTCCTGACTTTCCCGATCTATCAGCCTGAACACATGTGGGGCATTGGCCTCTATTGACGTCACACAGCGCGGATTTTTACACTTAATAATGTTGACCACGGTTTCCGGCATTTCCAGCTTTATCTTGCGGATCACTTTGTGTCCATCGATCACATTGACCGTCGCTTTTGGATCAATCAAGCCAAGGTTGGCCAGATCAACATCGGTAACATCTTTGATCTTGATGACATCTTTACGCCCGTGTTTCTTGCTTTCTGCATTCATTATAAACGCTATCGTATGTTTAGATGTATCGATGTCCAGATAACTGAGTATGCGCGCGCCCAATCCCGCTGTGATGTGATCGATAACGATTCCTTTTTCTATACTGTTGATTACCAGCATCAGTTGACACCTCCTTCATCTGCACCAAGCAACTTCATCATCAGGGCCATTCTTACATACATACCATATCTGGCTTGTTTGAAATACAGTGCCCGGGAATCCTGATCGACCTCGACCGCGATCTCGTTGACCCTCGGCAGCGGGTGCAGCACTATCATATCTTCCTTTGCCAGTTTCATTTTATCCGCGTCGAGAATATAGCTGTCCTTCAAGCGAATGTAATCTTCTTCGTTGAAGAAGCGTTCCCTTTGAACCCGCGTCATGTAGAGCACATCCAGATCGGCGATAGCGTCTTCCAGACGGCGGACTTCCCGGAAGGTGATATTGTTTTTTTGCAGAACCTCTTTGCGCACATACTCCGGAATGACCAGCTCCTCCGGTGAAATCAGACAGAAGCGGTTGCCCGGATATCGGGACATCGCCTTGATCAGCGAGTGAACGGTGCGGCCAAACTTTAAGTCACCGCAGACACCGATGGTTAAATTATTGAAAGACTGCTTGGTGTAGCGGATAGTCAAAAGATCGGTCAGCGTTTGCGTTGGATGCTGGTGGCCGCCATCGCCGGCGTTGACCAGCGGGATATCCGAAAATCCGGAGCCGATACGGGGAGCGCCTTCCTTGGGATGGCGCATGACGATAATGTCAGCATACGCAGCCACAGTCCGCACGGTATCGGCTATGCTTTCACCCTTGGCGATCGAGCTGGAAGACGCTTCGCTGAATCCCAGCACCTGGCCGCCCAGGCGCAGCATGGCCGCCTCAAAGCTCAACCGGGTTCGGGTGCTCGGTTCGAAAAACAGCGTCGCTAACAGCTTGCCATCGCAAACATGCTTGTATTTTTGCGGATCCTCGATGATGCGTTCAGCCAAATCGAAAATCTCGTCTAATTCCTCAACCGAGAAATCCATTGGTTCGAGCAGGTGTTTGCCTTTTAACATATGAGCTCCTTTCTCCGGCAGGCCGGCTTTTCCAAATTATGGAAGACTTGTTGGCGGACAAACAAAAAGCCTTCCGTTGGAAGGCTTCATTTACGATTGAAAATTCGTCGAATCGGGAAAAAGGGAACACGGATCTGCTGTGTCTTCGAGAGCTGAAACCGGTTATTCACTTTGCGTTCGGTTCTGATCAAACTCACACCTCTCCTTTACATCCGGTCGCTTTTTCTAATTTGTCATAGTATCACTCTTGGGAGGGATTGTCAAAGTGATTTTTCAGATTTTCCGCCTCCCCCACTTCTGCATATGGTTCAAGCAGATCCTCTGTCTCCGCCAGCGGCGGTAATTCGCTAAGATTACGCAAGCCCAGATATTCGAGGAAGGTTCTGGTCGTACCATAAAGAATTGGCCGACCGATTCCGCTGCCCCGGCCGACTTCAGCGATCAGCTGCTTGCGGGACAGGCTTTCGATCGTCCGGTCGCACCTGATCCCCCGAATTGATTCAATCTCCACTCGGGTGACCGGCTGACGATAGGCAATGATGGCAAGTACCTCCAGCGCCCCCTGCGAAAGCCTTTGTTCCTTCACCGGCTGGCAAAGCCGGCTGACATATTCGGCATTCCGGGAATCGGTGCAATATTGAAAAGCGCCGGCAATTTCCCGGATGCGAATTCCCCGTCCGCCTTCGTCATATTCTTTCTTTAGTTCCAGAAACAGTTCACGGGTTTCCGTTTCAGAAAGATCAAACACCTGGCCGGCGTCTCCGGCCGCCAACGGCTCACCCCATACGAAGAGCAGGGTTTCCAGCGCCGCTTTGATCTCAGCCCGCTTCATCATTGAAAAACTCGCTTTCCGCATCAAACTGCATTCCGGCCAAAGCCTTCGTCGGGGTCAGGGTCATTTCGCCAAAATTGACATCCTGGCGAACCTTAATCCCTTTTCGCCTAATCATTTCCAGTACTGATAAAAATGTCAAAACGACCTGATAGCGATCCGGCCGCGAAACGAACAGCTCGGTGAAACGCACCCGGCGTCTGCCGGTCAGCATATTCTTCAGCTGATGGATTCGGGAGCGCACCGTCATCCGATAGTCTTCCATCTTGCTGTAGCGCCGCTGCACCTCCGCCCGCCGGCGCTGCCTGTCTAAAAAAGCCTTAAACGCCATCATCAAAGGATCGATTTTCAAGCGCAACAGGTATTCCTGCTCCTGCTCAAAATCTGCTAATTCTTCCTGAGCTTTTGTAAATACCAGACCGGCGGTTTCCGCTTGCTGTTCCAGCAGCTCAGCCGCCTGCTTGTATTTCTTATACTCCAGGATTTTGTCAACCAATTCGCTGCGCGGATCCTCCGTCAGCGCTTCCGGATCGTCCGTTGCACGCCGGGGCAGGAGCATCCGCGATTTAATATCGATTAAAGTCGCCGCCATCACCATAAAATCTGCCGCCGGCGCTAAATCCTGATAGCACATTTCATCGAGATATTCCAGATACTGGTCAGTGATAACCGCCACCTGAATATCATAGATGTTCATTTCTGCTCTCTCAATCAGATAAACCAACAGATCAAGAGGCCCTTCAAAAATGTCCAGTTTGACTTTATAAGCCATGTCGCCTTCCTAATAAAAAATGCTACAAAAAGTGTAGCATTTTTTGGCTTTTATCGCAAGCCGGAGCCGCTCTGTGTATTCAGTCACGGGTGATCATCGTGCCGATGCCTTCGTCCGACAGCACTTCCATCAGAATGGAATGCGGAATCCGGCCATCGATGATGTGCGCCCGCTTGACGCCGCCTTTTAGCGCATCGGTGCAGCAGTCAATTTTTGGTATCATGCCGCCGGTTATAATGCCTTCTTCTTTTAACGAATCGACATCAGGCAGAGATATTTGGTGAATGAGTGAGCTGTCGTCATCCGGGTCGCGCAGTATGCCCCTGACGTCTGTCAGCAGAATCAATTTAATGGCGCCCAGGGCAACCGCCAGACGGGCAGCTACCGTATCGGCATTGACATTGTACACCGAGTTTCCATCTACTCCCTGCGCGATGCTGGAAACAACTGGGATATAACCATTATCAAGCGCAGAATTAATGACGTCGGGTTGAATCTTGACAATGTCGCCAACCAGCCCGTAATCAGTGTTTTCGCGAATCAGTTTCGTGGCCTGAATCAAGTCTCCGTCCATCCCGCAAAGGCCGATCGCCCGGCTGCCCTGGCGAGTGATCATCGAGACAAGATCTTTGTTGACTTTTCCGCAGAGCACCTGCTGCACGACTTCCATAGTCGCCTGATCGGTGTAGCGAAGGCCGTCGATGAAGCGCGGCTTTATGTTCAATTTAGCCAGAGTATCGTTGATTTCCGGGCCGCCGCCATGCACTACCACCACATTGATGCCGACCAGCGACAACAATGAAATATCATTGATGACGGACTCCTGCAGATCCCGCCGTATCATGGCGTTACCGCCGTATTTGATGACTATCTTCTTCTTGTTGAATTTACGGATATACGGCAGGGCCTGCACCAGCATATCCGCTTTGTTGACCAGTTGTTTCATCATGCCGCCCTCTTCATGCGATGCTTCAAAATTCTTGCCGAACCGCTTGTTCAGCTACGATAATCCCCGTTGATTTTAACATAATCGTAGGTCAGATCACAACCCCAGGCTGTCGCCTTCCCATCTCCGGCGGTCATCTCGATCAGAATGTCCACTTCCGGCTGGGAGAGGACCTGTCTGGCGGTTTTTTCATCGAAGTTGACGCCGCGTCCGTTTTGACAGACTGTCAATTCACCGCCGGATGAGCGGAAACTGACAGCTACCGTTTCATAGTCAAACTGCTCGCCTGAGTAGCCCATCGCACAGAGAATACGCCCCCAATTAGCATCGCTGCCAAACATGGCCGCCTTGGTGAGGGTCGAGCTGACAACGGCTTTGGAAATAACCGCTGCCGAATGGTCGGAAGCGGCGCCGCTGACCTGACAGGTCAGGAGGCGCGAAGCGCCTTCGCCGTCCCGGGCCAGCTCCCTGGCCAGATGGATCAACACGGTCAGCAGGGCCTCACGAAAAGCCAGGTAGGCCGGGTCTTCCGGGCCGGCCGGCGCCGCCCCGCCGCCCTGGCCGTTGGCCAGCACAACAGCCATGTCGTTCGTCGAGGTATCGCCATCCACGCTCACCTGGTTGAGCGAACGATCCACACAGTAGCGCAGCGCCTGATCAAGCAGCTCCGGGCTTATCGGCATATCGGTCGTCACAAATGTCAGCGTGGTGCCCATGTTCGGGTGCACCATTCCTGATCCTTTGGC
>DUVF01000053.1 GCA_012841165.1 Clostridiales bacterium
AATTGCAGGTGGGGAAACACTTGTCTTATTTAAGTATAGACACTATTGTTATATTAATGTCAAGCAAATGCTGCCATGATTTTAAAAAAGTTATGCGCTAAAATTTTCTGTTTTTAACCAAGAGCCGTAGAGGCGCAAAATAATTTGCATCTCCTGGCCTCCTGTGATAGGTTGAAGGCGGAGGGATGGCGCATGAAAGCAAAAGAATACATTCAGATTTTAGAGGCGATCTTTCAACTGCTGGACGAAGGCGTTCATGTCATTGATGAGCAGGGGGAGACCGTTTTCTGTAATGAGGCGATGGCAAAGCTGAAGAAGGTGGATCGCCACGACAGCGCGCTGTTGCGGGCACTGCGCGAGGGACTATCAACCATTGACAGCCGTCAGATCTGTCGCAGCCGGAATGGTCAGGAGATGGCCGCCATTAGCAGCGCTTACCCCTTGCTAAGTGAAGGCCGAATAATTGGCGCTGTTGAAGTAGTCAAGCCGGTCAGGCAAGTTCAGAAAATGTCCGACCAGATGCCCGACATTGCGTTTTTGGCAGACCGGGGGCTGGATTGCTATCTGAGAGAGATCGAAACCAGACTGATTCGCTCCGCCATGCAAGAGCACAATCAGAACATTTCCCGCGCTGCCCGCCAGCTGCAGATTCGTCGTCAGACCCTGCAGTACAAGCTGCGGATTCTAAAAGATGAATAAACGGCGCATCTTAAAATTATAGCAGCGGCAGTTGAAATTTGCGGCCGGTCGTTACGATTTACGGTAAACCGTCATGTTTTGTAATGAGCCGCCATATAGTTTGCGATAGTTTGCGGTGAATAGTTAAAGCTTATGGAAGATCGGTTTGCGCTGTTCAAAAGAAGTGTAGTATTTAAAGCCTAATTCACGCAGCTTATCATAGCCCCAGTCGATGTGGTCGCCGACACTATGCGGGAGATGAGCGTCTGAGCCCACGGTGACGATTTCTCCGCCCAAAGAGCGATATAGTTTAAGCATGTCGGTGGTCGGCGTGGTATGGTCGCCCATCTTGTAGCGGAATGACGAAGTGTTGATTTCAATTCCGCGTCCTTTGTCAATGATCAGGCGAAGAAGCTCTTCAAACAGATCCCAATAGGCATCGTGGGTCGGCAGTTGGGGGCTGTAGCGGTCAACTCCGTTGATGTGTCCAATAACGTCGAAATCGTCATAGTCGGCCAGTGTTTCCAGGTTATAAATATAAAAAGCCCGGGCGGCTTCATTCGCCGTGCGGCCTCGGAAAAAATCGCCGCAGGACAGTTCCATGCCCTCTGCGCAATGGAAGGAAGCAATGATAAAATCATAGTCCTGTCCGCGGGCGGCGGCTCGGCATTTATCCAGAGTAGCGCCATGCTGCAGGCCGATCTCGATGCCTTTGCGAATGGACAGGCGGCCGCGGAAGGCAGCGGCTGTTTCCTCCATTTCACGCACATTGGCGGCAAAGTCTAATGTGCTTGGCCAACCGGTGATGGCGTAGTCGGGGTCATAATGATCGGTGAAGGCGATTTCGGTGATACCGAGCGATTCCGCCGCACTGGCCATATCGGCCATGGGGGCGTTGCTGTCGGCTGAGAAGTGTGAATGGATGTGATAGTCTTTCATAATTGCTCCGTTTTTTCAGCTGTGCTATACTTCTAACAGTATAACAACAAGACGTTCGGATGAAAAGAGTCAATCCATGGCGGTAGAGCTTGATGAACTGCAACTGATAGAAAAAGCAAAAGCTGGCGATGAAGTCAGCTTTGAGTTGCTTATAGCCGGTTGCCGGACTAAAGCCTACAATACGGCCTTGCGCTTTATGCAAAATGAAGACGACGCCATGGACGCTCTGCAGGAAAGCCTGATCAAGGTTTTTCGTCACCTGGGAAATTTCAAGGGCAACAGCCGCTTTGACACCTGGGTCTACCGCATAGTGGTTAACAGCTGCAAAGATCTGCTGCGCCAAGCGGCTCCTTATAAAAAAATGGATCCGCTGGTTTCTGATGAGGACAACGGTTTTTCAGCCATCGAACCGCCCGATGTTTCGCCGGGCCCGGCTGAAGTCCTGGAAAATAAGGAGACTGCCGGTTGGATAATCGACTGCTTAAATCGCTTGCCGGTCGAGCATAAGGAGATCATTATACTGCGCGACATACAGGGCTTTTCTTACGAAGAGATCAGCCAGATCCTGGAATTGAATTTAGGAACGGTCAAATCACGCATCAACCGGGCGCGCCTGTGTTTGCGTGAGATTGTTTTGGAACAAAAACGAGACGAATCCGTCTAATAAAAGAGCTGCTGAAAAGGAGGAGCCTTCAAGTGGCTGATCCACGGTTTGACGAAACTGAATATCGTGATGATCCAGAAATGCGACAGATTCTGAACACTTTGCGACAACTTCCGGTAGAACCGTTGCCGGAAGGTTTTTCAGACCGCCTGCATAGAGGGCTGCAGGAAGAGGGGGCGGCAATCCGGGCAGCTGTCGAAAACCCCAAAGAAACTCCGCGTAAGTTGTTTTACCGGCGGGTCGGCCTGGCTCTGGCAGCCTGTTTTATGGTTGGATTGATCTCCTTTTCCATGTATAATAATATGCAGTCAAACTTCCAACCGATGCTGAAAACGGCCGACCGCAGTGTCAAGGAAGAGAGCCTGCAGGCGGCGCCGGAGACAGCCGACATCAGCGCCGTGTCATCATCCGACGAAGTAGCCAAAGACTACGGTTCGCCTGTGGATAGGGAGCTTCTCGATAGCGGAGTGCAAACCGGCAGCGGAGCGCGGGTAAAAGCTGATCTTAATGTCGCAAGCAGCGATGACGCAGCTTATAAAAGTGGCGTGAGCAATACAAGTGGTGCAAGCAACGCGAGCAGCGAAAGTGCCGCAGATGACTCAGACGTCTCCTATAAATGCCTTCAGGAATACCTGAAGCCGCATGATTTTGAAATCATCAGCCGGCGGGCAGATGTCGATACGGGCGAGATCGAATTCGTCGTCCGCCTGATTCTCTCGGCAGAAGCTACCGGCTCGGCCGGCGCGACCGGCAAAGATCAGATCCTGATCCTTAATTATAAGGAAGGAGTCATACATGAAAAAAACAGCCAAGCCCCGATTGGTAGTGATTGATGGCAACAGCCTGATTAATCGCGCTTACTATGCCATTCAGCGGCCGATGCTGACCAAAGACGGACTGTATACTCAGGCGGTGTACGGTTTTCTTGTTATATTGGAGAAAATCATCAAGGAACATCATCCTGATGGGTTGTTTGTGGCTTTCGACCGCAAGGCGCCGACTTTCAGGCATGAGGAATACGCCGATTACAAGGCGACGCGGAAGGGGATGCCGCCCGAATTAGCCATGCAAATGCCAGTTCTGCACGAGCTGCTTGATGCTTTCCGCATCCCGATCGTTGAAATAGATGGTTTCGAAGCCGATGATATCATAGGAACCGCTGTCAAGCGAGCCGAAGCTGAGGGCTATGCTCCGCTCGTAATCACCGGTGACCGCGACGCTCTGCAGTTAGCTTCCGACAGTACGCAGATTTTGATTACCCGCAGGGGGATATCGGAGTTTGATCTCTACGACGCGGCGGCTATCAAAGAAAAATATGGGTTGACGCCCGAACAGATCGTCGACTTGAAAGGTTTAATGGGCGACGCTTCAGATAATATACCCGGCATACCGGGGGTGGGCGAAAAGACAGCCTTGAAGTTGCTGAAAGACTTTGCTGGAGTGGATGATCTGCTCACCCGCATCGACGAACTGCCGAATGAAAAGTTGCGCGAAAAGATTCGCGATAACGAACAACTAGCCCGGCTCAGCCGTCGCCTGGCGGAAATTCATACCAATGTACCGGTAGAAATTGATTTCGCTCGGTGTAAAATAGAAGAGCCGGATTATGAAAAGCTGGTGGAACTCTATAAAAGGCTTGAATTCAACAGCTTTCTCAGGAAATTAAAGCGGCCGTCAAGCGCTGATCCTGACAGCCCGACAGAGGCGGGCGACGGCTTTCAACAATATGAACCGGAAACTGTATCGCCGGAAGAATTTGCAAAGAGACTGCCGGTTGGCGGCCTACTGGCGATCAAGGTCTTCAGCAATAACGATCACCGGGCGATACCGGAGATCCACGCGGTTTGCCTGGCGTCTAACGAGCCGCCGCTCTACACCTGCTTAAACGGCGATTCGGCCCGCGATTTGGTCACGCGCTTATTGACGACCAAAGAACCGCGATTGTGCGGTCATTTTATCCAAACCGACATTTACGCCCTGCACAGTGCCTGGTTAGCCGACTGGATGCCGACACCAGTTTTTGACAGTGCTGTTGCGCAATATCTGATCCAGCCGGGGCGCAGCAATTACGCCCTGACAGCACTGGCGCAGGAGTATCTGAATCGCAATCTGGAGACGGCGGCGGATAACGAAACCGCCGATGGCCAACTGACCATGCTGACCGAGCCGGCAACCGACTATGTCCAGAGAGGCCTTGACTGGTGCCGCGCGGTCTTTGAGCTGCAACCGCTGATACGACAGGAACTGGACGAACAGGAATTGCTGAAACTCTTTGAAGAAGTCGAGCTGCCTCTGATTCCGGTGCTGGCCCAGATGGAAGCGGTCGGATTCAAAGTCGATCGGGCTGCCTTGGAAGAAGCGGGAATTGAATTAGGCCGGCAGATCGAGCAGCTGCAACAGGAGATCTATAAACAGGCAGGGCAGGAATTCAACATTCAGTCGCCGCGGCAGCTTGGTGAAATCCTGTTCGAAAAACTCGGCCTGCCGACCGGTAAAAAAACTAAAACCGGATATTCGACCAACATGGAAACTTTGGATAAATTGCGGGAAGAACATCCCATAATCGAGCTCATCCTGCAATTTCGCACAGTCAGCAAGCTGAAGAGCACCTATGTTGACGGCCTGTTGCCGTTGATACATGAAGACGGGCGGATCCACGCGCATTTTCAGCAAACCGTCGCCGCTACCGGCCGCATCAGCTGTACGGAACCGAATTTACAGAACATCCCGATCCGTCAGGAGCAGGGCCGTCTGTTGCGCAAGGCCTTCATCTGTTCGGATCCTGTCGGTCAGTTGATCGGCGCCGATTATTCTCAGATCGAAATGCGTCTTCTGGCCGATCAGGCCGATGATCCGGTGTTGATCGAGTCGTTCAACCAAGGCGCCGACATCCATAGCCTCACAGCCGCCCGGGTCTTCAATGTCGCGGAAAACGAGGTGACGCCCCTGATGCGCAGCAGCGCCAAGGCGGTCAATTTCGGCATCATCTATGGTATGAGCAGCTTCGGCCTGTCTTCGGGCTTGAACATATCGCGCCGGAAGGCCGAAGAGTATATTTCGGCTTATTTCGCAGCCCATCCTAAGGTAAAACAATATCTGGAGAACCAGGTTGAACAAACCCGTCAGACCGGCTTTACAGTGACTTTAATGGGCCGTCGACGGCCTATCCCTGAAATTTTAGCGTCTAATTACATGCTGCGTCAAGCCGGCGAGCGCCTGGCCATGAACAGCCCGTTGCAGGGCGGAGCGGCGGACATAGTTAAGATCGCCATGATACTTTGCCAGCGCGAATTGAAGGAACGACAGATGAAAACCAAATTGATTCTGCAGGTGCATGATGAATTGATACTGGACGCGCCGGCTGAGGAAACGGAGATGGCGGCCGAGCTGCTCAAGCGCAACATGGAAGAAGCGGTCGCTTTGAAAGTTGATCTGGTGGCGGAAGTTAATCGAGGCTCCAACTGGTATGAATTGAAATGACTAATCATAAAATAGAAAAGAAAACTGAAAAACAATTCCCGATGCTCAGGATAGGCCTGACCGGTGGAATCGGCAGCGGAAAATCGACTGTTTCCGACTATCTGACCGAAAAGGGCCTGATGGTGTTAGATGCCGACCGCTTGAGCCGGGAGCTGGTTGAGCCCGGACAGCCTTTGCTGAAAGAAGTAGAGCAAAACTTTGGGCCGGGAGTAATCAAGGCAGATGGAACGCTCGACCGCAAAGCTTTGGGCGAGATCGTCTTCGATGATGAAAATGCCCGGCAAAGGCTGAACAACCTCTTTCACGGCCGCATTATAGAAGAGATTGCGTTGGCCGCTGACAGGCTGGAAAGAGCTGGAGAGAGAGCTGTCTTCATTGACGCGGCCTTGCTGTTTGAAGCTGGAATGGAAAAAATGGTCGATGAAGTCTGGCTGGTCGATCTGACTTTGGATGAGCAGATTAAAAGGGTTATTGCTCGGGACGGCAGCAGTCCGGATGAAGTGCGGCGAAAGATTTCCAGCCAGATGTCCTCAGACGAAAAACGGGCTCGCGCTGATGTGATTCTCGACAACAATGGAACGCCCGAACAGCTGATCGAACAGGTCGATCGTCTTCTCAAAAGGCGGCTCGGCAATCAGAAGTCGAAACTCATGCGCCTTCCTATACTGTTGCTCACTCTGCTTCTATCCATCAGCTTCATCGGCTGCGGAAAGCAGGGCGTTACGGAGACCGATCCGGCTACATCTTCACCTCCGGCAGCGGCGGTTAAAAGCGACCTTGTTTCCTTACCGATCGAGCGCTTTCAAACCTTGAATCCTATCGTTTCAAAGGATGAGGGAGTTTATTATCTCAATCAACTGGTGTATCAGGGTCTGTTCCGGCTTGACCGGAACTTAGGAGCCAACAGTGTGCTGGCGGCTGATTACAGCTATAATGATGACGGCCAGTCTGTGGAGATTAGCCTCAAGAAAGACATTAAATGGCAGAATGGCAAATCTTTAACAGCAGAGGATGTGAAGTTTTCCATAGAGGCTTACCAGGCTGCCGCTGCCGGCCCGGGAACGCTGTATGAACCTTATATCGCCAAAATAGAATCCGTACAGGTTAAAAACAAGACGGCTGTCATTATCAAGTTTAAGAGCCAAACAGACGCCGCTATTGAAAACCTGACTTTTCCCATTGTATCAAAACGCTCCTTCGCCAGTACAGCGGCAACGCTGGTGACCGGCCACAATTATCTGCCGGTAGGAACCGGTCCCTATCTGGTGGAATCAATCGATCCTGGCAAGCAGGTGAATCTGGCGCCAAACCCGCATTTTCAGGGAGAAATCCCCAAAAATAATTTGATTTTCCGCATTTTGCCGGATAAAAAAATCGCTGCCGGCTTATTCGAAATTGGAGATTTAAATGTCGGGCTGCTCAAAGAGAGCGATCGTGACGCTCGTTTTAACGGGAAACCGGTGCGCATCGAATCTTTCACCGCCAACGAAGTCGAAGTGCTTGGTTTCAACTTTCGAAACGAGGCATTGAAAAATCTAAATGTGAGAAGAGCGGTCGCCCAGGCAATCGATGACCAGAGACTGCTCGAAGGTTGCTATTACAACAGCGCCATTTCAAATGACACGCTCTTTTATCCCGAATACCTTGGCATAGGAAAAGCTGAAGCGCTACTGCCATATGATATTGATCAAGCCAAAATAACATTTCAGCAAAGCGGTTTGAGCGGCTTGAATCTTAAATTGATTTATAACAAAGATGACACTTCGCGCATGTTGGCGGCGCGACAGCTGCAGGATGATCTTGGGATGGTCGGGATTTCCGTTACTTTGGCCGGACTCGATTGGGCAGCCTACACCGGGGCGCTTGAGCGAGGTGAATTTGATCTTTATATCGGTGGTTACCGCATCCTCGATACCTACGATCTGCGGCCTTTATTGGCGAGCAACCGAAATCTGCTCGGCTACAGCAACCCGGTGCTGGACAGCCTGCTCGACCGGCTGCATTCCGGTGTTACGACCAAGGTCAAAAAGGAGACTTACACGGAGATTCGTAAATTGCTGCGCACGGAAATACCTTACTATTGCTTGGCTTATAAAACCTATGGTCTGGTGGTTTCTGAGAATCTTACAGGCAATGTCAAACCGTTTTTGCAGAACATCTATAATAACTGCGAGACCTTCCGGTTGACTGAGGCAGAAAAGTAAGATTGATATGAGATTGAAAAGAGGGGCGAACAGGCGAATAAAGTCGGTCTTTACAATTGACATCCGGTAGTGAGATGCTTATAATTACAATGATTAGTTTTGCGGTTGTGGCGGAATAGGCAGACGCGCACGGTTGAGGGCCGTGTCCGTGAGGGTATGGGTTCAAGTCCCTTCAACCGCACCAGATAAGATAGCAGATTTTGATAGAAAAATCTGCTTTTCTTTTTTGCCTGAAACTCCTTGATTTCAAGAAGTTTTGAGCCTTATGAGGCATAAATCAACCCGCCCTGAAATCATTTTCGGGACGGGTTTTCTTGTTTTTGGGATACGGCGGACTGACCCAAAAGTAAAGGTTTGATTTGTGGGGTAATCGTTTACTTTGCACCCATAGGTTATAATTTCCTCATCAATATATAGTCTCAGAGGGGATGTAGATTTCTACGGGGTATTGCCCCAGGTATGGTTGCGGGGGTCATGTGTGTAAAAAAGCAAAATCAAAGGGGTATTTATACACTAGCATGGAGTGCATTGCATTTATTGTTCAAATCGCTCGTAAACCCACTCCACCATTTCTTTACCTGAAATTGTATCTCCATCGGAATTTGGATGTGCCGATACAACCAGGGAAACAATTTCAAAACTTAAAATTTCCGTCTCCAGCGGATTGTCATCTGCAGGGTTGAGATGATATAAAACTTCCATCGCATATCCATATCCTTCGTGTCCGACACCGTAAATCTTCATGGAATTTGATTCATATGATGGTTCATCATAAGAAACAAATATTCTGTTAAGGAACTCGGAAAAATCGCCTAGCTTAGATTCGGTGTATGAGTCGCCATCAAATGTGAATAACAAGCTATTAGGGATAGGAGCTTTTTGAGGGGGCTCCTTCGTTTCTGCGCTATTCACTGTATTATCGCTTTCGTCTAGATTAATGTCAGAATCATTTGTGTGACTATCAAAATTTATTTCAACGCCATATTTATCTGCCATATCGTTTAATGCGAAGATGTACTCACGCATCGCCTTCCTGGCTTCGCTTAATTTTTCATTCGCAATAGCGATTTGCTCATAATCCTGATTATCGATTGCTGCAACAATAACGACAAAAGCGGTATCCCGAAGATTGATTGCCGTTATATATTTTTCATGGATTTCTGTAACTTCTTTTGTTTTAGGGGTTATAGACTCGGCGGTATCGATTAGTTGAGAAGATAAGGAAATTAATTCATCTTGCAATGTGAGATACATTGCCAAATCATCAGAATAATTGGATCCGGAAATACTGTCACATTCATCCGTAACAGTTTGTTCTAATTGTATAAATTTGGGTAAGCCTTCATTTATATAGTTTAGAAAATCGTCTTTAATGGAATCGCTTCCGCAGGCATTCATAAAAAGTACGGCAACCATTATAATTAATAATAGTTTAGACTTCATGGTGCCACCTCCATAATAATATACAACCATTCCAAACAACTGATTTACAGAACTTATTTTAGCTGATTCTACTTTTCATCCCAACATCTGTCAACAGTTGCGCGAGCTTTCGCCATCACATATAATGGATGCTTTGGAAAAGTTTGTTGCCTTTTCCATACCGTTATTGATGAGGGCGGAGGAAATCGGTATAATTTGAACTTCCGCTCGATCGATTTCAGGGTATCTATTGCAATCAGCTGCAAAACAAGCATGCCGGGTAGCAAAGGAGTATGCATGTTCGCAAATCGAAGTAGCTTGCAACCGACTCCGTAGAGATACACATCGATTCTATCTTTGGGAAGGAATGTATAACTTTCACTATAAATTCTCAAAATCTCTAATCGGGAACGACACTGCTGAAAAGGCAATCGGCAAATAACAAATCCCGACATGGTGTCCTTTTTCTTTTGTATGAAAGTATTGATTTATTCATATTAAATAATAACCAATTTGAGATATCTATGATTTGAATTTCTTCATACAAATAATCCGGATGACCTGTATTCGCTGAATTCATGCAAACTGTGAACACTAGCAGAAAAAACTTTTTGAGATTTTTGAAAAATTGTTGAAGTAAAAGTCTAAATAAGTTAGAATAAACTAATTATAGTTAGCCATGGCTAACTAATATGTTCTGGAATTATAAAAAGTATTGGAAAGGAAGATATGAGATGGTTAAACTAAGCGAAATTGGCGTCGGTCAAAAGGCTGCAGTTTCAGATATAGAGGGAGATGCCAGATTTCTTAGTCGGATAACTTCCATCGGGATTACTCCAGGCTGTGAGATAGAAATGATATACAACGAAGGCAAGCTTCCATTATTGCTGTTTGGTCGAGATACGGTTATCTCCCTAAACAGAGAAGAAAGCAAAGACATATAAGTGGAGGTTGTTGCATGAGTACGGTAACTCTCAAAAACCCTAAAATTGCCCTTTTAGGTCAGCCTAATTCGGGGAAGTCCACTCTGTTTAATGGTTTGACGGGTGCACGTCAAAGGGTTGGGAACTGGCCGGGCAAGACGGTCGAGAAGAAAGAAGGGCACTACGACAGAAACGGTATGCGCTATCGCGTTACAGACTTGCCCGGGACCTACAGTCTTTCTGCAAACATAGTGCTCGTGCTCAATCTTATGGATGTTGCAGAGTCTCAAGGTAAAACGGTTGGTGTAGAAAAACTCGAAGAAAAATTGGGCATCCCGGTAATTCCTTTTGTTGCTGCTGACCAAAAACAATACGATATGCTCATCGACCTCTTCCCCGAAGAGGGCGTTGGCAGTTATTCTGCCTCTTGGCTTGCTGCAAAACTTATAGAAGGTGATTCGCTTGCGATATTTATCATTCTTTTGGGATTGATAGCTTCTTTTATTCCTGCTGCGCCGATTATGTTGATCGGCAGCCTGATTCCAAAGTTAGGTGTTCCAATTAGCGAAATGCTGTCTGCCATCAGTGTGTCGCAGATGTTGATCGATTTGATTAGTCAAGTTGTATTGAACACTTTGTACTTCGCCGTTGCCATGATTGGCTTTGTTTTCGGTGTGACTCTGGTGTTTGGTTTTTTGGAAGAAGTGGGATACATGGCACGAGTTTCCTATATTTTTGACAGCACTATGGAAAAATTGGGATTGCAAGGTAAAGAGGTGGCGGACATTGATGCGATCAATTTTAGTGAGAACAAGGGAAATTTTATCTCGGGCACTGCGCGTTATTTTTATCGTCTCGTTAGTATTCTGGTTTCTCACGTACAGTGCTTCGGGCGATCTGGACGCAACTTCGCTGATACTGGCTTTTTTGGTTTATCGAATCGCTAATCTTTTTTATAGTTTTATAGCTGAAAGGAAAAGACGATGTTTGAAAGACTTACAGATTTAATAGTGAAACATTGTTCTCCCACTCTTGCAGGCCTCAAGAGCGGTAATATGTTTTCGTCATATTGCGAAAATTTTCAAGATATGCTTTGCGATCTCAGAACTCTAAATCAACGCTTTGCGGTGAAGGGAATAAAAATAATTCCGCTTAGGTATTCCGATAAGCGTTGTCTTCTCTATGTGTTTCGTCTGACTGCTTTAAGCTGCGATCTTGCAGATAAAAAAGCCTTTAAAATTTTGAAAGATTTGGGATATAAAAGTTGCGATCCCGGGGAGTGCATTGCAAGACTTTTAATGAGGCTCAACTCTTCGGAGCAGTTCCCGCACGAGATAGGCTTGTTTTTAGGTTATCCGCCCGAAGATGTATATGGATATATTAAGAACAAAGGTAAAAGTCCTAAATGTACAGGGCATTGGCAAGTTTATGGAGATGAAAAAGTTGCATTAGCTAAGTTTAAAAGTTTTAAACAGTGTACTCGGATATTTTGCCAAATGGCAGCCTTGGGGTTTTCAATAGAAGAATTGGCTGTAGCGGGCTAAAAGCCTGTAAGCATATATTTTAAAGTAAATTTTAAGAGAAAGGATTAAGAAAACATGAAAAAGATTGCAGTGGTATATTGGAGCGGTACAGGAAACACCGAGCAAATGGCACAGGTCGTAGCCGAAGGAGCAAAGAATGCGGGCGCCGAGGTTGAAATCCTCACCTGCGACAAATTTGATTCTTCGAAGGTTTCTTCTTTCGATGCAATAGGTTTCGGTTGTCCTTCTATGGGAGCAGAAGAATTAGAAGAGGTGGAATTCGAGCCGATGTTCACATCATGTATACCGGCGCTCTCAGGCAAACCCATAGCCCTCTTCGGCTCTTATGATTGGGGAGATGGTGAATGGATGAGAAACTGGGAAGAGGATTGCAAAAATGCGGGCATGTTGCTTGTTGCAGATAGCGTTATATGTGTTGAGACTCCGGACGAAAAGGCGAAAGAAGAATGTCGAACTTTGGGCGAAGCCCTTGCAGTTAAGAGTTAATGGGGGTTAAACATGATGACATTGAAGATAGAGGAAATGCATTGCATGAACTGTGTAAAGAGGATTGGCTCAGCTCTTCAAAACGAAGGAATAACATTTGAGATAAACTTAGAGGAGAAGAGCGTTCGCATAGATAACGATAAAGTATATTTAGTAATAGATATGTTGGATGATCTCGGATTTAATGCTACAGTCAATTAAGATATCAAATGAACCCTATTATGACTTTTGTGATAATAGGGTTTTTTATTTGACTTAAAATTTACAATCAGCTTGCGAATGTTGTGTATAATAAAGGAACTGTTAAGGACAACCTTGAAAGTTAACAACTATAATTTTATCGCGGAGCCATCTCGGCGGTGTTTTACAGTATGGATTTTGCGGTACTTATAAAAGATTAGACTTTAATACCTAAGAATTTCGGTTTTTGTTATACCTGTGTCAACACGTTAGAAATCAAAGGAGAGTTTCTGGTGGAAATTAAAAGACTTAAAAATTCATTAAAGCGAGTAGTGGCAATTGCCTTGGCGTTCACCATGGTGTTTGGCGGATTTATTCCGGTTCCGGGCTCTAATAATACGGCGGAAGCCGCGGGCCCCGGCAAGACGGTTTCTATTCCGGGCAATCTCAGCGAAAAACCGAGCCTGGCTCACTATTTCGATTTCTATTATCGAGATCTGACAGACAGAATGAGACAGGACGCAAGCGGAACATGGCAGCCCGACAATCAGTTTCATCAGGTGTTGAAAGACAGTATGACGACCTTTTTCGATAGCATTGCCCTGATTCATCATCAAACACCCTTAGACGCCATCGTTTCGAGAGAGCGGTACAATATGCTCGAAGACAATTTCGAGTTTACGGGTAATGTGAGGATGATACACGGAGGTTATCCCGGAGAACGTGGAATGGCCTTCGCTTTTCACTGTGATCCCAGGGGCGCGGAGGCCCTGGGAGGTCCGGGCGCTGCCAATGGAATACATGGTGAAAGTTTTTGGGGCTGGAAAAACCCCAAGCCGGGTGGATATATGATGTTCAGGCGCGCGCCTCTGCAGAATGCCATAGCCATCGAACTGGACCCGATGAAAAACGTTGGAAATGCGACACCCATATATAGCAGCGATTACAACCTGAATTATTACGATTTAGATGCTCCGGGGAAATCATGGAGAGAAACAGACGGTAAATTTGAAGTAACCCAGGGGCATATAGCCATAGTGCGTCCTCAGCCCGAAGGAGAATATGTGGTTCACGAGGCGGTCAATCAGGTAGACGGCATGATGAGCGGCGTATGCAAGGATCCGAAAAGATATCCGTATCCTCCCTATTATGACAAAGACCCGGCGACTCCGGCCTTTGTCTCCATAAGCTGGACTGTCAACCAGGCGGCAACCGGCAGAACTTATACACTTAAGTACGAATATTTGCTGGACGGAACCACTAGAGGACTTTCTGATGAGAATCTCATATCCGACTCTAAGACCTATACGGAAGCCCAGGTCATAGACCTTTTCGGCGGTGAGGACAATGCAAGAAACGCATATTTCGGAGTTTATGCCGGAGCCCATCCCATTGAAGCGAAGTGGGAAAGCACGCATGTGGGTTTAGAGTACTACAGAGAATGCAGGGTGGATTATTTTTACGAAAAGACCTCCATAAACAATGAGGGAAAGACATCGTCGGAGTATACGGCGGTGCCTGAAAATGTGCTGAAAAACGAGCCTTTCTTCAGCATAAACGGCAGAGTGCAGTATCAGCTTCCGAATCTGTCGGAAGTTCCGAATCGGGTAATAGAGAAATACGAAGATCCAAAGGCTATGCCAACGGATTCCAAGCTCACACCACAAGCCGATCTCGGCGCGAGTGAAGCAGGCGGAAATCACAATAAAGATCATACTTTCACCGGAAATATTTTAACCGACCTAGATGGTAAAAATTCGGTGGAGCTTTATGTCGTGCCTTTCTCGAAAGAGGCAGACTATGCGGAAAAATTCTATCCGGATGTCTATGGCCTGGAGGTTCTTCCGAAACTGGCAAGCGTCAGGGTCGAGTATGTTGTATCGGACGGTAAAGGCGGCCATGTCGCCATAAAGGAGCCTACAGAGCTTACAATGGGCAGGGTCGGCTCCGATGTGGGTCTTACAAAACAGCAGACCGAGATATCCGGATACACCTTCTTAGGCGTACATGAAGACGACGGCGCCAGGTACATCGCCGGAGCGACTGCCGCCACCGACTATGTTGTAGCTAAAACCATTGATTCCGCCGCGATAGCGGAAGGCTCCGCCGCGATCCAAGATGGCACTGCGACATATCCATTGACGAAGCCCTTCTTCCGGCTTATTTACGAGGTTGATCAGGAGCTGGCGGCTGCCAATGCCGCAGTGAGAGATGCCGTATATGCGATGGATACGGCGGCAAAAGAACGCAGTGACGAGAATGAGGCATCCAAGACGCTTACCGCGGAAAAGATAACAGAGGCGAGGAGCCGGATTGCCGCTCTGGATTCTGATTTGTCAGTTTGGGCCGCGGAACTCGGAAATATAATTAATTCCGTAGACGACTTACTGCTGGCCTGGAACGAAGACCCATCGGGAATACCGGCGGCAGGGACTGCGATCGGAAACATCAACAAAGACGGGGAGAATCCGGAGCATCAGGAGTATAAGGATGTCTTAGAGGATATCCTTATCGCAGCAGAATTCAAAGAGGAACATTCTCCGATTTTAAAAAAGAATCCGGCGGATGTAACTTATGAGAACGACAAAGATGCCATACTCAACGCCTACTGGTATCATGGATTTCCTCCGGGTTCCGATGTAAGAGACTATCTTGTAAAAGAAAAGGCCGATCTGGAAGCCATGCTGACAAAGATCGGAGCGGACAGCGCGGCCAATCTGATCAAAGCCGTAGCGGCTGTTTCTAAAGCTTCAACGCCTGAAAATGTCGGAGCGGCAAACGCTGCATGGACTGCCTGGAGGGCCGATCTTGAAAGCAATAAATTCCCAGATATGGAATGGGCTGTCGAATATAATAAAAATATAGATCTTGAATACGCGATTTCCGCGGCGGAGAAGCTGTCTGCATTAAATTTAGGAACTTTGGATTTGGCCGCTGTTCCCGCAGCCATCACAGAAGTGCAAAATGCCATCGACCTTGTCGTTGGAAGCGACGTCAACAATACCGCGGCCCGTGCCGATGAAAACCGAAACGCCTTGCAGGCGCAGCTCGATGAAAAAGTGGCTGATTTCTATGCGAGCAGATGGGAAGCGGATCATGCCGGCATCATTGTAAAATCTTTGGAAGAGGTGACGGAAGAAGATAGAACAACCATAAATGCGGCTCTGGCGGCATACAATGAGCTTGTAAACAATCATGATGGTAAGTTCTCCGAGACGGTTCAGAATAGATTGATCGCTGAAAGAGACGACCTTGTCGGCAAGCTCACCAGGCTCAACCAGGAGCAGGAGCTCAGAGCTGCCCTGAAGACAGCTCAGGATGCCGTAGCCAAAGCTTCCGTGAATTCGACCGAGCCGCTGATCCAGGATGCGGAGACGGCCGTTGGAACACTTAAAAATTTAGACGCAGATAACAAGTATGGCGCGGAAATAGAAGACCTTGAAAGAGCTATAGATGCGGCAAACCATTTGCAGGCCGGCAATTTAGACCTTGCCGATAAAGCCATAAACGGTGATCTGGCTGTGCCGGGCGACCCCGGAGTCATAGATGCGAAAAACAAGGCTGCCCTTCAGTTGCAATTAGATGAAAAGAGGGCGATCGCGGATGCCGGGGCATGGGAAGTAAGACATAATGGAATCATAGTAAAAGCGCAGAACAAGGCAGTCGATGACACTGAAGCGGACAGAAACGCTCTGAGGGCTGCGTTGGACGATTATATCAAGCTTACGCCTAAGGCGCAGGCAATTATCGCCGCCAAAGTGAATCCTGTATCAAATTTCAGCGATATAGTGATGCTGGAGAGATCCTTGAATTTCCTGGAAGCTTTCGAAAACGTGAAGAAGGCTTGCGGAAATCCTACCGATGAAAACATCAATGAGGCTTCAAGCTCATGGAACAGCCTCACATCGGGAGCAGGCGGACAGCAGGAATACAATTATTATCTTGGTACGGCTATATCGGCCGCCAGGGCTCTCTTAAACGCTAATTCCAGACTGGAGCTGGGAGACGCACATCCGGACGGGGAATTAACTCAGGCAGATCTAAATCTCATATCCGAACTGATAGAAAAAGTTCTGTTGGATAAAGACGGCAATATATATCAAGCCGGACAGCCGCAGAAGAGCAAGTCGGAAGAATGCCGCAGCTTATTGGCGAACAGTTTTAACGCTCTGCAGACCCGGTTCAATGAAGGGCAGAATGCGTTAAATTTAGCGGAAGCTATAAGGCTCACCAAGGAAGCCGTGGAAAATCTTGCCACCAGACCTAAGGAAGGCGAAGCAGGCAGAGAAATCGTACCGGAAGCTGAGGTCGCGGCCAATATCGTTGCCGCGGAAGCCGCGGTTGCAGCCATATCAACTTTGCCGGAGTATCAGGATCTCAGCGCTGTGTTAGATGCTGCTAACAAAGCGCGCGAAGCCTGGCTGGCGGGAGGCAGCGCGGTGGCGGCTGTTCCTCCTCAGAATGTAGACCCCGATACGGTGCAGCTTATAATAGACGCGCAGGGGCTCATAGACGCGATCACGAGTCCGGAAAACGCAGCTAACAAGAAAGAACTCCAGGATGTTTTGTATGCGGCAAAATTCAAGATGGAGTTTGCTGTGATACTGAGCAAGACGGTTGATGAAGTGGGTTCGGCCGACAAACAGGCGGTGAACGACGCCTATCTGAATCATGGCTTCCCGCCGGGTTCCGATGTGAGAAAGCATCTGGAAGAAGAAAAAGCGCTTTTAGAAGCAATGCTTGACAAAATATCAGCGGCAGAGGCTGAGCGGTTAAAAAAATTAAACGCTGCCCAGGATGCCGTAGCTAACGCTTCCGCAAATTCGACGGCCGGTCCGGAGGGCACAGTTGCGCTCGCATCAGCCAAGTGGAATGAATTGGAAGACGATCAAAAAGCAGATAATCAGGATCTGAAGAAGGCTATAGACGCTGCGGAAGCTCTGGCCAATCTTGCCAGACCCGCGACTGCAGGCGATATTGCAGCAATAGAAGCTGTTCAGGGACTGATCAACTTGGTCGAAGAACCGGCCGGATCGCCCAATAAAGCTCGCGCGGAAGCAAATCAAGCTGCTCTTCAGGCTCAATTAGACACAATAAGGGCCGAAGCCGTGGCGGATAAAAATTTGGCGGAAGCCATAAGACTTACCAAGGAAGCCGTGGAAAATTTAGCCACCAGACCTAAGGAAGGCGAAGCCGGCAGAGAAATTGTGCCTGAAGCTGTGGTGGCGGCCAAAATCGCTGCCGCGGAAGCCGCGGTTGCAGCCATATCAACTTTGCCGGAGTATCAGGATCTCAGGGCGGTGTTGACTGCCGCGAACGAAGCGCGCGGCGCCTGGGTTGCTGGAGGCAATGCGGTGGCGACAGAACCGCCTCAGAATGTAAACCCCGACACGGTGCAGGTAGTAATAGACGCGCAGGGGCTCATAGACGCGATCACGAGTCCGGAAAACGCAGCTAACAAGAAGGAACTTCAGGATGTTTTGTATGCGGCAAAATTCAAGATGGAGTTTGCCGAGATCTTGAGTAAGACGGTTGAGGAGGTAGGTCCGGCTGACAAACAGGCGGTGAACGACGCCTACCTGAATCATGGATTCCCGCCGGGTTCAGAGGTAAGAAAGCATCTGGAAGAAGAAAAAGCGCTTTTAGAAGCGATGATTAACAAAATATCAGCGACAGAGGCAGAGCGGCTAAGAAAATTAAACGCTGCTCAGGATGCCGTAGCTAACGCTTCCGCAAATTCGACGGCCGGTCCAGAAGGCACGGTTGCGCTCGCATCAGACAAATGGGATGTTCTGGAAGTAGATCAAAAAACAGACAATCAGGATCTGAAGGACGCTATAGACGCTGCGGAAGCCCTGGCCAATATTGCCAGACCCGCGACTGCAGATGCAATAGAAGCAATGGGAATAGTTCAGGGCCTGATCGATAAGATAGGTACAACTCCAGGTTCAAACGAAACTCGCGCGGAAGCGAACCAAGCCGCCTTGCAGGCCCAGTTAGACATATTAAAGACTGAGGTCGAGGCGGATAAAAGCTTGGCGGATGCCATCGCGAAGGTGGCGGATGCATCAGAAAATTCCACCATGTCGAATATAAATGCCGCAGTCCAGGCGATGTTCAAATTGACCGAGGAGCAAAAAACCACCAATCCGGATCTTCATAAGGCACTCACTGCTGCGGAAGCTGTAAGGATAGCCAAGGTCACTCCGATAAGCGATATGACTGACGCGGCCATAGCTGACGTACAGATATTGATCGACGAAGTAGTCGGAATCGGTTTGGGCGAAGCCCGCGCCGCGGCCAATAAAGCAGCTTTGCAGGCTCAGTTAGATCTCATAAAAGAAGCCATTAATTTAAACGCCGCCAGAAAAGCGATAAAGGATGTTTCCGTAGATTCCACTCAGGAAAATATAGTTGCTGCTACAGCTGCGATGGATGCATTGACGCAGGCTCAGAAGGATGCCAACCCTGATCTTGGAGCGGCACTTGTGGCCGCAACAGCTTTGAAGGAAGCAAAAGATGCTCCCATAGCTACCATAACCGAAGAAAATGTAGCCTTTATACAGGAAAAGATTAACGCAGTAGAAAACGCAACAAACAAAGCAGGCCTGCAGGCACAGTTGAACGCCTTAAAAGATGCGCTGAGCGCTGACAAGTTTAAGACAGATCATTCAGCCATCTTAAGCAAAACTCCAGCTACGGTAAGTCAGGAAGACTTAGCGGCGATCAACAATGCTCTTAATGACTACGCTGATCTGACAGATGGAGCGAAAGCACTGCTAGTAGATGAAAAAGCTAACTTAGACGCGATGAAGCAGCAGTTAGAAGAACAGCAGGCGGCAGCTGATTTAGCAGACGCTATCGCTAAGACGAAGGCAGCAGCAGCAGATCCGACCGTAGATAATATCGTGGCTGCCAATACAGCGATCGGTAAGATAGGTGAAGTTCCTGAAGCTGCGGGTCTTAAGACAGTAACCGCGGCTGCGGATAAGGTGCGCATAGCGCTTGAAGCGGGAGCGCAGGCAGTAGCAGAAGGCGATCAGAACCGTCCGGCCGACATAACAAAGATCAATGCTGCTCA
>DUVF01000054.1 GCA_012841165.1 Clostridiales bacterium
CCCCTCTTTATTTTTGGTTGGAGCTGGTGGAGGGAATCGAACCCCCAACCTGCTAATTACAAATCAGCTGCTCTACCTTTGAGCCACACCAGCTTGCTTTCGCTTGGGTTAGAAAGTTATGGCGACCTGGATCGGGCTCGAACCGACGACCTCCAGCGTGACAGGCTGGCATTCTAACCAACTGAACTACCAGGCCGTTTTACTGGTGGGCGCAATAGGACTTGAACCTATGACCCCTTGCTTGTAAGGCAAGTGCTCTCCCAGCTGAGCTATGCGCCCAGGTAATCAAAATATTTTGTTCAATAATCCTGTTTTGCCCTTCGGCACAGTTTAGAATTATAGCCTACCAAACTGCCTCTGTCAAGCGGCCTTACTGTATTTATGCGGGGTCGGCAAACTTTGCCGACCCTGCATAATTTGGCTCCAAGGGTGGGACTCGAACCCACAGCCTATCGGTTAACAGCCGAGTGCTCCACCATTGAGCTACCTTGGAACGTTTTTGGTGAGCCGAGTGTTATATTAACACAGATAATTGCCGGCTGTCAATGATTTCAATTGCCTTTTTCGCCGCCTAAAGCAAGAGTTTTATTTCAACCGGGCGAAGACTGATCTCGCGCTGTTTGCCCAGATTTTCGAATTGGCCGGCGGATTCTTCATTCAACCATTTTTCAACTGTTTCAGCCTGCTCTATCGGATATAACAGATCGGTCTGTACTTTTTCCAAAAAAACCGGATTGTCCAGAGTAGTTTGCCTCTCTTTGGCTACGCTGTTCAATCTCTCGTATATCCTATAGTCGACACGAATAGTCAATCGTTCCAACTCCTCGGCCTGAGCCCGTCCGGCGGCATCGACCGCCAGGCGGGCCGTTCCGCTATACGCCCGCGACAAACCGCCGGGCCCGAGTTTGATCCCGCCAAAATAACGCACGACCATAATCGCCGCGAAGGTCAAACCTTCCCCTTCCAGCAACTTGAGCAGCGGCTGACCAGCTGTACCCTGAGGTTCGCCGTCATCGCTCGACCATTTGGTCTCACTTTTTTCGCCAAGGATAAAGGCTGGAACACAGTGACGAGCATCGCGATGACAGGAGCGAATCGTCTCAAAAAACGCATCAGCGGCCAGCCGGTCGGCAACCGGTTGAACATAGGCAATAAAACGCGATCGCTCGATCGTCTGCTCAGCTTCGGCTGCCCTTAAAAGCGTACTGTAAAGCATCATGATCCTTCCACAAACAAGCTGTATTGTTTCAAGTCTTCTCCGGACATTTCTGCCACTACCCTAACTCCGTCATCCATATATTCCAGTTCACGGATGGGGTGCCCGGCTCGAATCCGGGCCAGCAAGCCGCCTTGATCGTAAGGCAGCTTCAATGAAACCGAAACGCGGTCGCCAAACAGAGCCTGTCGTATCAGGTCGATCAGTTCAGCGATGCCTTCCCCGGTACGAGCGGATACATAGCAGTAATCTTTGGCAGCGTTCGGATAATAAGCCGGCCTGGCTTCCGCAGGAAGCAGATCAACTTTATTATATACCACGATCCGTTCTTTGTCGGCCGCTCCGATCTCGGCCAACACCTGCTCGGTGACTAAGGCTTGAAAATCATGAGAGGCAAAGGTCAGATCGACAACATGCAGTAGTAAATCGGCATATTTTGCTTCTTCTAAGGTGGCCTTAAATGCTTTCACCAAACTATGCGGCAACTGACTGACAAATCCGACCGTATCGACCAGGATAAATGACTCCTGCGTCTCAAGGCAGATCTGCCTGTGGCTGGTATCCAGGGTCGCAAATAACTGATCGACTTCTGTGACCGTTTTTTCGGATTTCTGCTGCGACAGTTCGAGCAAACGATTCATCAAAGCCGACTTGCCTGAATTGGTATACCCGACGAGCGCGACCAGCGGTATCCCAGAACGGCTTCGTTGGGCGCGCTGTGTGGCACGAGAAGAACGAATATCATCAATTTCCGCCTTGATTTCAGTCATCCGTCGCCTGATGTGCCGCCGATCCGTCTCAAGTTGTTTTTCACCCGGTCCGCGGGTACCTATACCACCGCCCAGCCGCGACAAAGAGCGGCCAAAGCCTGTTAGCCGGGGCAGACGATATTCTAATTGCGCCAACTCGACCTGGAGCTTGCCTTCTCGCGATATCGCCCGGGCAGCAAAAATATCGAGTATCAGGATGGTTCGATCTATAACCCGCCGCTCCAGTTTGTCCTCCAGATTGCGCAGCTGGATACCGGATAATTCATGGTTCAAAATGACGGTATCTGCTTCCAAAACAGCGCACATCTCCTTGAGTTCTTCCACTTTTCCGGCACCTAAAAAGGTTGCCGGGACCGGTTTCTTTTTTGCCTGGGTCATCAGCCCGACCACTGTCACGCCGGCCGCCTCCGCCAAGCCTCGCAGTTCTTCCATATCCCAGTCGGATTGTTCACTCTTCTCATCGCTAAGTCCGACCAGGATTGCCCGGTATTCAGTTTCTCGGATGATTTCGTTATGTTCGTTGAATCTTATCGCCATGCATCCTCCTGAGAAAACCCCCGCTGGTGTGTCAGCGGGGTTTGGCCTTATTCTGTCAGTCGCTCCAGCTCTTCGCTGAATTTACTGTTCAGTATCTTGATGTGCGTCCCCTTCATGCCCAATGAACGCGTTTCTATGACCGCGGCGCTCTCCAGCTTGCGCAGCGCATTCACTATGACCGAGCGGGTAATGCCCGACCGGTCGGCGATCTTACTGGCAACCAGCAGACCCTCACTGCCTTCCAGTTCGCTAAAAATTTGACGCACCGCTTCAACTTCTGAGTATGATAATGTCTCGATTGCCATCTGAACAATCTGACGCTTGCGCTCCTCTTCTTCCAGTTCGATAGTTTTCTGGCGCTGAATCTCAAGCCCGACCACGGTAGCGCCGTATTCGCCAAGGATAAGATCTTCTTCATCAAACAGCGGATGATAGCGCGTAACGATAAGTGTGCCCAAGCGCTGTCCACCGCAGCTTATCGGTATGATGGTGTGCAATTTGTCATAGGTGTCGTAATCGTATTTGAAAATCGCCAGAGATTCTTCGTCTGTCATGTTATATTCGGTCTCTTTCACGCGCAGAAGAGCTTCGCTGTATTCCTGGGGAAGCTTCTCAATGCCCGTCTCAAGATCGTTGATGGTCATGCTATCGGAACGGATCTTGTAATGTACCCCAATAACTTTTCCGTGCTTATTGACGATGTAGATATTAGAGTCCATCAGATCGCTCATAATGGCGCAGAGATCGTTGAATGAAAAAACACCCGACGTGCTTTCCTGCAGGACCCAATTGAGCTTGCGTATTTTTTCCAATAAGTCCATTGCCATATATCTATTCCCTCCATTAAAATCTTTATTTAATTCTATTATAATGGATAATAACGCTTTCGAACAGATAGATTTTTGATATTTCAAAATATTTTTCTGATATCGAACAATTCCATTAATAGTGTCAATTTAAAGAATGAAGCGATCGATGTCGTCTGCATGGATGCGATCGATGAATTTCTGCTTGACATATTCAGCATCGATCATCAGTTCTTCTTCCTGCATGTCGGGAATATTAAAGGAAATTTCCTCAAGCAATTTTTCCATGATGGTGTGCAAGCGCCGGGCGCCGATGTTTTCAGTCTGCTCGTTGGTCAGGAAGGCCATCGTAGCGATCTCCTGAATGGCATCGTCGGTGAAGGTGACCCGGATCCCCTCTGTTTCCAGCAGCATCCGATGCTGTTTCAACAGCGCGTTTTCCGGCACAGTGAGAATGCGGACGAAATCTTCTTTTGTGAGATTCTCAAGTTCGACTCGGATGGGAAAGCGACCCTGCAGTTCGGGTATCAGGTCGGTTGGTTTAGACGTATGAAAGGCACCGGCGCCGATAAACAGGATGTGGTCGGTCTTGACCGGCCCGTATTTGGTTTTGACAACGCTGCCTTCTACAATAGGTAGAATGTCGCGCTGTACGCCCTCCCGTGAGACATCCGGGCCGGATTTAAAGCCTGATCCGGAGGCGATCTTATCAATTTCATCGATGAAAATGATGCCGTTCTGCTCGGCATTCTCCAGCGCTTCTGCAGTCACCTGATCCATATCAATGAGGTTCTGCGCCTCCTGATCGCGCAAGATCTTGCGCGCTTCGCTGACTTTAACCTGTTTCTTCTTCTTTTTAGGCGGAATCATGTTGCCAAAGATATTGCCGATCGCAATGCTCATATCTTCATTTCCAAGATCTAACTGGTTGCCGATCGGGTCGCCGATAATCTCGATTTCGATATACTGGTTTTCCAGCAAACCATCACGCAGCTGCTGTCTGACCTGCTCGCGCGCCAGTTCACGCTCACCCCGGTTGGCGTCCGGCTCATCAGCCTGAGCTTGCCCGCCGCTGGCCTGACCTGCTCCCGCGCCACCAAAACCGCCGCCCAGGATAAAGTCAAAGGGGCCGCGCACGCCGCCGCTCGGCATTGGTTTTTTCTTCCCTGGAATGATCGCTTCGATAATTTTTTCTTCGGCGATCTCCTCGGCAACCGAATATTTTTCCTGAAGCATACGCTGTTTAGTGATGCGGATGGAGGCTTCCATCAAATCACGGATCATCGAGTCGACATCACGACCGACATAGCCCACTTCAGTGAATTTAGTGGCTTCGACCTTGACAAAGGGAGCGTCCATCAGCTTGGCTAACCTGCGGGCGATCTCGGTTTTCCCGACGCCGGTAGGTCCCATCATGAGTATGTTCCGGGGCGTGATCTCTTCGCGGATATCTTCCGGAAGTAAGCTCCGCCGATAACGGTTGCGCAAAGCAACTGCAACAGATTTTTTGGCCGCATCCTGACCGATGATGTATTTATCGAGTTCACTAACGATCTCTTTTGGTGTCATGCTATACAGCTTACTCATGGTCGACCATCCCTCCCTGCAAGGTTTCCACCGTGATATGCTCGTTGGTGTAAACGCAAATCGAAGCCGCAATCGCGAGCGCTTCACGGACAATGGCTTCGGCTGACATATCTGTGTGTTTATATAGAGCATGCGCCGCCGCATAGGCGTAGTTTCCACCCGACCCGATCGCTACATAGGGTTCGTCCGGCTCAATCACTTCGCCATTACCTGATATCAGCAGGATACTCTCCTTATCGGCGGCCAGCATCAGTGCGTCGAGATTGCGCATAGCCTGGTCGGAGCGCCAGGTTTGCGCCAATGCTACGGCTGCCCGTTTCAAATTGCCACCGTGTTCTTCGAGTTTTTTCTCAAACTTCTCAGTTAGCGTAAAGGCGTCGGCAACGGAGCCGGCAAAGCCTGTTATAACCGCGTTTTTATATATCTTGCGAACCTTGCGGGCAGTCTGCTTCATGATGGCGGACTGACCCATAGTGACCTGGCCATCACCGCCAATGCAAACACTACCGTCGTTCTTGCGGACAGCCACAATGGTTGTCGCTTGAAATTCAATCATCTGGATTTCCATCCTTTCATTCAGCTGCTTTAGAGTGCGGTTTCTCAACCTGTTATCTTTTTACAACCTATTCTTTATACCCGCAATCGGCATTGGAACACACATATTGGCTGGTTTTAGTACGTCTTTCGGTCATCAGCGACTGGCATTGCGGGCAGTTTTTATTGACCGGCTTGTTCCAAAACACCTGTGTGCATTCGGGGTAGCCGCTGCAACCGTAGAATAATTTCCCGGCTTTGCTTTTGCGGGCGACCAGATCTTTGCCGCAACTAGGACATTTGACATTGATCTTTTGCACCCGCGGCTTGGTATTGCGGCAGTCCGGGTAACCGCTGCAAGCCAGAAACTCGCCAAAGCGACCATGTTTGATCACCATCGGCTTGCCGCACAGTTCACAGTCTTCGCCGGCAGCTTCATCTTCCAGCTTGATTTTTTCCAACTCCCGGTCAGCGACTTCAAGCTCATCCTTTAAGGTATCGTAGAACTCCGCGACTATATCTCGCCAATCCGTTTGCTCGATCTCAATGGCATCGAGTTTGTCTTCCATGTCGGCGGTAAACCCGGTGTCAACGATCTCCTTAAAATACTGCTCCATCATTTCAATGACCACAAAACCCAAATCAGTTGGAATGAGCGATTTTTTGTCGCGGTTGACATACTTGCGTTCAAGCAAAGTCGCCACTATGGGCGCATATGTGCTGGGGCGACCGATCCGCTTTTCTTCAAGATCACGCACTAACGAAGCCTCAGTGAAGCGCGAAGGCGGTTGAGTGAAGTTCTGCTCGCTCTTCATGTCCACCTGGCGGAGACTCTCATTCACGCTTAATTCGGGCAGGTTCATTTCTTCGTCTTCTTTACCGGCATTGTTGTACACTTTGAGATAGCCATCGAATTTAAGGCGGCTGCCGGACGCCCGGAAGGTATAGTCACCGTTTTCTATGTCAGCCTGTACCGTATCAAAAACCGCTGCGGCCATCCGGCTGGCGACAAAACGGGTCCAGATCAATTTATAGAGATTGTATTGATCGCGGGTGACAGAATCTTTTATGTCTTCGGGGTGCAGGCTGATAACACTGGGGCGGATCGCCTCATGCGCATCCTGGACATCTTTCCGTTTGTTCTGATAACTATGATGCCCAACATAGCGGTCTCCTTTACCGTCGTCTGCAAAATGTTCTTTTATATACTGAACCGCAGCGTTGTGCGCATCGGTGGAAACACGGACAGAATCAGTTCGAATATAGGTGACAAGACCGATAGTGCCCTGCCCTTTAATATCAACACCCTCATACAGCTGCTGAGCGATGAGCATGGTCTTTTTGGTGAAGAAACCAAGCTTGTTTGAAGCTTCCTGCTGCAGCGTACTGGTAGTGAAAGGCGGCAACGGTTTTTTCAAACGTTCCTTTTGGTCGATCTTCCGGACAATGAATGCATCGGGTTTGATTTCAGACAGGATTCGCTCCGCTTGTTCTTGATTGCCGACCGTCAGCTTTTTCCCTTTATGTTCGGTCAGTTTAGCTGAAAATGGCTGGCCGGCAGCTGCTTTAGCATTGGCCGGAGCCTTGTCGATGTCTTTTTTCTCCAGTTCTGCAGTTAAATTCCAGTATTCCTTGGGCACGAAATTGCGGATCAGCTTTTCTCGATCACAGATAATCTTCAGTGCGGCCGACTGTACCCGGCCGGCGGACAGGCCGCGCCGGATCTTGCGCCACAGCAGCGGACTGATTTTGTAGCCGACAAGGCGATCGACAACCCGTCTGGCTTGTTGAGCGTCGACCAGCCGCCGGTCGATCGGCCGGGGGCTCTTAATTGCTTTTTGGACGGCTCCCTTGGTAATTTCGTTGAACTCAATGCGAAAAGCTTCTGTTTCATCTATCCCGAGGAGATGAGCGATATGCCAGGAAATAGCTTCGCCTTCGCGATCCGGGTCTGTCGCCAGGAACACGTTAGCGGCGTTTTTAGCTTCTTTTTTGAGCTCCTTTATTATATCTCCTTTTCCCCTGATGGAAATATATTCAGGCTCAAAGCGATTTTCAATGTTGATGCCCAGTTTGCTTTTGGGTAGATCGCGCACATGTCCAACTGAAGCTACAACTTTATATTTATTCCCTAAGAATTTTCCGATGGTTTTCGCCTTTGACGGCGATTCGACAATGATGAGTGATTTTCCGGCCATTCCTTCCTCCCTACTGTTTGCGCCCGGTGATGCCATATTTTCCTACATTATATTCTCAATTTATATAGTAGTAAACCGTTACAATGCTGAATTATATTAGCAGCATTAAATATTTGCAATATATATTTTACCTTCTGTCAGCCGAATATAGGCTTTCAATTCCAACACTGTGAGAATCCCGGCCAGCTGGCCGGCCGGCCCAGGGTACAGACTCGCCAGCTCAGCCGCCGTTTTTCCGTCATTCTGTCGAACCAGCTTCCAAACGACTTTTTCATCGGTTCCGAGATCGGCCGCAGCCTGACCTGTCTTACCTGCCGGCGGTTTCTCAGTTTCATAGTTATAGTATTCCAGCACCCCGGAGGAGCTGAGCAGAGGCCAGGCTCCATCTTGAATCAGGCGATTACATCCTCGACTGAGAGAACTTGTGATGTTGCCGGGAACCGCCATCACATCCCGGTTTTGCTGTAATGCCCAGTTAACAGTGATCAAGGAACCGCTTTTGAGATCTGCTTCTACAACGACTACAGCGCGGGAAAGCCCGCTGATCAGACGGTTCCGTTCGGGAAAATAGTAATTTCTGGGAGCAGTGCCGGGCGGATATTCAGACAAGACCAATCCGCATTTGCGAATGACATTATAAAGCGACCGGTTGGACGCCGGATAACAGATGTCCGGCCCGGTAGCCAAAACAGCGATAGTCTGCCCGGCCGGGGCGTCCAGAGCGCCCCGGTGGCCGGCGGCATCAATGCCGCCGGCCAGACCGCTGACAATCACCAGACCGGCTTCAGCGGTCTGCCGGGCAATATGCCGGGCGACCTCCAGGCCGTAAGGAGTCGCCCGCCGCGAGCCCACAATGGCGATGCACTCTTTTTTCAACAGAGACAGGTCGCCGATAGCATATAAGCGCTTCGGGGCTCGCGGTATCCCTTTCAGGCTTTCCGGAAACTCCGGCGCTGCCCGATCAATTTGAAATATTTCAGACATAGTGACAGCGGTAGCGCAGCGCTTCCGCCAGATGCAAGTCGGTGATTGAAACACTGGAATCAAGGTCGGCGATCGTCCGCGCCAGCTTAAGCACTTTTTGATAAGCTCTGGCAGACAGGCCAAAACGACGATAGGCCTGTTCCAACAGTAGCTTGCCGCTGGCGCCAATCTTACAATATTGCCGGATCTGACCGGACGAAAGCCGACTGTTCAACTGAGCATCGTTTTTAACATAGCGCTCACTTTGAATACTACGTGCATTTTCTACCTGCCGACGCAGCTCCGCTGTTGTCAAGCCGCCCCCTCCGGCTGCCAGTTCTTCACATTGAACCGGCCAAAGATCGATCACTAAGTCGATCCGGTCGATTAAGGGCCCTGAAATCCGGTTACGATAACGCCGGATCTGTGTTTCGGTGCATGCACATTCCTTCCCTGGCACTCCCCTATAACCGCAGGGGCAGGGATTCATGGTCGCTAACAGTATGAAATCCGCCGGATAACAGACACTGCCGTTAAGTCGAGACACCGTCACCCGACGATCTTCAATCGGCTGGCGCAGCGCTTCCAGCGCCGAGCGACGAAATTCCGGCAACTCGTCCAGAAACAACACTCCCCTATGCGCCAGCGTCACTTCGCCGGGTTCCGGCCGGTGTCCGCCGCCAACCAGCACCGCGGCGGACACCGTGTGGTGCGGCTGCCGAAACGGCCGCACCCCTGTCTCGCCTCTGCTGCTGCCCGGCTTTTGCGAAATGCTCTGTATAATCATGGTTTCTAAGCGTTCTTCATAATCCATCTCCGGCAATATGCCGGGAAAGCGGGCCGCCAGCATGGTTTTTCCGGCTCCCGGCGGCCCGCACAACAGCACATTGTGCGCGCCCGCCGCCGCTACCGCAAGCGCTCGCTTAGCCGGCTCCTGGCCAAGCACCTCGGAAAAATCAAGATTTCTTTTTACCGGCAACTGTCTCCTCTGTTCCCTTTCAAAAACTACCGCTTTCAGGTCTTGCTCCCCGCTCAACTGCCGTGCTGCCTCGCCTAAACTGCTCACCGGGTACAGTTCGATATCAGTTAACAGCGAGACCTCCGGCAGATTTTCCCGGGGCAGGACAAGACGGCGCATGTCCAGACGCCGCAGACCGATCGCCAACGGCAGAGCACCCCGCACCGGATGGACGCGCCCATCCAGCGAAAGCTCGCCGATAAAAGCAAAGGCCGCCGCCCTCTTCTGCGGAATACTGCCGGACGCCACCATCAAACTGATAGCGATCGGCAGGTCAAAATGCGTACCCTCTTTGCGGCTGTCCGCCGGCGCCAGGTTAACGGTGATCCGCTTCAGCGGAAATACATAACCGGAATTGCGAATCGCAGTGCGGATGCGCTCTTTGGCCTCCCGAACCGATTGATCAGGTAAACCAACAATATTCATGCCGGGCAAACCGTTTGCCAGATCTGTCTCGACGCTGACTGCTTCCGCATCAATGCCCATAAGCGCGCCGGTCTGAATTACCGCATACATTTCAGCCTCTCTCCACGGCGTTCCGGATATGCCGAATACAGGGCCTGCCGCACTCGACAGTGATTTCGATAACGTCGATCCGCAGAGGCCGATTCTCAATCGTCCGCCGACTCAAATAACACTCAATCGCCAGCTGCAGATGACGGCGTTTATAGGGGCCGACCGCTTCCGCCGGCGAACCGTAACCTTTGCTCCGGCGCGTCTTGACTTCTATAAAAATCACGCAGCCTCCGTGATGGGCGATCAAATCAATCTCGCCGGCCCGGCAGCGAAAGTTGCGCTCGACGATACGGTAGCCCTTCTGCTCTAAAAAACGAGCCGCTGTTTCCTCACCCCAAACTCCCAATTTTTTCATGGTTTTACCTCTCAGCTAAATTATGCGCTAAACGCCGTCTCCTGGCAAAACCTGGAAACCGTCCTTTACCGTCTTTTCCCGATAAAAAAAGAGCCGCTCCATCGCCGCTCTTTTCTTAAGAGTTTTCAGCATACTGCAAGCTTTTTGATTTTTTCTCGATGTTTTCAGCATATTGAAAACATCTCCGCCGCTTTCGTCGTCTCTCCCCTGTCTTTTACACACCTACTCAAACAAGCCGGCAACAAAACTCTCAGCGTCAAAGGGCTCCAGATCCTCGGCTTTTTCGCCCAGACCAATGAACTTCACCGGTATATCAAAGAGATCGGCGATCGTAATGACGATGCCGCCTTTGGCCGTCCCGTCCAGCTTGGTCAGAATGATGCCCGTAACAGCGCCGATACCGCTGAATTCCTGCGCCTGACTGATGGCATTCTTTCCGGTCGCCGCGTCGATCACCAAGATGGTCTCGCGATCAGCTTCCGGATACTCACGGTCAATCACCTTGTACATCTTCTCCAGCTCAGCCATCAGATTTTTTTTGGTCTGCAGCCGACCCGCCGTATCGCAGAGCAAAACGTCTATCTGCCTGGCTTTGGCTGCCTGGATGGCATCGAAAATAACTGCAGAAGGGTCTGCTCCCTCCTGATGCCGAATCACGTTGGCTCCAATGCGTCTGCCCCAGATCTCCAGCTGTTCCCCGGCAGCCGCGCGGAAGGTGTCGGCCGCCGCCAGCAGAACACTCTTGCCCTGTTGACGGAAACGATGCGCCAGCTTGGCCAGCGAGGTAGTTTTGCCCGATCCGTTAACTCCCACCATGATGATGATCAGCGGATAGCAGTCGCTCAACTGATGAGCGGCCCCTTTATCAACTCCCTCCTGTATCAGTTCCCGGATTCTCGCTTTCACCTGTTCAGGCGCCCACAGATCACGTTTTTTCACATCGCTCCGCAGTTGACCGATGATCTTTAAAGTCGTTTCCACACCCACATCCGACTGAATGAGCGCTTCCTCCAGCTCATCCATCATGTCTTCGTCGATTTCCGCCCGCATCAGCAATACGTCGGAAATGCGCTCTTGCAACTTGCTGAAAAAGGATTTTTTCTTATCAAAAAGGGCCATTATTTTTCTCCTATATGTATATATGCTTCCTGTGCGATTTTACTTCCGTTCAGGCTAAACCAGAATCTCGTCGCCCAAACGCAGCGATATGAGCTCAGAGATACCATGCTCCGGCATGGTCACGCCGTACAAGGCGTCGGCGTATTCCATCGTCGCCTTTTGATGCGTCACCAAAACGAACTGGATCTCCTCGAATTTTCGCAAATATTCGGCAAAGCGCTGGATGTTCATATCGTCCAGGGCTGCTTCAACTTCGTCGAGGATGCAGAACGGAGTCGGTCGTGCCTTCAGCACCGCGAACATCAGAGCGATTGCGGTGAGAGTCTTTTCTCCACCCGACAGCAGCTGTATATTCTGCAGCTTTTTCCCCGGCGGTTGTGCGACGATATCGACACCGGACTCCAAAGGCTGGGCCGGGTCGTCCAACTGCAGCTCGGCCTGACCGCCACCGAACAACGCTTGGAAAGCTTCGCTGAAATAAGTGCCGATCAGCTGAAATTGTTCCATGAACCGCTGTTTGATGGTTTGTTCTAATTCGCGGATGATAGTTTCGAGCGAGTCCATACCTTCGGTCAGGTCTGTTCTCTGTTCGGTCAAAAAGCTATGCCGCTCGGTGACTTGTTCATATTCTTTGATCGCCCCGACATTGACCTCGCCCAGTTCGTTTAATCGCTCCCGCAGCTGTTTCAGTTCCCGCTGGGCGCTGCTCATTTGGAAATCCTGCTTTTGATAGGCAATCGCCTGGATATAGGAAAGCTCATAATCTTCCCACAGCTTCTCCTTGTAGCCCTCGATCCGCACTTCGTTCTGAGCCAGTTTCACATCGGTTTCATACTTCAATGTCTGCTCGGCCAGTAAACGCTCATCTATTTCAGCTCGCCGCTGCACCAACTCCTTGTCGCGCTGAGCAAGCAGGGTTCGCTGAGCGATCAGCGATTCTGACTGCCGCTGCCATTCCACCTGATCGTTACGACTCTTTGCCAGTTCCTCTTCAAGCGGGCCTGCGGATTCCGCGAACAGAGCCTCTTCAGCGGTCTGACGCTCCAACTGTTCGCTGCGCTGTCGGATTTCCTCCTGCCACTCTGCAATCGAACTCTCCAGGCGATCGACCGCTTGTGCAAGCTGTGTCGCCTGATTCAGCTTGTCATTGGCATGCAGGCGCTGATCCGATAATAAGCGTGTTTTCTCTGCCAGTTGCCGGCGCTCTTCTTCCAGATTGGCACGCAGTTGTTCAGACAGCTCGGCTCTCTCGACAGAACGCTGTTTTTGAGCTTGCAGCTCCTGTTCCAATTCGTTCTGCATATGCAGCGCCCGGTCGACCTCTTCATCGATCAGCCCGATCTCACCTTGTATTTTTACTGCCGTCGTTTCTATTTCCAATCGCTGAGTCTGCAGGCGGCTAAGTTCCTGAGCGGCTAATTGCTGATCGGCATCGGCGTTATGATAAGCCTGCTCGCTGGTTTCCTTTTCACGGCGCAGCTCATTCAGCCTGCCTTCAAGGTCCGCTGTCTGCCGGCGCAGTTCGGTCAACTCGCTTTCCAGTCGCTCCGTCTGCTTGCCCAAGCGGGTAATCTCGGCTTTCCGTTCGAAGATCCCGTCGGTTTTATGCTTAGCCTTCCCGCCGGTAATAGCGCCGGCCGGATTGACCAGATCGCCTTCCAGAGTTACGATGCGCAGGCCTTCTGTTTGGCTGCGAGAGAGTTCCACTGCTTGAACAAGGTCTTCCACAATAGCCGTCCGGCCCAGCAGATATTCGATCGCCGGCCGGCACAGTGGGTCGTATTGTGCCAAATCGGAAGCCAGTCCAAGATAGCCGGCTTTACCCTTCAGCGCTCCGGCGGTTGCTGCCGGCCGCGGCCTTAGACTGTCTAGCGGCAAAAAAGTCAAACGGCCGGCCTTATGTTGCTTCAGCGACGCTACGCCATCCCGGGCGGTTTGTTCTGTGCGGCAGATGATATTCTGGGCGTTTCCGCCCAGCGCCGCTTCAAAAGCGGCTTCATAACCGGCCGGAACAGTGATCAGGTCGGCTGCTACGCCGACCAGTCCGGCGATTCCGCTTTTCATGATATGGCGAACCCCTGACTGGTATCCTTCGAAGGAGGCTTCCATCTCACGCAGCAATCGATGGCGGGCAACCGCCTCTCCCTGTTCTATGGCAAGCTGGTTCAATTGAACCCGGTGATCGGTCAGCTGTTTGCTGACCGATCCGATTTCAGTATCGAGCGCGGCTCCTTCCTGACGCAACCGAGAGGCTGTGGTTTCATATTCAGCCAGCCGCTCGGCTGCTTGTTTCTCTTTGACAGTCAGTTCTTCCGCGGCGCTTTGCCGGCTTTCGTTATCGGCTTCAAGCTGCGCTCTTCGTTTTCGGATGGATTCTGCCAGCTGGCCGAGTCCGTTTTGTTCGGCTGTAATTTCGCTGAGACGGCGATGGATCTCAAACAGCTCCGCCTGCTCTCGATCGGCCTGAATCGTCCGCTCTGTCACTGCTGTTTCCATCGCGCTACAATCATCGGCCAGAAGCTGCAATTCATCCTGGCTTTTTTGGGCTTCGGCGTTGGCTATCGTCTGCTCCGCCAGGCATTCAGCCAGTTCTCCTTCGACGGTCTTTATCTTTGCCTGAAAGGCCTCACTCTCCAGTTCGAGTCTTTCTTTGTCCCGCGTCAGATTGCGCAGACGCTCTGCCGTTAATTGTTTTTCGCTGTCCAGTCGATTGATGCGCTCGCCCACTTCATTAAGACGGTCACGGATCGATTCCGCTGTCTGCTCGATCTGGTCGGCCTGGTCTCTGACTGTCTGCCATTCCTGATCGACAGTCGCTTTTATCTCCTGGGCTTCTTCTATACGATTGGCCGCTTCCAGCAATTCATCCTTTAGATACTCGCTTTTCAACTCGATCGTCTCTATATTTTTCAAAGTAACGCCAATCTCCAAGAGTTTCTGTTTTTCTTTCAGTTCCAGATATTCAACGGCGCGGATGCTTTCATCACGCAAACCGCCAATCCGGCTTCCGACTTCGGCGATGATGTCATCGATTCGTTCCAGATTCTGCCGGGCGGACGCCAACCGCCGTTCCGCTTCATCGCGTCGGTTGCGATACTTAACTATGCCGGCCGCTTCTTCAAACATTTCGCGGCGGTTCTCCGCCTTGCTGGCGACGATATCGGAGATCCGGCCCTGACCGATGATTGAATAGCCATCGACGCCAATGCCGGTGTCTAAAATGAGCTCACGCACATCGCGCAGCCGACAAGGCGCCCGATTTATCAGATATTCACTTTCACCTGAACGAAACATCCGGCGGGTAATGGCGACTTCCTGGTAATCGATTGGTAAAATAGCAGCGGAATTATCTATCACCAGAGTGACTTCTGCCATGCCGCGCGCTTTCCGGCGGGCAGTTCCGGCAAAGATGACTTCCTCCATGCGTCCGCTGCGCAGAGTTTTAGCGCTCTGTTCGCCAAGCACCCAGCGGATAGCATCGGAAATATTACTTTTCCCGCTTCCATTCGGGCCGACAATGCAGGTTATGCCCTCATGAAAGTCGATCGTGACAGGGTCGGCAAAGGATTTGAACCCCTGCATTTCGAGACGCTTAAAATACAAGATCGTTTCCTCCGGCTGCCAGTTCTTTTAAAGCAGCCTCGGCGGCCGCCTGCTCGGCTTCCTTTTTACTATGTCCGGAACCTTCGCCAATTTTCTCTCCATCTGCCCACAGGCTGATATAAAAGGTCTTATTGTGATCGGGTCCGACCGAACGGTCAAGCAAATAATTAATCTGCACTATGCCGCCTAACTGCAAGCGCTCCTGTAATTCCGTCTTATAGTCGGAACGAAGTTCGCCCCGAAGGGCACGATTGATCCGTTCAGCCAATAATTCGACAACAAAGTTTCGGGCAGCTGTCAAACCTCCATCAAGATAAATTGCGCCAATGACGGCTTCCAGAGCATCAGCGGCCAAACCCGGCCTCTCTCTGCCGCGGTTTCTCTCCTCGCTGCGTCCAAGTGCAATCAGACGGGACAGTTCCAAGCGATCAGCTGCTTTCGCCAAGGCTTCCTCACAGACGATCTGCGCCCGCAAGCGGCTGAGTCGTCCCTCTTCCATAGTTTCCTGCCGCTGATACAGCTCTTCAGCAATCAATGCGTTTAATATGGCATCGCCGAGAAATTCTAATCTCTCGTTATTGAAAGCTGCCCCGTCCGGATCCCGCTGCATTGTGGAACTGTGAGTCAGCGCTTGTTGGAGCAAAGCCGGATCATTAAAGCTATAATTCAAAATCGAAGTCTGATTCAACTTATTCACTGATCTGGATGTCCTCCAGTTCGACAACCGAGCCCTCTATGATCTGGACGACACCGGCATCTGCGAAAGCGGCGCCTTTGACGATGGTATTGCACACCGCTTTGGCATCGGAAGAGCCGTGCATCTTCAAAACTGCCCCGCGGACGCCAAGAATAGGCGCGCCGCCGTATTCTGTATAGTCGAAGTCTCTCTTCAAACCCTTCAGTTTTCCAGATAATAGCAGGGCTCCCATTTTAGAGATGGTGCTCTCTGTGAATTTATTTTTAATCAGCTTGAGAATAGACCAGGCCAATCCCTCGGTCAATTTTAGAATGATATTGCCGGTAAAACCGTCGCAGACCATCACATCACAAACGCCATTCGGCAATTCGCGCGCTTCAACGTTTCCGACAAAGTTGACATGGCTTCGTTCCAACATCGGATAGGCCGCCTTCAATACCGCCGTACCCTTGCTTTCTTCTGTTCCTATATTGATCAGGCCAACCCGGGGGTTCTTTATATTGAGCACTTTTTCCATGTAAATGCTGCCCATGACAGCAAACTCCAGCAGATTATTTGGTTTGCACTCAACATTCGCGCCGGAATCGACCAGCAAAGCTACTCCGCCTTTCAGGATAGGATAAGTAGCAGCGATCGCCGGCCGATCGATACCCTGGATCCGACCCAGCAAAAACAACGCGCCGGCCATTATGGCGCCAGTGTTTCCAGCCGATACGAACAAGTCGGCCTGTTTTTCCTTTACCATACTCAGCCCTACTACCATTGACGAATTCGGTTTGCTGCGCACTGCCCGCACCGGCGCTTCATCGTTTCCGATAACCTCTCCGGCATGCACTATGCGGATTTGTTTCTTGTCATAAATGTATTTGCTCAATTCCTCCCGGACACGTTTTTCGTCACCCACCAAAATCAGTTCGTCAGTGATTTTCCTGGCCGCATCGACAGCGCCTTTTACGATTGCGACCGGCGCGTGATCCCCGCCCATCGCGTCTATTACTATTCTCATCTAGCCTAACACCTTTGCCGGTTTACCCGACCTCTCCTTGCTGTTTCCTTTGATTATCGTTCAATTTATTTGTCGTTCAGTTTATCACAGCACATCTGCCTTTGCAAGGCAGACAACTGTTCATTCCAGCTCGTTCAAGCCTCCCCGCTGAATCGAATGGCGGCCATATTTTTGACGGATCTGATCAATGGTTTTTTCCAGTTCATCCTGCCTGTCCTTGTCCGCCTGATCGAACATAGATAATTGCTGGGTTCCCGCAGCTGTAAGCTGCCCGGCGTTGAGTCCGATCAGTCGGATCGGCTGACCTTGCCATAGTTCATCGAAGGCTTTAACGCCATAGCGATAGAGTTCATTCGTCCGGTTGACCGCTTCAGTTTGAATCTGTCGGCTGCTTTGCTTAAAATCGCTCGCCTTCAAAACCACCGAGATCTGGCCGGCCGCCTTGCCGCTTTTCCTAAGATCTCTGCCGACATCTTCCGCCAGCATCATAAGCACCTGACAGAGAGCCTCTCTGTCTGTCAGATCAACTGCCAAAGTAGTGCTGCGGCAAATCTCCTTTTGCTCTTCGCTGCCCTCCGGCACCACCGGGGACGGATCAATGCCGTTTGCATAATTCCATATCAGGCTGCCGTGCGCCTTGAGCAGTGATTTTAAATGCAACGAATCAAAAGCTGCCAGCTCACCAATCGTGTTCAAATTGATCTGCCGAAGTTTCGCCGCCGTCGCCTCGCCCACCATGTACAGCCGCTCGACAGGTAGAGGCCACATTTTTTCAGCGATTTCTTCCGGCCACAGCGTGTGCACCCGATCAGGTTTCTCAAGCTCCGATGCCATTTTAGCCAGCACCCGGTTGGTTGACACTCCTATATTTACGGTAAACCCAAGTTCTTCTTTAAATCTCTGCCGAATTAAATGGGCAAGCTCCACCGGCGGGCCAAAGCGGGCCTCTGCCTCGGTATAATCGACATAGCATTCATCAATGCTGAAACGCTGAATCACCGATGAATAATCAGACAGAAGATTAAACATGGCTTCGCTTTGCCGGCTATAGACAGCACGATCCGGCGCCACGACGACCAAATCGGGGCACTTCCGGCGAGCTTCAAACAGACTTTCTCCTGTAACTATGCCATAGGCTTTAGAAGGGACTGAACGCGCTAAAACCACTCCGTGACGGATTTCCTCATCGCCTCCGATAACGGATGGAATGGTGCGCAAATCGACCGGATCACCCTGTCGCAGACGTTCGATTGCGGTCCACGATAAAAAGGCGCTGTTTACATCAACATGCAATATGATGGACATGGTTAATCCTGTTCTCTTCGCTTGAAACACACTAAAAGCCTGTATCGTTTTCAGTTTAGCGTATCCGCAATGGCTTGTCCAGACAGGCCGATCCGACGCAACGATGACAGGCTCGCAGGTAAAAACTCTTTAGGATCTATCAGCGGTTAGCCAGCCAGGCCCGCAATAACAGACCGATCAGAACAATCCAGAAAAGAACTATGGGGACTGCAAGATACCAAAGCTTCGGGCCACCGCCCGGCCATAGACCGACCGCTTCCCGGCGACATTCTTCTAGCACATCTTGCGGAATGCCACGAACTGTCCAGGCAATCAATATCGGGAGAATGATCAATTCATCCAGATAACCCAAAATAGGTATAAAATCCGGTATCAGGTCGATCGGCGAAAGCGCATAGGCGAGCGTCAGCACAGCCAGCAATTTAGCGCTGGCCGGCGTTCGGGGATGCCGCAGCGCAAGGTAGATGACAGGTATTTCCTGCATCAGCCGGGTAACCCGATCCTTGAGTTTCATCGCTACTCCCCCTTTATTCGACGCAGACAGCTTTCCCGTCCTTCACATAGATGTGTTTTTCAGCACCGGCTCCGGCGATCGCCCCGTCACCTACCGCGGTGGAAACCTGCCTGATAAATTTCTGCCGTACATCGCCGGCCGCGAAAACTCCCGGAACGCCGGTTTGCATCTGCTCATCGGTCACCAGGTAACCGTCCGCCGTCATAGGGAGCTGCTCTTTAAACAATTCTGTATCCGGTTCATAACCAATAAAAAGAAAACAGCCGTCAACCTCAACCGGACTGAGCTCACCCGTTTTAATATTTTTCAAAACGACAGCGGTCAGTTCTTCTTTGCCGACAAAGGAATCGACCACCGTATTCCATCGGAACTTCATCTTAGGGTTGGCCAAAGCCTGAGCTTGCACAATCCTGCCGGCATCCATGACACCCTCACTGTGCATGACCGAAACGGTGACCTGGTCAGTGAATCTGGTCAGAAATATTCCTTCTTCAATCGCCGCATCGCCGCTGCCAACGATTAAAACATGTTTCCCTATGTAATGATCGGCGTCACAGGTAGCGCAAAACGAAATCCCCCTGCCGTAGAGAAAACGCTCCTCGCCCGCAGCCCCGGTCAGACGGGGCTGCCCGCCAGAGGCCACGATCACAGCCCGTGCATGATATATATTGCTAAAGGTTTCAACGGTTTTATCCTCCGGTATCAGGTCAACTTTTTTCACATCGGTCAATTTAAATTTAACTCCGAACTTCTCCGCTTGCTTTTTAAAAAGCTTCATCAACTCTTCCCCGCTGATCTCCTCTGGGAAACCCGGATAATTAGAAATCTCGTTAGCATTATTTGCCAGACCGCCGATCAGGGTCTTTTCAATGATCAGTGTTTTCAGGCCGGCCCGTCCGGCGTAAATCCCGGCGCTCAATCCGGCCGCACCGCCGCCAATGATGACAACGTCATATTGCTCATGCTTTTTTTCCATTGCTTCTCCCATCTGAAGCTGTTCTTAAGTTTCCTTCTTAAACGGTCTTTTAATGTGGATCTCCCAACGATTTTCGCCGGTTTCCTCCACCTCGCAATTATAACCGGCCGCTCTGGCCCAGCCTGGTATGTGATTTATGGCGCAGCTATGATCGATATCAACTATCAAAAGATCGCCGTCCTTCATTTTGCCCATTTCATGCTGCGTTTTCACCAATGGAATAGGACAGGCTTCGCCTAAGCAATTAAGTCTTCTATCTGCCATTTCTCTGTCCTCCTATTCTGGAAAAACACCCCCAAAGCGCTTATGGTAATCTGCCCTGGCCTTTCGCACTTTAACGACATAATTCGCCGTTTCCGCAAAGGGAATCTCTTTGAGCGTTCTGCCATCCTGGGAATGCGCCGGATCGACCAGCCATTTTTTGACATTCCCCGGGCCGGCATTATAGGCCGCTACTGCCGCGTCGAGATCATCAAAAGTCTTGATCAAATAGGACAGATAAAAACAACCGGTCTTTATGTTACGTTCCGGTTCCAGCAGATCGGCCAGCGGAAATTCGTGGCCGGTTTTCGCCATCACAAAATAAGCAGTCTCCGGAATGACCTGCATCAGACCGCGGGCATTGCGAGAAGAGATCGCTTCGGGGTCGAAGCTGCTCTCGGTTTTTATAACTGCTGCGACCAAAAAGGGGTCGAGTTCCTCTTCGGCGCTAGCTGCCGCAATCAGGCCGGCATAGGGAATCTTACCCGGCACCGGACAGAACAGCAGCTGAACGCCTACAAATATGGCCGCTGCAAGCAAGACAGCCGGCAGGATCCGACGGCGAAAGCTGCCTTTTTTACCGGCTGTCTGTTTTCTCTTTTTTCTCATACAGGCTCTCTTAGTTATGGTCTTGAAATTCCCCTCAGAGTGCTTCTTCGTTCTTGTAAATAAACCAGTCGGACAGAGCGGTGATGCCCCTTTCCTTATCCTTGGCCGGATCGTCTTCCGGACCGCGATGGAACAGAACTTTGTCGCCTATGAGTTCATTGTTCGGCCAGTTCGCCGGCGGGAAAACCTTCTTAACCGAGGCTAATCTAAGCGCCTTGACAAAGCGCAGGATCTCGCCTATGCTGCGGCCGACTTCCTTGGGATATTCCATCAGGCCGCGCACTTTGCCGTTATGGTCGACGATCACGACGGCGCGCACCGCTAAGGTATCATCCTCGTTCGGGTGAATCATTCCTAAAGTTTCCGAGATTTTACGATCCGCGTCATCAATAATCGGAAATTCGATCTCCACATGCAGATTTTCTTTGATCCATTTCACCCAGTTGTGATGTGATTCCAAATCGTCTACGCTGAGTCCGATCAGTTCGACGCCCAGGCGGTCAAATTCCTTTTTCTTTTTCTGAAAACCGACGAATTCGGTGGTACAAACAGGTGTAAAATCAGCCGGATGACTAAAAAAAACAAACCATTTCCCTTTATAATCTTCAGGTAACCTGATGGTTCCTTTAGTCGTCTCAACGGTCATATCCGGAAAGCGATCGCGCAATGATAGTTTCATTATGTGTTTCTCCTTTTCTTCATGCCAATAGATTACAATACTTCTACATGTATACACCAAAAACCGCATTCTGAATCGAATGTTCCGGACTTTAGCTAAGGATCAGACCTGTCCGGCAAGGAACATATATCATGATGCCCCCCACCTCCTGATAATCCGGCAGATCCTGAATCGGATAGATTACATCATGAGCGATCCGGCCCTGTCCGCCGAAGCGTATTTCATCGGTGTCTAACAGAGTGCGCAAGCTGGCTGTCGCTCCTTGAAGCGGCAGTTGCAAAGAGGGAACGGATTCTGTGGGATGGAAGTTGAAGATGAAGATATGCGCTTTTTTTTCAAAGGCGATCAGTTTGCGCTGCTGATCAACCAACAGGATGCGCACCGGCCCGCCCATCAGTTTTTTTTCTGTCAGCAAGTGCAACATGGTTTTATCGAAACTCTTTAAATCCGAATATCTAAGATAGTCGCTATCGCCCAGCGACCACTGACGACGACTGTATTGATAACTCCAGCCATTCTCGGCGCGGGGGAAGTCAATCCATTCCGGATGCCCAAATTCATTGCCCATAAAGTTCAAATAGCCCTCTGCGCCGGCGCTCGCCGTGATCAGACGCGCCATCTTATGCAACGCCATCGCCCGGTCGATCACCGGATTCTGATTTTCCCTGTTCATGTCCCAGTACATTGCAGGCCCCGCCATGCGGAACATCAAAGTTTGCGAACCGACCAGCGCCTGATCGTGCGATTCGACGTAGGCGATCCGCTTTTCACCGGGCCGGGCTGTCGTCAACTCATACATCATATGCGACATGTCCCAATCCTCGTCCCTTTTTTGAACGCTTCTCTCCCAAAAGTCCGGCATACCCATCGCCAACCGATAATCGAAGCCCAGGCCTCCCGCGGAGATTGGCAGAGCCATACCCGGATAGCCGCTCATATCTTCAGCTACCGTAATTGCCTGCGGTTGAATCTGGTGAACCAGTTGATTGGCCAGCTGTAAATAAATGACCGCTGCCTGATCGGTGTTTGCGCTGAAATACTTGCTGTAGTGATCGAAGGAAGCGCCCAGACCATGGTCGTGATAGAGCATGGAGGTAACGCCATCGAAACGAAAGCCGTCAAAGCGGAATTCTTCCAGCCAGTATCGCAGATTGGACAGCAGAAAACGGAGCACTTCCGGTTTCTGATAATCGAACAGCCGCGAGCCCCAGGCCGGATGCCAGCTGCGTTCTCCGGAATGGAAGAAAAGTTCCTCGGAGCCATCGAAGCAGGCAATCCCCTCGGCTAAGTTGCCGGCGCCGTGCGAATGCACCAGATCCATTAAAACGCGCAAACCCAACCCGTGCGCACGGTCGATGAGATATTTAAGATCATCGGGTGTTCCGAACCATGAAGACGCGGCAAAGAAATTGGTCACCTGATAGCCGAAGGACGCATAATAGGGATGCTCCATTATGGCCATCAGCTGCACTGTATTGTAGCCGGCTTCTTTGATCCGCGGCAAAATCAGATCGGCGAATTCACGGTAGGTGCCGATCACAGGATTCTCCTGAGCCATGCCGACATGCGCTTCGTAGATCAACAACGGATGATCGGTATTGATTCGGGGTGAGCTGTGCTTCCAGACAAAGGGCTGTTCCGGCTCCCAGATTTGACCGTTGAAGCTGCAGTCAGCCGGATTTTGAATCAACCGCTTTATGAACAAAGGAATGCGGTCCTGACGGCTGCCGTCGGCGCCGACGATATGCACCTTGACCTGCATCTGATGCCACAGCGCATCGCCCGGCAGGCGGATCTCCCAACTGCCGTCCTCTCCCTTTTCCATGGGATGTGAACTGCGATCCCAGTCATTGAACTCGCCTATCAGAAAAAGAGCGCCGGCATTGGGCGCCCATTCCCGATAAATCCAGTCACCGTTCTCTTTATGAAAACCATAATAACGATGCAGTTCGGCGATATCACCCAGCTTCTGGCCTTGATTCAGCAGACGTCGCTCTGCCTCTGCCAGAGCCGGCAACCTGGCTTGCAGTTCTTCTTCATAGGGCGTTAACCAGGGATCTAACTCCAATATTTTCAGCTTGGGTACTGTTTTCAGCATAACGCGGCTGCCTCCGTTCACTCTAACGAGATTCCAGCCATTGATCTACAAACGTTCCACCACCAGCGCCATGCCGTGCCCGCCGTTAATGCAGAGCGTCACCAGGCCAAGGGTTTTATCGTAAGCTTTAAGGGCCGAAAGCAAGGTCGCCAACAATTTTACAGCTGTTCCGCCTATCGGATGCCCCAACGCGATGGCACCACCGTGAAGGTTGACCTTGTCCCGATCCAGCCCCAGTTCCTTTTCAACAGCCAGATATTGAACCGCGAAGGCCTCATTCATTTCTATGAGATCGATATCGGAAAGCTTCAGGCCGGCTTTTTCAAGGGCTTGCCGGGTTGCCGCAACAGGGCCTAAGCCCATCCTGAGAGGTTCCATCCCTATTGTGGCATAGGATCGTATCAGTGCCAGCGGCTGCAAGCCCAGTTCTTTCGCCCGACTCCGGCTGGAAAGCACCGCCGCCGACGCGCCGTCACAAAGCGCGCTGCTGTTTCCGGCGGTTATGCAGCCATCGCGACTGACGATCGGACGAAGTTTGGCCAGCTTTGCTAAATCAATATCACCGCGGGGGATTTCATCGGTGTCAAACACCAGTTTTTCCTTGCGCGTCTCTACTTCCACCGGAACAATCTCTTCTTTGAAACGTCCTTCAGCGATTGCTTTTACCGCCCGCTGATGGCTTAAGAGTGCATATGCGTCCTGCTCTTCCCGGCCGAAGCCATATTCTCCAGTCAACAATTCTGCCGTGCCGCTCATCGGCATGCCGGCCAGCTGACAAAAAAAGCCATCGCGCGTCAAGTCGTCGACCAATTCCGCATCGCCCATTCGCGCCCCCCAGCGCATTTTAGGCGCCAGATAAGGGATGTTGCTGGTCGATTCGGCGCCGCCCGCAATCATCAGCCGGTTATCTTCGGCCCGGATCATGGCGCAGGCCATCGTCAGCGCCTTGAGGCTGGAACCGCAGCGCATGTTTATGGTTGTGGCAGGAGTTTCAACTGACAAGCCGCCTGCCATCGCACTCATGCGCGCCATGTTTGGCCCGATGCCGGCTTGCCAGCCGCAGCCGAACAACACTTCATCGACTGCCGCCGCTTCAACACCCGCCCGCCTGACAGCTTCACGAATTACAACTCCGCCAAGTTCAGGCGCTGTTTTAGTTGCCAGGCTGCCGCCATAGCTGCCGCCGGCAGTTCGGGCGATCCCGCTGATGACCACCTGCTCCATATTTTCCCTCCCTATACAAATAATTCCGGCTGTTTGCGATCTGTCAGTTCTTCTTCCAATTCTCTTTTATGCTTGAGATAATTCTCGTCGTCGTAATATTTCGCCTCCACCGGACAAACCTTCAGGCAGGCTCCACACTTTATGCATATGCCGACCATCTTCTTGGGGTCTTCATGATCGATCGAATCCATCGGACAAACTGAAACACACTTTTTGCAGTCGGTGCAGATATCGAGCGTTAACGGCACAACCTTGCGGATATCTACCGTATTGCCGTTTTTATCCTTCGGACGATAGTAATCACGATATGGACGGTTACCTTTAACTGAAACAGGCAGCGCACCTTTTTCGCTACCGGCTCCCTCCGCCAGCAGTTTAGCGGCTATCTGCCCCGCAAAGGCCCGCGCTGTCACCAGGTCCTCTTCATCCGGTCGCCCCTGCGCCAGGGTCTTGGAAAATGAATGTTCGCCAATAAATGCCGCCCCGGCAGCAACCCAAAACCCTTTATTGGTCAGGATATCACTCAGTTCGATCAGCGAATCATCATAAGCGCGGTTACCGTACAAAACCAGGCTGACAGCAGTCGCACCGTTGCCTTTTAGCGTATCCAGATATTTTAACAGCACATTGGGCACCCGCCCGGCGATCGTCGGCAGACCGAACACGACCCAGTCGCCATCAGTGAATGTGGCCGGCTCGCCCTCCCGCTTGTTTTTGAGCGTAAAATCGATCGTTTGAAACGCCTTTCCCGGCGTTTTCAATTCTGCCAGGCGACTGGCCATCGCTTCGGCGATCTTGCGAGTGGTGCCGGTCGGGCTGAAATACATTGCATATACGGTCATCAGAGTTTCTCCTTGTTGTTCGACGACTATTCAGAAATATTGAAGTTATATCAAACAGATATTATTTGATATTGTGCTTAGCCAACCGGTCATAAAAGGCCGATCGGCTGAGATTCATCATCCGGGCCGCAGCGCTCTTATTGCCCTTGGCTTTCTTGAGGATGTCCAGCAGCATCTCACGTTCAAAATCTATCAGGGAGTTTCGATATGAAACATTTGGCCGGCCTGAAGCATCGATTTCCGCCTGAACGATCAATTCGGGCAGGTTCTCCACCCCGATCTCGCCCTCCCAAACATAGTTGGCCGCTCTTTCGATAGCATTCTCCAGTTCCCGGATATTGCCCGGCCAGTTGTAAGCCGAAAGCACCTTTTTAGCCGCTTCGCTGATGCCGTCTACCCGGGAGCCAAGAATTTGATTGTATTTTTCAATAAATGAAAAGGCCAAAGGAATGATATCTTCCTGCCGATCACGTAAAGGCGGCAGATGAAATTCTATGACATTCAAACGATAGAAGAGATCTTCCCGGAAAGATTTATCGGCGATTGCCTGGCGCAAATCACGATTGGTGGCAGCGATGATGCGCACATCGATGGTCTGTTTGCTCGTACCGCCGACCCTGACAAATTCCTTTTCCTGGAGCACTTGAAGCAGCTTCGCCTGAATAGACATCGGCATGTCACCAATCTCATCAAGGAAGATGGTGCCCTTATCTGCCCGTTCGAAATAACCCGGTTTTCCATTTTTCAACGCGCCGGTGAACGAACCCGGAGCATAGCCGAACAATTCCGATTCAAAAAGAGTCTCGGGGATGGACACGCAGTTGACTTTGACGAAAGGTTCCTGCGAACGCGGGCTGGCCTCATGAATGCCCCGCGCGAACATATCCTTGCCAACGCCGCTCTCTCCGGTCAACAGTACGGTCGAACTGCTGCGGGCAATCAGCAAGGCATCTTTTTTGATTTTTTTGAACTGTTGATTGTTGGTAACGATCTGATCGAAACGACTGCCGGAACAGTTGCGTTTAGCCAACTCATCTTTGTAATATTGCACCTGCTGATTGAGGTACAACCATTTGCGGGCGATTTCTTCAGCGATTGCATTGTTGTCCAGATAGATCGTACTGACTATGCCGGTCTCTTCCTGTTCACCTTCTTCGCTGCCAGCCCGGCGGAAAGGCACATGGGAGACAATGCATTTTTTATTGTTCAGATCGCAGGATTCCACCTCGACCGAACCGGACTTGGCCGTTTTGGCTCCGCCATCTGTTTGCAAGAGCAAGCGCAGCGGCCGGCCGATCAGATCGCTGCAATTTTCTCCAAACAGGCTGCAGGCTCGTTTATTGATATAACGAATGTTCCCTTCATTGTCCGAAACCAGCACTCCGTCGGACGAAGCGCTGAGCACGCCATCGATAGTCGATTGCAGATCTTTAACCAGTTCCAGTTCGCGGGCGATTTTTTCCATGTTCGATACATCCAGAAAAGCAATGCTGAAACCGATCTGAGCTCCTTCTTCGGTTATCGGCACCTGATTTACCACCACAGGCACTGAACAGACAGTTTTTCGCAAGCCGATCTGCAGTTGTTCAGGCAGCGTGATCTCTGGAAAAACATCTCCGAACAGACAGCCGACGACATTGCAGCTCTTCAGCTCAAACATCTCCTCCGCCGCCGGATTGATGCGCAGTATATAGCCGTCCTTATCGACAATGACAATGCCTTCGTAATTGACGCGAAACAATGATTCCATAAGAGCCGACGATTTTGTGATCATATCCAGGCTGGCCTTCAAATATTCGCCGGTGCCTATCATTCCGACCACATGCTGATCATCGTCCAGCACTACCACATTGTCGACTGTGCTCTTCGTCACCCGCAGAACCAGCGAATATTCGTCATAAGTTCGGTCAACACTGATGAACACAGGATTGTTAACCATGTATGGGTGGATCGGATCTCCAAAAGCCGCTCCGTCAAGCAGGGCCTTAAAAAGGCGCTTTTTGGGGAAAACGCCGATCAGTTTTTCCTGATCATCAACGACCGGCAAAGTGCTTATTTTATATTTATGATAATATTCAATAACAGTCCGCAGCGTGTCGTCTTTACGCAGCGCCGAAAACTGTCTATTCATAATCTGGCCGACGGTCAGATGGCCGGTCGGGTTCAACGAGTTGGAAATCTCCAATTCAATACATCCTTTCTAGTCGATCGAGGGTTGTTCAGTCTTGAGGGGTATTAAATCAGCGCCCCGAATTTCAGGCTAGTAGGCTATAGTAATTATGCTATTGTAATTATTATATAAGTTTTTTGACCTGGTCGTCAAGGACGATACAATGGTATAATAGACGCATATATTCATTCTAGGGAGGCTCACCAATTGTCAATCCAACTTCTTATCATCCTGATCTACTTCGCTCTGACTGTTTTTATAGGAGTTTGGTCATCCAAGCATTCAAAAACCTCTGATAGCTTTACGGGAGCCGGTTTGGGCGTCGCCATATGCGTTGCTGCCGGAACCGGAGAATGGCTCGGCGGCACTGCAACTACCGGCGTGTCCGAATACGGCTACCAGTTCGGCATTTCCGGTGCCTGGTACACTATGGCTAACGGTATCGGAGTTCTTATACTGGCTCTTTTTTTCGCCAAACTATACCGGAGCCTGAATACAGTCACGGTTCCCGGTATCATTGGCCACTTTATCGGCACGAAAGCCCGCACCGTTGCCAGCGTCATGCTGATTTTTGTAATGATCGCTATTGGAACATCCCAAATTATTGCAGCCGGTACGTTAGGCGTATCCTTATTGAATTTGAGTTTTAACTCTTCTATTATCATCCTTGGTATCGGGTTCACCATCTATACCATCGCCGGCGGCATGAATGCTGTCGGCTCGACCAATCTAATGCACCTTTTTGCCATGTACGGCGGCGTGATCGTCACTCTGATCGCCATCAACGCGACCATGGACGGCGGTTTGGCTGCACTTTCCACAGAACTCGATCCGCAGTACTTCAATCCGACGGCCATCGGTATGCCCAAGGTCAGTTCCTGGATCATCGCCTCCGTTCTGGGCGCCTGTACGGCGCAAGCCGGCATCCAGCCTATTCTGGCTGCCAAAGATGTCCGGGTCGCGCGGAAGTCGGCTTTCCTGACAGCCTTGCTGGTCGCCCCCTTCGGGATTTTTACCGCTTTGATGGGCATGTCGGCCAAGGTGATGTTCCCCAATCTGGAAAATGCCAAAATGGCTTTGCCGACTCTGATGATGTCATTACATCCGGTGATCGGCGGTATCGTTTTAGCTTCCATTTTCGCAGCCATTCTGTCGACTGTTTCACCTATTATTCTGGCCGCCGGCACGATGTTTACGCGGGATATCTATCAGAAATATGCAAAATCGGTCAACGATCACAAGTTGCTGCTCATGGGGCGCTTTTCGACCGCCTTCTCCGGTGTGCTTTGTATCGTGTTGGCCATCGTTTTCTATGGTTCCACTCGGATTCTGGACATGGTATACTTTGCCTATACGATACGAGGAGCCCTCTTCGTAGTTCTGCTCTACGGCATCTACTACAAGAAAACCAGTGAACGCGGCGCTATAATCGCAATGATCATCACCGGCGCTGTCGGCCTGATCTGGGTCGCCTACAACAGCATGTTCGGGCACTTCCCGATCGCTCCCTGGCTGACAGATACCTACGCCGCCGTCATTGCTGCCACTGTATCGACTCTGTTGTTCAGTCTGACCTTCCCGGACAAGAATCGGATTCCGACAGAAACAGACGAACACTGACGCTCTCTGTCAGAAACGAAGCGAGGTATTTATTTATGAACACTGACACCAAAGTTATGTCTGCCGAAGCCGCTGTTTCCAGCTTGATCTCCGATGGCGACTGTCTGGCGATCGGCGGCTTTGTAACCAATCGACGCCCTTACGCGCTGGTTCGGGAGATTATCCGGCAAAAGAAGCGCAATCTCTATATTGAAGGCGGGCCTTCCGGCGGTGACATAGACATGCTGATCGGCGCCGGCTGCGTTAGCACGATAATCGTATCTTATATAGCAAATTCCGGATATACACAGGTTTGCCGGCGCTTTCGCGAAGCTGTTGAACAAGGCGCCATTCAGTATGATGATTACTCACTCGATGTGCAGACCATCGTCTATCATGGAGCCGCGCTGGGACTCAGCTATGTTCCGGTCAAAAACATGCTCGGTTCCGATCTGGTGAATCTCTGGGGCATCTCAGAAGCTGATCGGAAAAAACATCCCAAGCTGCCGGATAAAAAATTTGTCATCCAGGAAGATCCTTTCAATCCCGGTAGCCAGCTCTGTTTAGTGCCGACTCCAAAAATTGACGTGGCGCTGATTCATGCCCAGTTGGCCAGCCCCGACGGTACTTTCCGCATCAGCGGAGCCCAATTCCAGGATCTGGATATTGCCATCGCTGCCAATAAAACCATAGTCAGCTGCGAAGAGCTGGTCTCCGACGAAGAACTGCGTCGACAACCAGAACTTAATTCTTGTACCGGCTTGTGCGTCGATGCCGTTGTGCCCGCATCTTACGGCGCGCACCCTTCGCAATGTTTTAATTATTACGATTATGACAGCCGCTTTTTTATCGACTACGATAACGCCAGTCGAACGCAGGAGGCCTTTGATAGATTTATTGCCGAATATGTTGACGCTTGCCCGACTCATGCAGACTATCTCAACAAGCTTGGAGCCGCCCGCCTGCTGAAACTGCGAATCCAGCCGGGCTACGGCTATACCCCGGGCTTAAAGCGAAAATAAACAGAAACGGAGAACTGTCCCATGGAATATACAAAGAACCAAATGATGGCCGTCACCCTGTCCCGTCAGATAGAAGACGGCAAAGCCTATATTGTCGGTACCGGGCTACCCTTAGTCGGCGCTACGCTGGCAAAAAATACCCATGCCCCGAACGCGCATCTGATCTTCGAGACAGCGCTGTTTGAAGGCAACCCGCAGGAAGTCCCCACCAGCGTGTCCGATCTGCGAATCAACTACCAGGCTTCTGTTCTGTGGCCGCAGTACCGCTATTTTGGTTTTCAGTCCATCTATGCCAAGCGCGGACTGATTGCCTGCGGTTTTTTAGGCGGCGCTCAGATCGACCCCTACGGGAACCTTAATTCGACCTCGATCGGCGACTATTTCCATCCCCAAACCCGCTTCACCGGTTCCGGCGGAGCGAACGGCATCGCCACCTACTGCGATACCATCATCATCATGAAGCATGAGAAACGTCGCTTTATAGAAAAAGTCGACTACATTACCAGCTACGGCTGGGGCCGCGGGCCGGGTGACCGCGCCCGGGTCGGCCTGGATCCGAAACGGGGCCCACGGGCAGTTGTGACCGAGCTTGGCCTCATGCGCTTCGGTGAAGACTGCCGGATGTACCTGGCCGAATATTTCCCCGGAGTCTCACCGAAACAAATACAGGAGAATACCGGCTTTGAACTTGATCTTTCCCGGGCTGTCGAAGCCCGACCGCCCGAAGCAGAAGTTTTAGATATCCTGATCCACAAAGTCGACCCTCTGCGCTTAATGATATAATAGTCTAATAACGCCCATTGGGTGCACGCAAAAAGGCCGGAGAAATCGGATGATTTCTCCGGCCCCGCTTTTTGCTTTAATTCGTTCCAGCCGGGTAACTTAACTCGACTGAATTTCTAATTTTCACTTAGCCTCTGATGATGCGGGTCGAGATCTGCTGATGGACCGGGCAGAAGCTGACAGGATTCTGATAGAAACTGCCTACGAAAGCCTTGCAATAATCTCTCAGCTTGGTCATGTCGACCACCTCGTCGATCATGCCTTTCTTGGCGGCAAAAATCGGCCGGGAGGTGTCATGGTAGTGCTTGATGATGTCGTTCATCTTGGCGATGGTCTCGTCAAGCGGCTTGCCTGCATCCTGATCTTTGACCAGACGGCGGGCATAAGTCGCGGCAGCCGCGGTCTCGCCGTGCATGACGTAA